>JBJEBJ010000077.1:0-104484 GCA_051869955.1 Candidatus Cryptobacteroides sp.
CAGATTATTTTGAGGGTGGCGTCAAATGGTTACAGCGAATGCGGGAATTTCAGATTGATAAACTGTTGTGTGATATGGAGAACAAATCCAAATCTTATTTCCTCGTTGCCAGGACCGAAAATGGCCAGGTACGTATGATCCCGTCCCTTGTGAATGAATTAAAGCTGCCGTATGAAGAGAAGATTGCCCGTATTGAGTCATTGGATTACGTGAATGAAGTGGGCTGGCTAATTGCCAGAAGCAGGGCTTGGGAAGAATATGCACGATTCTTCCTTAATCTGGGATACTTCAGGCAGGCGTATCAATGCTATGAAAATGCCGCTGGAGTATGCTCCTTCTGCTCTGATATCTTCTGGGTTCAGGACGAAAATAGTGAGCGCCCGGTATTGCCGCTGTACCATAGGTTTTTGTCAATGCACAATCGGTGCAAATGGCTAATCAGGCAGCATCCCGTGCTTGGGGATGAGTATAGAGGCAGTGATCTTGAAAATAGCTATCTGTTCTATTCCAGTGATGACCGCCGAAGAGAAAGGGAGTTTAATGAAAGCTATGAAAGCTTGAAGGCCTGGCATTTCGGGCATTCTCGTTGACAATTTTATGAGCAGTCCCGGACAGGCCCGGAAAACCCCGGCTCTCTGGGTTGAGTCCATTCAACTCTTCCAAAACAATTTCGCCCGCGTGCAGAGGAGGGTGGCGCACATCATGAGGCCAGTGAGGATGAGGCCCTGGAGGATGCCCCAGAATTGGTTGCCGGAGGCGAGGGAGTGGAGGAGGGGAGAGATGCCGAGCAGGGTGAGCACAGGATATATCGCAAAACTCGTGACGGTATAGGCCACCATCGGGTTCTGTCCGATTCCGCTGAGGAACTTGCTCTGGAAGTGGAAATGGAACTCGAGCATCAGCAGGAATGATGTCGTGAGGAGGGCCATTCCGCATGTGGTGAACAGGTAGGAGAGATTGCAATAGTCCTTGGCGATGCCTCCGTCAATCGGGTCGAAAGCGATGCCTGCCAGCAGGAGTGCAAAACCGGTAAGGCCGGTCCAGGAATAAACGTTGCGGTCTTTCCCCGCAAGGACAGCAAAGACGACAGCGAGAACGGAGCTTGCAATGAAATCAATCAGGACCACCCTCAGGTACAGTCCCCATAGCTGGACAAGCACGGCGGCGAGTGCAATGAATCCCGCGGCAACTGAACGGCAGCTGAATGTCAGTGACTTCCCGCTTCTGCTGTGTCTCAGGATCATGTCCCCGGCAATTGAACCCGGAAGGACAATCAGCAGGTATTGGAGCCATCCGAAGCTGAATAGCCAGGAAATGCAGCCCGGGACATGGATTGCGGATGTCATTTCAGGGATGTACGAGTCCACGGCCTTGACGGCAGCGACGAACAGGATGACAAGCCAGCGGAGGCGGATGTCATCACGGGTAAGAACCCATATCAGGCCGCCCCAGAACGCTGTCGTGGCGAGAATCATGATTATGATGTCGCTTGTGCCTTTGTCCAAAGGAATGCCGAACCAGAATCTCAGTACCGCTGCAAGGATGCATATCAGCAAGACCCCGGCGATATTGACTTGACGTCTTTCGGCCCTGACTATCGAAAGAAACATTGCAACCCAGACGGCAATGAGGAAGAGAAGGACCTGCCATTCCGGCCTTGCGGAACTGTGGATGTTGTAGCTGCTGTTGCCGATTACCAATGCGAACAATACGAGGGTCGCCCATCTCCTGGCAAGCTGCAGGGTGATTGCCCCAAGCGTTGCACCGCCTTCGATTCTTTTTCTCATCGCGAGAGGAAATGCCGCACCCATCGAGAACAGGAAGAACGGGAACACGAGATCCACCCATGTGATTCCCGCAACTGACGGGTCGAATGCATAGGTCGGAGGAGGACACTGCGCATGGAACATCCAGGCAGGCAGCCCTGAACCGAATCCGATGTTCGCGCAGAATATCATACCGATGATTGCTATGGCGCGCAGTATGTCTATGGAAGCTATCCGTTTGTTCATGAAAGTGTTATGGTCCGAAGTTTATAACAGTCCGAGTAGCTTGCTTCTCGACAGCATGCAGGCACCGATCGGGCCGCATTTCTTGCCGAGCTTCGAGAATTTTATGGTAGTGTCCCTGTTTATCATGTTAAGGGAATGTTTCTGAACGGCGCTCTTGATGGGCAGCATCAGATAATCCTTTGCCGCAGAGACTTTTCCACCAATTACTACAAGTTCTGGATTGAACAGGTTGATCAGGCCGGCTATTGCCCGCCCAAGCGTGCTCCCGATTTCCTCGATGACCTCGATTGCCAGCACGTCCTCTTCATCTACTGCCTTGATGATGTCGTCGAGCGAGATATGACCTTTCTCCTTGAGTGTTCCGGACAATACCGAAGCTCTTCCCTCGGCAAGTTTCTCCATCACGATTCTGTGGGCGGCCGAGCCGGAAGCTCCTGTCTCGAGGCAGCCGGTCTTTCCACATTGGCAGATTTGGTCGTTGTTGAGCATCGGAAAATGCCCGATCTCGCCCGAGAATCCGGACTTTCCGTATGAAAGCTTCCCATCTATAATCATTCCCATACCGAGACCCCAGGTCACGTTGAGGAAGATCATGTTCTTCTCATTGTTGCCGGCCCCGCAGATGTACTCTCCGTAAGTCATTGCACGTGAGTCGTTCTCCACGAAAACGCAGGTCCCGAGTTCCTCCTTGAAAACCTGCGATATAGGCCTGTCTTCTCCGATGAAGTAGCTGAAACAGTATCCGGTTTCGTTGTTGACGCGGCCGGAAAGATTGAACCCGTAGGCGAGGACCTTGCTGAGGTCAATACCGGTCTTCTCCACATGCTGTTTCAGGAATGCGCAGAAAGACCGGAACGATTCTTCGTTATTCTCGAGTACGTATGAGATATCTTCCTGAAAATCAATGGCCTCTCCCTTGAAATTCGTGATGGCCATGCTGATGTGGTGATTCCGTATCTCGACCCCGATGAAATATCCTGCCGACGGGTTCAGGCCGTAGATGCTCGGGCGTCGACCGCCCGTTGTGCCGAGCTTTCCGACTTCCTCGATGATACCGTCGTCTATCATTTCTCCGACGAGTTTCGTTATCGTCGGGATGCTTGCCCCGGTTTCCCGGCTCATGTCGGCAATGCTGTCAGTGCCCTCGCTGATGAACTTGCCGAGGATGGCCTGTTTCAGCGCGGCGCTTTTGTTGTCAGAAAAATTCAAGAATGAGTTCATGCCGTGTCAGTGTGTCCAATATTCCTCGATTTCCTCGAGAGTCTTTCCGGTAGTCTCGGGTATGACTTTCCACATTATCAGCATATATGGCACGCACATCACTGCGAAAATGAAGAAAGTTCCCGCCTGGCTCCATTCGAGCAATACCGGAGTAAGTTGCCCGACGAGGTATGTTCCGACCCAGAGCATGAGCCCTGCCAATGACATGGCGCGTCCCCTGATTGCGTTCGGGTACATCTCCGACAAAAGTACGAAAACTATTGCGGAAATTGAAATGGCACAGCATAATACGTATGCCAGGAAGAATGTGAGCATGAACCCGTTGCCGAGACCGAGTGACGGACCGGCACAGAAATATGTCCCGATGGCGAGCAGGCAGATGATCATTCCGCTTACTCCCCAGTATATCAGCTGCTTGCGTCCCACCCTGTCGATTATGAAGACCGCGAGTATCGTCGTTGCGAAATTCACCAAGCCGACAAGCACAGTGGAGAACATCGGATTGTCGAATCCTGCGTCGGAGAATATTTTCGGGCCATAATAGAGTACTGCATTGACACCCATGAACTGGCCGAGTATGGCGATGGCGCATCCGGCGAGAACGGCGGTCAGAATCCCCGGCTTGAGCAGGTCGGACCATTTACCCTTGTCTTCACCGAGGGATGACTTGGTGACTTCGACCTCCTTGCTGATTTCTTTTTCTGAGGACATGGTTCTCGAGAGGATTCTCCTGGCTTTGTCAGTATTGCCCTTGATGATCAACCACTTAGGGCTTTCAGGGATAAAGAATATCACGAACAGGAAGAGCAGGGCAGGAAGGGTTTCACTTCCGAGCATTCCGCGCCATGCCTCGGCATTGAACATCCTTGTCCACAGACTTCCGTCAACTGATGACGGGTCAATCCCCGCGTCGATTATCCAGTTGGCCAGATATGCGAGCAGGAATCCTGCAGTCACGGCGAGCTGGTAGAGCGATACGAGAGTGCCCCGGATGCGGGCAGGGGAAATCTCGGAAATATATATAGGGGAAACTATGGAGACAACGCCGATTCCGACTCCGCCGATTATCCTGAAAATGACAAGGGCAGGGAAACTTCCGCATACTGCGCATCCTATTGCACTGACGCTGAAGAATATGGCTGAAATGAGCATGGTAATCTTCCGCCCTAAGTAGTCGCTCAGGCTGCCGGCGCAGACAACTCCTATGATAGAGCCTATCAGGGCGCATCCCACATACCATCCTTCTCCGGAAGCGCTGAGGGAGAACTGGTTTCTTACGATGTCGGTGGTGCCGGAAATGACGGCTGTGTCATATCCGAACAGAATTCCTCCGATGGCAGCGACTGCTGCCAGGAAAATGACGTATGCTGTACCTTGGTGTCGCATGTGAACCGCAATTAGTCAATATTGAAATACTCCTTGTATCTGTTGTAGAGGTTGCCGGCTGCAGAATAGACGGACTGTGGGCTGAGGAAATGCGGGAATTCGAAGGTAATGGCCTTGTCGTATCCGCAACGTTTCGCAGCCTCAAGCTTCAGCCTGAGCTTGTCGAATTTGATAGGGAGGAAATTGATAGGCATGTCCCTGTCGAATGTCTCGGCATTGGTCCAGCACTGCATTCCGTAACGGTCTGCAAGTTTCTTGTTTACGCTGAAAAATGCATCCAGCTCGTCATAGTCGATGTGCCCGTCCTGGAAAGCGCAGGCGTCAACCACATCGTGAATGCCGGCGAAAATCTGGTTCCATTCCCTCTCATGATCTTCCACACTGACTCCGTCCTTGACCTTGAGCCCGGTTCCCATTATGGCCTTTTTGCCGTCAATCCAGGGCGAGATGAACACTGGAAGTCCTCCGGAAACGTCCTTGCACTGTTTTCCCATCGCGTGGAAGGCATCAACGGCTCCTATGGTGTCCCTGCTTATCTCGGTGCTTAGATACCATCCTCCGAAACTGTTATATTTCTCCCCGTACATCTTCCATACTTCGTCGATGACGAATTTGTTGTCCTCGATCTCATGGCTCATGTCCTTGGTATCCCAATAGACTCCCGAGTCATAGAGGCCCAGGTAGAATGTCATCCCGTGTTTCTGGGCGAGACGGCAGAACATGTCTATGAGGTCCACCGAAGGCATGTAGCAGCCTTTCTTAAGCAGATAAGGTGACGGGTAGGTTATGAATTTGCGGTATCCGCAACGGATGTCAATCACTGTGTCTATGCCGATTGCCTTCATGTATGCGAAGTCCTGGTCCCATTCTTTCTCGCCCCAGTTCTGGTGAGGAATGTCGTGGGATATCTCGTCGAGGAAGGTTCCCGTGATGCGCAGGCCGTTGTCTTTCGGGACAATGAGACGGCTTTCGGCAGTAGATATATACTGGCCTTTGCCAGATTCAGATGAGCAGGAACTAAGAAGCGAAGGTGCGGCAATCGAAGCTGCACCGGTGACCGCTACTTTTTTAATGAAGTCTCTTCGGTTTGTCATGATGTTGAATATATTCAAGGTGTTGATGCAAATATAATAAAATTTTTTAAAAATCAATTCAAACTTTCTTTGTATTATTAAAAATATTGTATATTTGTAGCGAAATTAATAAAATTATGAAGCTAAATAACCGCCTGTTTTTAAAATTACTGATTGCGGCATCGCTCCTGCTGATTAGCTGCAAGCCTGATAATCAGCGAGTTAACCATAATTATATGTGGTTCGACTGCGAGGCCAACTATGCGACTCTGTCAACTCCGGACTCCATATTGTTCTACCTCGAGAAATGCCGTGACCTCGGATTCGGCAATGTCGTTGTCGATATGAAATCCATTATGGGCGAGGTTCTTTATGATAGTTCCATAGCTCCTTACATGGGCGACTGGGAAGGTGTCACAAGGCCAAGGGACTACGACATGTTCGGCTGGTTCATCAAGTACGGACACCAGCTGGGCCTCAAGGTATTCGGCTCCCTGAACATATTTGCCGGCGGCCACAATTTCTTTGACAGGGGAATAATATATACTGACAAGGCTGACTGGCAGAGCATCTGCTATCACGACGGCAAGCTCACCCCGATATCGGAGATAAAGACCAATTACAACGGAATGCTCAATCCTGCGGATCCGGAAGTGCAGCAATATCAGATAGATATCCTCAAGGAATTCGCTTCGAAATACCCGGAAATGGACGGAATCATATTCGACCGTCTGCGCTATGATGAGATTACATCCGATTTCAGCGAGCTGTCCAAAAAGCAGTTCGAGGAATATGCCGGTGTCACGGTTGAGAATTTCCCGGAGGACATTCTTTCCTGGTATGACGAAAACGGCCGGAAGCGGGAGAAATATGCCTATGGCAAATACTTCAGGAAATGGGTGGAATACAGGGCCGCCACGATACATGATTTCGTGGTACGCGCGCACAAGGAACTCAAGGCCGTGAATCCGGACCTGATAATTGGCGATTACACAGGGGCCTGGTATCCTACATATTTCCATGTGGGCGTTAACTGGGCCAGCAGGGAGTACGACCCGTCCCAAGTGCCTGAGTACGAGGCATGGGCCACGGAGGATTACAAGAATACCGGCTATGCCGAGGAACTTGACATATATATGACAGGCCTGTACTATTCGTTCATTACCAAGGACGATGTGGACAGGGCTACCGGAGTAGTGGGCCGCAGGACAGAAGCCGGAATGGACAACAGCCTGACATATTGCTATAGCGTGGAAGGCGGAGCCGAGATTGCGAAGAAGGTTACATGCGGCGTGGTTCCGGTGATAGGCTCCATATATGTGGAGCAGTATCTCGACGATTTCTCCCTCTTCCGTCCGGCAGTGGAACAGGCTCTCAAGAGCACGGAGGGTGTGATGGTCTTCGATATTGTCCACCTGAACAAGCATCATCTCTGGGATGATCTCGGGGCTGCAATGAAAAATGCAGGGAATATTCAATAATAAATCATATCAATATTTATCATGAAAACCATTTTCAGATATCTGATTGTCGCTACCGCCTTCATGCTGACGGCTGTCAATGCCATTGCGCAGCCATCGGTCAAGGGTAAGGTGACGGATGCCGACGGGCAGCCTCTCGCGGGAGTGGCTGTCCTCGTACAGGGTACCAGCAACGGTACGCTAACTGATGAGAACGGTTCATACGCCCTTTCAGTGAAGAAAGGAGACGTGATACTCTTCTCGAGTCTCGGCCTTGCAGACCAGACTTTCATCGCTGACGGTTCTCTCAAGACATTGAATGTGGTTATGAAAGAGGACGTTTCCTATATCGAGGAGACCATAGTTGTCGGCTACGGAACACAGAAGAAGTCCTCAATGACGGCTGCGGTTTCTTCCATCAAGGGAGACGAACTCCTGAAAGCCCCTTCGACCAATGTCTCCCAGATTCTTGCCGGAAAGCTTCCGGGCATATCTTCAGTCCAGGAGTCCGGAGAGCCGGGACTTGACCAGGCTTCGCTCCGTATCCGCGGTTCCATCTATGGCGTTTCATACGTCGTGGACGGATTCCCGGTAAGCAATATCAATGACATTGACCCGGCTGACATCGAGAGCATTTCAGTATTGAAGGATGCCTCGTCTGCAGCAGTTTACGGTCTCCAGTCATCCGGAGGCGTGATTATCGTCACAACGAAGAAAGGAGACAAAGGCAGCACCCGTATCAACTATAACATGTCCATCGGAGCATCGTTCAACGCGAATTTCCCGAAATTCATGGACGGCCCCCAGTTCGCATATTATTACAATGTGGCCGACATGATGGACCGCCTTGCAAGGGGAGACATCAGCAGCCCTGACCAGTACGTTCCGTATTTCACCAAGGAGCAGGTCGAGATGATGACCAACGGTGACCCTACCGACGGATGGGACAATGTCAACTACATTGACAAAGTGTTCGGCGTAGGCCTTACGCAGAAGCATAATATCACCGTCCAGGGAGGTAATGAAAAACTCCGTTATTTCACTTCCTTAGGCTATCTCGGACAGCAGGGTAACATCGACAATTTCAACTACAAGCGCTACAATATGCGTTTGAATGTCGAGTCCAATTTTGCAAAATACTTCACATTCACCGCAGGTCTCTCCGGAGTGATTTCCAACAGGGAGACTCCTGCCTACAATTCCGGCGGAGGTGACGATTCCGGATATTCCGAGACCGGATGGCTCTCCATAGGCAACCAGACCATCCAGATGCACCCTTACCTGCCGGAGAAATATGAGGGACTCTACACCGCTTCCATCAAGAAGAACACGGGACTTCCCCAGTCTCCTCTTGCAGCCATCTATGAGTCAGGCTACAAGAAGACCAAGGGAATGGACGTGACGGCCAATATCTCCCTCGCCATGGACATTCCAGGCGTGGAGGGACTCCAGCTCAAGGTAGCAGGTTCATACGCCTACGGGAATTCCTACAACAAGAATCTCAATACCCCATACTATGTATATTCGCATACCAGGGATGCCGCTACAGGTGAGTTTGCATGGAACAAGGTGACTGACCCTCGTGGTGACGGCTCCGGAAACCAGCTCGGAGAGGGCACGACCTACTCCCAGTCATTGACCGGCCAGGCCAGCCTCAGCTATGTGAATTCTTTCGGCAAGAACAATATTGACATTCTTGCACTTATGGAAGCCCGAGACTACAAGGGCAACGGACTTTCCGCATACGCCAAGGAGATTCCTTTCGCCTCCCTTCCGGAACTTTCCAACGGTACTCCTGAAGAGAGCCCGATCGGAGGCTGGAGTTCAGCTTCAAGAAGCGCCGGCTACGTGTTCAGGGCAAGGTACAATTACGACGAGCGTTATCTCGCTGAGTTCACGGGACGTTATGACGGCTCCTACAAATTCGCCGGTATGCGTTCCAACCGCTGGGGTTTCTTCCCTTCCGGCTCAATCGGATGGAACATGGCCAAGGAAAAATGGATGTCGGGCGCCCGTTTCCTCGATGACCTGAAACTCAGGGCATCCGTGGGACTTCTCGGAAATGACTATGTGAGCGAATACATGTTCCTCAGTACATATTCACAGTGGGGAAGCAAGGTGATATACAACACCGGCAGCAACAACGCCTACTATTCGACGGCTGTTCCGAGTCCTGACCTGACCTGGGAAAAGACTCTCTCCTACAATGTCGGTATGGATGTGTCAATGTGGAAGGGCAAGCTTACTGCCGAACTTGATGTCTTCTACAATTACACCTACGACATGCTGACGGCCCAGTCATCCGGTTTCCCTTCATCAATGGGAGGCTACTATCCGGACTGGATCAACTACAACGAGATTGACGCCAAGGGAGTGGACTTCTCCATCACCCACAAGAACAGCGTGATGGTGGCCGGCAGACCTTTCTATTATCAGGTTGGCGCCTCGGTCACATATTCCAAGACCCGCTGGCTCAGGTACAAGGACGACCCTAACGCTCCTGAAATCCAGAAGATTGTGGGTACTCCGGTCGGTTCATTCCTCGCCTGGAAGGCTGACGGACTGTACCGGAGCGAAGAGGAGATTGACAATTCCGCCTGGTACGGAACCCGTCCTTGCCTCGGTGACATCAAATATGTGGATATCAACGGAGACGGCAAGATTGACACCCAGGACAAGGGCCTTGTAGGCCGTCCTAACCGTCCTCAGCTCACCTACGGTCTCAATCTCGCAATCAACTGGTGCGGCATTGACCTCAATGCCCAGTTCACCGGCGGCGCTCTCTTCGATGTTTCCCTCACCGGAACATATTACAACGGTTACGATGACAATACCGTTTGGACCCAGACTTTCAAGGAGGGAGCCAACTCTCCTCTGTATCTGGTAGAGAATGCTTACAGCGAGTACAACAAGGACGGCACCATGCCTCGCCTGACGCTCAGCAATACCGGGCACGGTGGAGACAACGGTCTTGCTTCCACATTCTGGCTCAGGAACGGAAGATATATCAGGCTCAAGACAGCCCAGCTCGGCTATACATTCCCGAAGAAGTGGATGGAGAAAGCCAATATCCAGTCACTCAGGATCTTCGTGGAGGGCCAGAACCTCTTCACCATCGACGGACTTCCTAAGGGTATCGACCCTGAGTCCCCGGGTGTGAACAACGGTTATTATCCGCAGCAGCGCCTTGTCATGGGCGGTATTTCCATCACATTCTAAACTTGTTGATAGTATGAAACTTATTACTAAATATATGGCGGCTGCCGCCGTTGCGGTGACTGCGGTGTCCTGCTCCGACTTCCTCGACATGACTCCGACGGACAGCGTGTCCGACAAGGTAATCTGGGAGAGCACGGAGAATGCGGAGATGGCTGTCAACTATATCTACAGCTATACCTACGATGTGCTTATGAACCAGTGTCTTGCGGGTCTTACAGAGTCCCTCACGGACATGATGAAATACGGTTCTTACAATTACAATTCCCTCTGCTTCATCCCGAGCGAGATTGCCTATGGTGACGAGACTACGCTCACCGCATCATACGTGGATACCTATCTTGGGTATTGGAGCTCGTGGTACGGAGCCATCCGCCGTTGCAACGAGGCCCTTTACAATCTTGACAATTACGGAAAGATGTCTTCCGGGGACAAGATCCGCCTCGAGGGAGAAATCCGCTTCATGAGGGCTTATCTCTACTTTGACCTCGTGAAGAGATACAAAGAGGTCATTCTCTATGACCGTGACCTTGCCGCAATCTCCAAGGACAAGGCTCTCAGCTCCGAGAAGGATTGCTGGAATTTCATTCTTGACGATCTCAAATATGCTGCTGACAAACTTCCGGCCAAGGCCAATGCCGGCGGACGTATTGACAAGGGAATGGCTTATGCATTCATCACCAGGTCAATGCTTTATGCTGCAAACGGAATGGAGGCTGCCGGTCAGGATCCGAAGGACTATTATCAGGCTGTCATTACGGCAGCTGAGGAAGTGGCAGCATTGGGATATGACCTTGCCGGCAATTATGCCGACTCTTATTCTACTGTCGGCAACCAGGAAGTCATTCTCCAGTATCTCTTCAGTCGCGCAGACGACGTGACCCACAGTTTCGACTACTACTATACTCCTGGAGGAGACTACTCCATTTATGGCCAGAAAGGCGGCGGATACGGCACTCCGACCCAGGAAATGGTTGAGTCATACGAGCTTGCGACCGGCGGATTCCCTGACTGGAGCGAATGGCATGGCGAGACCACAAATATTCCTCCTTACGAATTGCTCGAACCTCGTTTCCAGGCTACGATTCTCTATAACGGAGCACCATGGAAGGGTCGCAACATCGAGTCTTTTGTAGGCGGTGCTGACGGATATTGCGAATGGAATGTCGATCCGGAGCCTAACGGAAGGAGCACTACAGGTTATTTCCTCCGCAAGATTGTGGATGAGAACCATGACGTGATTAAATATAGCAATGGTACACAGCCGCTCTCCATCATCCGTTATGCTGAGGTTCTCCTGAACAAGGCCGAAGCTTGCTTCAAGACCGGAAACGAAGCCGAAGCCGAGAAGCTTGTGAACCGCATCCGTGCACGTGTCGGTCTCCCTGCGGTCTCTGTCGAGGGCAGTGCTCTCTGGGCAGCATTGCGCCAGGAAAGGAAAGTCGAACTCAGTTACGAGGGACTCTGGTACTGGGACCTGCGCCGCTGGGGCGTGGCTCACAAAGCCTATCCTGAAGGCCTTACAGGCTACCAGATTCACGGGCTCAAGATCACGAAGGATGCCGATACGGGCGAATTTACATACAAATATGTGTCTGTGGATGACAAGGACCGCAATTTCCCGCAGAAACTGTACAGGTTCCCTCTCCCTTCATCCGAGCTCCGCAGCAATTCTTTGGTTGACCAGTTCCCTGAGTGGAAATAATATTGAAGACAATGAAAAGAATCATATCAGCATTTGCAATAGCGGCTCTGGCGATGGCCTATTCATGCCAGAAGCCTGAATACATACTTCCGGACGCTGAACGTCAGGGATTTACTTCGGTCAGCGCATATTTCACTTCGGGCCAGTACGAGGGTTCTGTCCTTGCAAAACTCGAGGTGACCCAGGAGATGCTGGACGAAGGCATCCTCGTCATGCCTGTGCCTTACTATTTCCCTGAGGAGTCTGATGACAGCGGCACTCCGATGACGGCGATGACACATGTCCGTATCAGGGCGGAGCTGGACAACAACTGCACCATCGACCCGCCTCTTTCGGTCCTGGATCTCAACAACGAGACCAAGTTCACCTATACCGACCAGTACGGGAAGTCATATGACCTTGTCCTCTATGGGAAACGAAAGAAATCCGACAAGGCTTCCGTCATGGGCATGACCCTTACCGGCCCGAATTGCGGTACTTTCGATGCGTTCGTGGACAATGACAACAGGAAACTTTTCCTCTATACCGTGGATGATCTTTCCGGCTGCACGGCATCCATGGAGGTGTCTGCACATGCTTCCGTTAAGACAGACCTCTCCGTAGCCAGGGATTACAACGAGCCCCAGAAGATTGTCATCACATCCCATTCCGGCAAGGAGTATGAGTATGTCACGGAGAAGGCCGTGCCGACGAAGATCCGCAGAGGCTTCAACCTGGAGTCTGTAAGGCCTCTCTTCAATCTCGACCCTAAGTCCCGTCTCGGACTGCCTGACTACTTCGCCAGCGTCAATCCGTCCATCGCGGGCATAGAGGGTTATCTCATCGTATGCGAAGGCGACGGTTCGACCCCGATTTATATCAACGGACAGACCGGCACCAAGCTCGGGGAAATCAACCTCGGATCTGCAGAACCGGGCTCAATCGCGAGTGACGACAACGGAAACCTCCTGATTTGCAATCATATAGATATGGATCCATACGAGGGTGCCCTGAATATTTACAGGACCAAGTCCGTGAAAACTGCTCCTGAACTCTTCTGTACTGTGGACGGCCTCGGTATCGCCCTTCCTCGCGGAGGCAAGATGGAGGTCTGCGGAAACATTGACCAGGATGCTGTCATAACTATTCTCTACGAGGGTATTGACGGCGTGACTGCCGCCAACCAGTTCATCCAGGTTACCGTGACCGCTGGCAAGCCTGTGGACATATCAGCCAAGACCCTCCCGGAGGTAAGCTGGGGAAGTCTGCCTGTAAATGGCTCGGCTCTGGTATCGGCTAACGGCAAGCCGGACGGTGGATATCTTTATGCATCATACGGCAGAGTTTCATTCGATTACATCGACCCTTCACTCTCCATCCGTTACGGCACTCCGTCAAGCAACGGTAATGCATGGGCATGGAACACGAACCAGGCCGCGAGCATGCAGTTCAACAATGTCCAGTATGCAGCGATGCTCAATCTCGCGCATTTCCCTGCATGGGGCGGAATACCTGTACTGTACCTCTACAATGTGAATGATCCGTCAGCTCTCGACGGAGAGTTCGACTCGGCTCCGGGTCTCGTGCTCTCAACCGAGTCCATGCCTATAGAGACTGCCAATACAGTGAACGCGGACGGTACGATGTCCTGCGGAGACGTGCTCATCACCCAGTCTTCCGACGGATTCAAGATATTCATCTACTATTACGACCATTATTGCGGTGCAATCGGAGGATTCGTCGCTGACTGTATCAAACGTGACTGATCATGTACAAGACAAGATTATTCATAACTACATTACTGCTTTCGGCTTTGCCGGCAATCTGCGCCTGCTCAGGGCAGGAGCAGATTCCGGACTGGCCGTGGGACGATCCTGATACTCCGGAAATTCCTGTGGGTCCCGTTGAGGAACCGGGGAAAGAGGAGCCGGAATGGAAAGATGTAAGCTCTGATTACAAGGGCCTCCCTGAATATATTCAGGTGCTCAAGTCTCCTGGGAAGGTAGATGACAAGGCTGTCGTGGCCTACGCTGCGATTGCGGACCTTTCCAAGGCATCCGTAGATATCTGGAGTGTCAGGGATCCCGAGCTCGACGGGGCGGATGAATCCTTGAGGACTCCTTCTGCGGTCTATGAGGAAGAAAAGCCTGCTGTCATCATCAACGGAGGTTATTTCTATCTCGACGGAGGCAAGACCTATCCCATGAGTCTTGCGGTGAAGGACGGTGAGATACTCGCCCAGAACATCAACTATACCTCGCAGGACTGGAAAAAGATATATTATCCTACACGTGCAGCCCTCCTGCTCGATGCTTCAGGCAAGGCCAAGGCCGCATGGACCTATTTCAGCAATGCTGACGGCAAGACCTATGTCTATCCTCAGCCTGCCCCGAACAGCTGGAGCTCGAGTCCTCTCAATGTTCCTTCCGCCACTTTCCCTGACGGAGCTGAAGTTCTCGATGCCAGGTGGGGAGTCGGAGGAGGCCCCGTCCTTCTCAAAGGAGGAGAGGTCGTTAACAGTTATGAGGCAGAGCTTTTCCTTTCCGACGTCGGCTGCGACAAGAACAATCCGAGGACTGCCGTGGGTGTAACAGCAGACGGCAAACTTGTCTTCTTCGTATGCGAAGGAAGGGAGATGACTGCAGGCGTGAAGGGATTGACGACCGCAGAGGTGGCCGGAATGATGAAAGGACTGGGATGTACTGAAGCGATCAATCTCGACGGGGGCGGTTCCAGCTGCATGCTCGTGTGCGGCAAGGAGACGATAAAACCGTCTGACGGTTCACAACGTTCCGTGGCATGTACATTAATGATGAAATGATGAAAAGGACAATCACATATTTTCTGCTTGCAGCCTCAATGCTGCTCTTCTCATGCGAGAAGCCTGCGACAATTCCGGACTGGCCATGGGATGATCCTGATACTCCGGTCACGCCGGAACCAGGTCCTGACCCGGGCCCGGGCACTGATCCGACCCCTGTCCAGAAAGGCAAGAACCGCTATGTCTGGGTGAGCTGCGAAGGCAACTGGGAGGAATTTGCCAATGACAAGAATCAGATTGTCAAGGAGATAGCGAAATGCAAGGATGTCGGGTTCACTGATCTCGTCGTGGATGTGCGCCCGACCAACGGCGGAGTCATGTTCAAGTCAACTCATGCCGAACTGCAGAAGAGGATGGACTGCTGGACATCTTCCGGCTACAGGTTCATCAACAGGACAGCCGACTTCGACTATCTCCAGGCATTCATAGACGAGGCTCACAAGCAGGGCCTCAGGGTGCATGCGGTCATGAATACTTTTACCGGAGGATGTCTCTGCCCTTACGGCCTCGGCTCTGACGGCATGCTGTTCACCGACTCCTCGAAGAAATCCTGGGCATCCGTGGTCAATACCTCGGGCGGGCTTGTGAGCACGATGGACCTTCTCGATGATTCCACCGACTATGGTGCCAAATTCCTTTCTCCTGTCAATCCTGAGGTGCAGGAATATGTCCTCGGCATTATCGGGGACCTCGCCAAATATGACGTTGACGGAATCATCCTCGACCGTTGCAGATTCGATGACTACAGCCTCCAGAGCGACTTCTCGGACAATATGAGAGCCGGATTCGAAGAGTATATCGGGAAGAAGGTGTCCTCTTGGCCTGGTGCCGTGATGTCCGCCGGACAGACGGAACTCAGGAAGCCGGTCTCAGACATTACCAAGCAATGGCTGGAGTACAGGGCCAAGGTTATCCACGATTTCGTGGTCAAGGCGGCTGACAAGGTTCATTCGGTCAATTCCAAGATCAAGTTCGGGTGCTATGTAGGCGGCTGGTATTCAAGCTATTATTATTCGGGCGTGAACTGGGCAAGCCCTAAGTACGACCCGAAGGCAGACGGCTACTATTGGGCCGGGAGCAATTACAAGGATTTCGGCTATGCTGACCATTGCGACTATATGTTCATCGGCGCATACGCTGCTGCTTCAAGCATATATGGTTCCGGCGAATGGACCATGCAGGGATTCTGCAAGCAGGCTGCTGGGCTCTTTAAGGGAGATGTGCCTTTCTCCGGAGGACCTGACATCGGAAACTGCACTGGATTCACCGAAGGCGGACAGGGTTCGCTCATGCCGCAAATTGTGGATGCATGCATCAATTCCAGCACGGACGGAATGTTCTTCTTCGATCTCTGTCATATCAGGATGTACAACTATTGGAATGACATCAAGAAGGCATTCGACGAGTATTTGGAAACAGTAAAATAATTGATATATAAATTAATGGACAATTTCAAGCAATTGGCAGAACGCTACAGAAGCGAACTGCTCGACAATGTCCTTCCTTTCTGGCTGGAAAAATCGCAGGACAAGGAGTTCGGAGGATATTTCTCCTGCCTGAACAGAGACGGAAGCGTCTATGACACGGACAAATTCATCTGGCTTCAGGGCAGGGAAGTGTGGATGTTCGCGATGCTGTACAACAGCCTCGAAAAACGTCAGGAATGGCTCGATGCAGCAATACAGGGCGCCGAGTTCCTGAAGAACTACGGTCATGACGGCAACTATGATTTCTATTTCTCCCTTACGAGAGAAGGAAAGCCTTTGGTGCAGCCGTACAACATTTTCTCAAACACATTCGCCTGCATGGCCTTCGCCCAGCTTGCCAAGGCGACTGGCAGCAGCGAATACGCAGAGATTGCAAAGCGGACCTTCAGCCGTATCCTCGAAAGAAGGGACAATCCGAAGGGACGCTGGCTCAAGGCATACCCGGGGACACGCCCGATGAAGGATTTTGCCTTGCCGATGATTATCTGCAACATGGCTCTCGAGGTGGAGGACATCATCGACGATCCGGAACTCATAGAGAAGACCATAGACACGAGCGTACACGAAATCGTGGATGTGTTCTACCAGCCTGACCTCGGCGTGATATTGGAGAATCTCGCTCCTGACGGAAGCCTCGTGGACTGCTTCGAGGGACGCAAGGTCAATCCGGGGCACGACCTCGAGGCGATGTGGTTCCTGATGAATATCGGAATCCGCAGGAATGACAAGGCCCTCATAGAGAAGGCCGTGGAAATCTCGCTCAGCGTAATCGAGTATGGCTGGGACAAGGAGTACGGAGGTATCTTCTACTTCATGGACAGGAAGGGCTATCCTACCCAGGAACTCGAATGGGACCAGAAACTCTGGTGGGTACATCTCGAAAGCGCAATTGCCATGATAAAAGGCTATCAGCTCACCGGCAACGGGAAATGTCTCGAATGGTTCCGCCGTCTGGACGACTATCTCTGGAGCCGTTTCAAGGATCCGGATTATCCTGAATGGTACGGTTATCTCAACCGCAGGGGAGAAGTACTTCTTCCGCTCAAGGGCGGCAAATGGAAAGGCTGTTTCCACGTCCCGAGGGGTTTGTACCAGATTTGGATGATACTTGATGAAATTTCAAACAGATAATAATATTAACCACTAAATTTTATTGACAATGAAAAAGTTAGCGTTGTTAGTTTCTTTTGCGGCCATCCTGATGGTGGGCTGCAAGGAAGATGACCCGATCATTCCGGAAATCATCTGCGACACTGATGTCGTGAATGTTCCTGTCCAGGGAACTGAGGATGAGGACATTTTCGTGACTTTCACCTCGAATGTGGACTGGACTGCCAGAATCAAGGAGTCTGTGGACTGGGTGACTGTTTCACCT
The DNA here is from genome assembly GCA_051869955.1 of Candidatus Cryptobacteroides sp. Taxonomy (GTDB): domain Bacteria; phylum Bacteroidota; class Bacteroidia; order Bacteroidales; family UBA932; genus Cryptobacteroides. The sequence continues at coordinate 17,736 of JBJEBJ010000077.1, forward strand.
GCTTCTGGTACTTCTGCTGACGGAAGGCTCAGGCTCATCGTCGTGCCTACACAGGCCAATGATCCTCGCCAGGCTACCCTCGTGATTACTGCAGGCGAGACTGCCGTGAAGGAGATTACCGTTCTCCAGGCCCAGGTGGATGCTTTCGCTCTTGTCGAGACATCTGCAGAAGTTGGCCCTGAAGGCGGAGAAGTCGTAATCAAGGCAATGACCAATATCGACTGGAATGTAGAGGTCCCTTCGGACTGCAACTGGATCAAGGTTACAGGTACCAAGGCATATGGCGAGCAGGGAATCGCTCTCAAAGTTGATGCATATGACGTTTTTGATGACGTCCGCTATGCTGACATCAAGGTCATGGCAGCCGGTGAGGAATATGTGTTCTCTGTCGCTCAGAACGGACCAGTATCCTGCCTGTGGAGCGTGGATATGAGAGATTACGTCGCAATGACTGGTTCTTATGTGAACACTGTGGAAGAGACCGTTCCTACGAACGTTTCCATGGCTCTCTACAACGGTGATGTAGTAGTATGTGCCGGTGACGGCAATTATCCTGTCATCCTCGACAAGGCTACCGGTGCGAAGAAGGGTGAGCTTAACACTGGCAACGTGAAGCCTGGTTACATTACAAACGATGATGCAGGCAATCTCGTATTCTGCAGCAGGGTTTGGAACTATTGGGTTGACTATGTATTCTTCGAGGTTTATTACATGACTCCTGGCTCAAGCGAAGTTAAGAAACTCGTATCCTGCCATGACGATGAGTACTATCCGTCATATATAGGAGCAGGTCTTTCCGTAAGGGGCAATGTAACAGGCAAGGCTGCAATCGCTGCTCCTTGGGAAGGCGTTGAAGGTGTGACTGGTGACAACATGGTACTCTGCTGGCAGATTGAGAACGGTGCGAAGGTCGGCTCATATATCAAGGGTACAGTGACCGGATTCGTAGGTATCAGCTGGCTGGCCGGATACTGGATGCAGTCACCTGACAATTTCCCTGGATTCGCACTTCTCTCTGACAATCTTGCAGACGGTGCTGTGTTCTCATGCTACGATGAGAACGTTCTCTACTATGTTGACCAGAACTTTGCCTGCACTCCTCTTGCAGAAGCAATCCTCGACAGTAACAATACTCCTAACGCGCTCGATGTACGCACCATAGGCGGCAAGCAGTATCTCGCCGTATCAGGAGGTACATACTTCCCGCAGTGGTGCAATCCGCCTATGAGGATTGTTGACGTGGCTACCAGGACAGTCGTTGCAGAGCCTGTGACCCACAGCTTCAATCTTGGAGAAGATGCTGTTGCAGCAGGTGCTTCCGCAGCTGTACGTATGGAGGCTGCAGATGGCGGTATGATTGTTTACCACATCAACAACAATTGCGCTGTAATAGAGGCTATAAAGGTCCCTCTCAACTAATATCTTAAACCAAAATCGACAGGGGGCTGGCAAAGCCCCCTTTTTCTCATTTTGAGACATCATGACCATGAAACGAATCCTGTCAGCATTATTGGCATTGGCCACGGTAATCCCGGCATTCTCCCAGACGAGAATGGCCTTCAACCGCAAGGGAGAATTCAAGATTGTCCAGTTCACCGACGTCCATTACATTCCGGACGACCCACGCTCCGATATCGCATTGGAGCGGATCCGTGAGGTGTTGAAGGTGGAAAAGCCTGATCTCGTGGTCTTTACGGGTGATATGGTCTATGGAAAGCCGGTGGAAAAGGCAATGGAGACGGTCATGCGCCAGGTTTCCGGCAGGAAGATTCCGTTCGCCGTGACCTTCGGCAATCACGACAAGGAATACGGGGTCAGCAACGAGGAGTTCTATGACCTAATCCGTACCATTCCGTACAATATGCTTCCTCCGCGTGAGGATGGCTGCATTGATTTCGAAATCGAGCTGGACGGAAGGGACGGCGAACTTGTCAATGTCCTTTATATGATTGATTCACAGTCTTATGACTGGGAAGAGAAACATTATGAATGGATATTGCCAGGGCAGATAGAGCGTTTTCGCAATGTGAGCGGGCGCTACACGGAGGCCAATGGAGGCGTTCCCGTACCGTCTCTCCTCTTTTTCCATATCCCGCTTCCTGAAATGGGCCGGGCCGCGGAAAATCAGGACGTGCCTCTTTGGGGTACCAGAATGGAGAAATGCTGCTCTCCGGACTACAATTCCGGAATGTATGACGCCATGGTAGGGTGCGGGAACGTCATAGGAGTCTTCAACGGGCATGACCATGACAATGACTATGTCGTCAAGACAGGTGACATATATATGTGCTACGGTCGTTACACAGGAGGTGACACGGTCTATAATCATCTTGAAAACGGCGCCCGCGTGATTCTTCTCAATGAAGACCTCCCGGGTTTCGAGACCTGGATTACCCTCAAGGGCGGCCGGCGGATCAACCGCCTTGTCTGCGGAAGGTGATTGACCTGACTTTACGTACAAATACAGAAGAACCCGGCTGAGAACTTTCAGCCGGGTTCATTTTATCGATGGGTTGCTTCAGTTGATTAAAGCTGAGGACCTGCCTTTACGAGAGCCTTGCCTGCGCGGTTGCCTTCATATTTCTTGAAGTTCTTGATGAACCTTGCAGCGAGGTCTTTTGCCTTGGTCTCCCACTCTTCAGCTGTGCTGTAGGTGTCGCGCGGGTCAAGGATGTTGGTGTCAACACCGTTGAGCTCGGTAGGAACACTGAAGTTGAAGTAAGGGATTACCTTGGTAGGAGCCTTGTCGATGGAACCGTCGAGGATTGCGTCGATGATTCCGCGGGTGTCACGGATGGAGATACGTTTTCCGGTTCCGTTCCAGCCGGTGTTCACGAGGTATGCCTTCGCGCCGCTCTTCTTCATCTTCTTCACGAGCTCCTCAGCATACTTGGTAGGATGCAGCTCGAGGAATGCCTGTCCGAAGCAAGCAGAGAAGGTCGGAGTAGGCTCGGTGATTCCGCGCTCGGTTCCTGCAAGCTTTGCAGTGAAGCCTGAGAGGAAGTAGTACTTGGTCTGCTCAGGATCGAGGATGGATACCGGAGGAAGAACTCCGAATGCGTCAGCAGAGAGGAAAATCACCTGTTTTGCAGCAGGACCCTGTGACTTAGGACGCACGATCTTGTTGATGTGGTAGATAGGGTAGGATACGCGGGTGTTCTCGGTAACGCTCTTGTCGTTGAAGTCGATGATGCCGTTCTCGTCAACGGTAACGTTCTCGAGGAGGGCGTCGCGCCTGATGGCTCCGTAGATATCCGGTTCAGACTCCTTGTCGAGCTTGATGACCTTTGCATAGCAGCCGCCTTCGAAATTGAAGATACCCTTGTTGTCCCAGCCGTGCTCGTCGTCACCGATGAGGAGACGCTTAGGGTCGGTTGAAAGGGTGGTCTTGCCGGTTCCGGAGAGACCGAAGAAGATGGCGGTGTTCTCGCCGTTCATGTCGGTGTTGGCAGAGCAGTGCATTGAAGCGATGCCCTTGAGAGGGAGATAGTAGTTCATCATTGAGAACATACCTTTCTTCATCTCACCGCCGTACCATGTGTTGAGGATGACCTGCTCCTTGCTGGTCACGTTGAATGCTACGGCTGTCTCGGAGTTGAGGCCGAGCTCCTTATAGTTCTCGACCTTTGCCTTTGCTGCGCAGTAAACTACGAAATCAGGCTCCTGGTCGAACTCTTTCTGGTTCTGGGGACGAATGAACATGTTAGTCACGAAATGTGCCTGCCATGCAACTTCCATGATGAAGCGGACCTTCATGCGGGTGTCCTGGTGTGTGCCGCAGAAACCGTCCACTACGAAGAGTCTCTTGGAAGAGAGCTGCTTGAGAGCGAGCTTCTTGAGGACTTTCCAGTTCTTTTCGGAGAGAGGGTGGTTGTCGTTCTTGTACTCGTCTGAAGTCCACCATACGGTGTCCTTGGAGTTCTTGTCCATCACGATGTACTTGTCCTTAGGGGAACGTCCGGTGTAGATACCGGTCATCACGTTGATGGCACCGAGCTCGGTTACCTGACCTTTCTCATAGCCGGTGAGCTCCGGCCTTGTCTCCTCGTTGAAGAGAACCTCGTAAGATGGATTGTAAAGGACTTCTTTCACGCCCTTGATTCCATACTTGCTTAAATCCAAATTTGGCATAATGAAAATAATATTTTAAATATTATAACTAATTTTCAATGGTTTGTTTGGCGATGCCGGAACAATTCCATGGTCCGGTCTGCAAAATTAAGTAAAAATTGTTAATTTTGTGCATATTCCGGACGGAATAGTGAACAAAAATTCTGCCACTCCAATGCTTTTTCAGTCCGGAATGAAACGTAAATTGTTTTACCTGTATTCTTTTGAAACGAAAGTGGCGGAGACTTGGCCCGAAACCTCTTTAGTATGGAACCGATTGACATATTGTCAGAATACTGGGGTTATTCCTCATTCCGCCCGATGCAGGAGCAGATTGTCAATGCCGCCCTGCAGGACCGGGACGTGCTTGCCATCCTTCCGACCGGAGGAGGGAAGTCGGTCTGTTTCCAGGTTCCTGCGATGATGAAGGAAGGCATCGCCATTGTCATCACCCCTCTCATAGCCCTGATGAAGGACCAGGTGCAGAATCTGCGTGACAGGGGAATCAAGGCCCTGGCGGTATATGCGGGAATGAACAGGAGGGAAGTGGACCTTGCCCTGAACAATGCCGCATACGGTGACTTCAAGTTCCTCTACATTTCTCCTGAAAGGCTCGGTACGATGCTTTTCCGTTCATATCTGCAGGTGATGAAAGTCAGTTACATTGTGGTGGACGAGGCGCATTGCATCTCGCAGTGGGGATATGATTTCAGGCCGGACTATCTTGAAATCGGAAAGATACGCGATGAGGTGGACGCGCCTGTGATAGCCCTGACCGCGACCGCCACGCCGGAAGTTGCAGACGATATCATGGAGAAGTTGCGCTTCCCGGAGAAGAACCTGATAAAGAGCGGATTCGAGAGGCCCAACCTTTCCTACATAGTGCGCCGTGCCGAGGACAAGACCGGCCAGCTCCTGTCAATCTGTTCAGGTGTTCCCGGGACAGGAATTGTATATGTGCGCAGCCGGATGAAGACCGAGGAGGTCGCTTCGATATTGTGTTCCAAAGGTATATCCGCATCTTTCTACCATGCCGGTCTTCCACATATGACGAGGGCTGCGAGACAGGAGGAATGGAAATCCGGAAAGGTCCGTGTAATGGTCTGCACCAATGCATTCGGCATGGGCATCGACAAGCCAGACGTGCGTTTCGTCGTGCATCTTGACCTGCCGGACTCACCTGAGGCCTATTTCCAGGAGGCGGGACGTGCAGGGCGTGACGGGAAGGATTCCTATGCCGTCCAGCTTTGGAACGGAACCGATGTGCGCCGTCTCAAACAGATCGAGGCGGTTACTTTTCCGACATTGGAATATGTGGAGGACATATATCACAAGGTGCACGCATTCTTCGACATTGCCTATGGCCAGGGAAAGGGACGTCAGCTGCGGTTCGACATTACGGAATTCTGTTCTCGCTTCAAGTTGCAGAAGGCTTCCGTGTTCTATGCGATGAGATATCTCGAGAGGGAAGGGCATTGGACGTTTTCCGAGGACGTGGAGGTCCCGACGAGGGTGAGAATCATCGTGGACCGGGACGAGTTGTACGGTGTTGAGTTTGACGACCCTGCGGGGTTGTGCCTGATAGAGGCCCTGATGAGGAAATGCGAAGGGATATTCTCCTTCACTGTTCCTGTGGACGAGGAATATTTCGCGGCGAAGTGTGAGATTACGATACCCCAGTTGAGGCAGTTGCTTTACCGGCTTTCGCTCCAGCATATTATAATTTATGTTCCGGCAGACCGTTCGGACGTGCTGTTCCTGCATGGGGAGAGGCTTGCCGAAGGCAATGTCGGACTGTCTCCTCAGCGGTACAAGATGCTGAAGGAGACCGCGCACAAGAGGATGGAGGCAATGCTGGAGTATGTCGGCGAAGAGGATACCTGCCGTTCAAGATATCTGCTGAATTATTTCGGGCAGGAAGAAACTTCGGATTGCGGCAGGTGCGATGTGTGCAGGGGCAGGGCGGCCCGTCCGGGAGAAAGTCCTGATGCTGCCGATATTGCCGGAAAGACGGAGGAAGCCCTGAAAAGATTCATCTCCGTAACTTGCGTAGGGAAGTATTCCCTCAAGCAGGTCAATGCCGAATTCTCGAATCCTGCATCGGGCTGGTCTCCGGATTATCTCGACATCCTGCGGCGGCTCATCGATTCCGGGGAAGTGCCTGCTTATGAGTTCTGAAATGGAATTATAAGCAAGTTGTTAAAAATTTGCATCAGATATTGTTTTTTTTCATCATTAGATGTAACTTTCGGAGTTAACAACCTAATAACACAGATTATATGGCTTACAAAATCATTGATTTGGAGGGAATCGGCCCTGTATATGCCGAGAAACTCGTAGCTGCCGGTGTTGTCACCGCTGATGACCTTCTTGAAAGATGCGCCGCCCCGAAAGGCCGCAAGGAACTTGCAGAGGCGACAGGAATAACCGAGAAACTCATTCTCAAATGGACCAATTATGCCGACATGTTCCGTATCCACGGAATAGGGCCTCAGTTTGCGGAACTCCTCGAGGCCGCAGGCGTTGATACAGTCAAGGAACTCTCGCACCGTGTGCCGGCCAATCTCGCTGCCAAGGTTGCCGAGGTGAACGAGGAGAAGAAGCTCGTGCGCCGCGTTCCTGTGGAGGCTGAACTTGAGAAGATGATAGAAGAGGCAAAGACTCTTCCTGGAGTGCTGACATATTGATTCACATATCATCTGACATTTCCGGCGGCCGGACCGCATTGTCTTGAATGGCAATGAGCTCCGGCCGCCTTTCTTGTTTACTTGCGTAATTGTGCCCCTTTGATCCGGACTTGCCATGCAACTTTTGCCGCCAATGATGCATCTATAGATATGTATGAATATACAGAGGATTATGATGCAATATTTTACAAGAATATTTCCCGCGGCTTTTGCGGCCTGTCTTGTTGCGGCCTCATGCTCTGTGGCCGATATGGATGTCCCGTTCTTCGTTGACCTTGGAAACGAGGTGTTTTCACCGGAAGGCGAAGCTGGCAAAGGAGACAATTTCGATGAATACGAAGAGAACAGTTTCATCAGGACCGAAGACAGCAATGTCTCCACGTTTTCTGTGGATGCGGACGGGGCTTCCTATGCCTACATGAGGAAAATGCTGTCCCTCGGACGCCGTCCGCTTGCCGGTGCAGTCAGGATAGAAGAATACCTTAATTATTTCACTTTCAATTACCCTGAACCCGTACAGGGCCATACTGTAGCATTGAACGGCGAGGTGGGGGAATGCCCGTGGAACCGCGAGCACATGCTTATGCGCCTCGGATTGAAAGGAAAGTCTCCCGGTGCGGAAAGACCGCTTTCGAACTATGTATTTCTCATTGACGTGTCAGGGTCAATGAACTCTGATGACAAGATCGGGCTTTTCAAGAGAGGGCTTGCAGAACTCGTGGACCAGCTTGAACCTGAGGACCGGATTTCCATCATCACTTATTCCGGCAGTGTGAAACGTCTTCTGGAATCCACCCGTGCGGCGGAGTCAGGCATCATCAAGAGCGCCATATCCAAGTTGGTCGCTTCCGGGAGCACGGCAGGAGGAGAGGCAATGGAGATGGCCTACAAGGAGGCTCTTGACAATTACATCGAAGGTGGCAACAACCGTGTCATCATGGGCACGGACGGGGATTTCAATGTCGGCGTGACCTCCACCGAAGCTCTCGTGGAGATGGTGGAAGGCTATGCGTCCAAAGGTATCTACCTGACTGTCTGCGGTTTCGGTACCGGCAATCTCAATGACAGCATGATGGAAACCATATCCAACAAAGGTAACGGCACATACGTCTATATCGACTCCGAGGATGAGATGACGAAAGTCTTCGTCAATGAGGTCTCCAACTTCCATGCGGTGGCCAATGACGTGAAAGTTCAGGTGACCTTCGACAAGGATGCAGTGGAGAGCTTCAGGCTTATCGGCTATGAGAACCGTCTGATGGCTGATTCAGATTTCGAAGACGACGGGAAAGATGCGGGGGAAATAGGTGCAGGACAGACTGTTACGGCTCTTTATGAGATAGTTCCGGGAAAGAAATATGCAGAGGCTTCGAAAATCGCCGGCTTCGCTGTTCGCTACAAGAAGGCGCTTGGAGAAGAGAGCATTGACCTTGGCATGAACGTAGTGGATTCCGGCAAGGTTTCTGACGAATTCAGTTTCGCTGCCGGAGTGGCTGCCTACGGAATGCTTCTGAAGGATTCCAAGTACAAGGGAGCTGCCACATATGACATGGCCTGGTCGCTTGTCGGGGCCGGCCTCCATTATGACAAATGGGGCTACCGTGCGCAGCTCCGTGACCTGATACAAAAAGCCGGGAAGATGGATTGATCCTTCTCCCCGGCCCGTTCCAAACCTTACTGTGTCACACCTATTTGGACATTTTGCTTATCAATAGCTTAGGATAGTTGGTACATATTGCCTTCATTGATGACGAGTTCGTGATGTAGTAATTCATCGTGGACTCGTCATCGGCATTGTAAACGCTCAATGCTATTCCGGCTTTCCTGAACTCGTCTATGGTCCTGTCTCCGCCGCCCTGTTTCATGTATGTGGTCGACATGTTTGCCCAGTCGTATCCCCGTGACTGATATACGGAGGCTGTGCTGTTGCTCATCCATCCGATTTGGACGCCTGCAGCGCGGGCATAGTTGAAGGACGATGCCATTACTGTGGCGTTGCCGGTGCAGATGAATTCCACGAAATTCTGAGCCTTCTTCTCCTTGATTATCTCGCATGCTCTGCGGCAGGCGTTGATAGGATATTGCGTCAGTGTGGACGGGCTTGTAATGTTCTTGATGTCCAACCACAGACGGGTGCAGCTGCCCTCTTTCATCACCTCGTCGAGATATTCCTCAAGCGAAGGGATGCTTTCTCCGTTCGTCAGGTTTCCCTTGGCGCGGATTTCCTGAAGGGTGGCTTCCCATGGGTAAAGGCCGTTGATTTTGCACTCCGCATCGGCATGTGCCACTATGACATTGTCATCCTTTGTCCAGTAGATGTCGCATTCGGAAGCATAGCATTTCAGGCTCATGGCATATTGGAGGGCTGCTATGGAATTGTCCGGAAAACCGACTCCGGCTTCCGTGGAGCCGCCCCTGTGTGCCACTACGATATTTCCTCCGTCAAGAGGTTTCAGCCCTGTCTCCCCGCCTTCCGGTGTCTCCGGATCATCCGGCCATACCGGATATGGCTGTGTCTCGTCTTTGTCGCAGGCAGCCAGGATGAACAGCCCGGCCGCCAGCGAAAATAAAGTTCTTGCAAATGTTTTCATCACTTCTGCTGATTTATTTTATAATTCCTTACGCACCTGAAAGGCAGGATGGCGTTTCCATTGTCCACGGATGTGGCCTCGGTGTAGCTTGAGTTGTGGTTTTTGATGACTACATTCATCCTGAATGCTTTCTTGTCCGTGCTGTAGAGCGGAATCCACATCTGGCACCTCAGGCCGGCCATCTGATATCCCTGTTTCATATAACGGAATCCGAGAGGATAGTAATTGAAACCGAACTCGTCCGCGCCGTCAGAGATATTGTTGTAGGTGGCTCCGGTCCAGTATTCGGTATTCCTCAGCCATGCTGCAAGGTTGCCTATTCCTCGGGCCGATACTTCCTTGTTGCCTGTTCCTCCGGTTCCTGAGGCTGTGGTGAGTTGCTTGTAGGTACACTGTGACTCGAGGACCTTGAAAGTATGACCTTCGGATGCCTGGCTTGCTGCATAAGCAATGTCCAGCCAGTCTGAAAGATTGGCGATATGCCAGCCGTAAGGGCAGATTCCCTGTACCTGCATGGTGACCATCGGGTGCGCCTTCTCGTCGGCTTCATTGTCACCGGTGAAGTCTCCAGGATTGGAAATGTGTTCGAGGGTAATCTCGTTTCCTACCGCATCCGTGATGACAGAGCCTGCCGTCCAGCCTTCAGGGAAGGTCTGGTTGATCTTGTTGTCAAGACCCCATGTCGGGGTGCCGGTGATGATTTCGGAATAAGCATAGATACGGCCGTGGGTGTCATCACCCTGGAGCTGGCCTCCGATTTCGGCCTCCTCGTATGCCATGTTGAGTTTGCTTGCGTCATCCCAGCTCTGCGGCATTACGCTGTCGCTTGAATAACCTCCTGTGGCAGTTGCTGCTGAAGGCACCATGCGGGCTCCGAGTTTAGGGATTATTCCGCCTCCGTCCCAGCGCATGTGCTCCACCATCCACTCTTTCATGGTTCCGTCACGGGCAATGAATGATTTGGTCCTGTACTTGGACAGTTCTTCGTCAGGCATGCAGTTGTTGGTGGTTATCCTCTCCCAGGTCCAGGTCATGTCGTTGAAGTTCACGGTGAGATTGCGCATTCCGTCAACGTCGATTTCAGGTCCTTCCGGAAGGGCTGATGATGCGCTCTCCACCTTCGCTACGGTTCCGTCCTTGGCAAGTGCGAAATATGGATATGCAAATGTGCGCGAATCCATGTTGAAGAGAACCTTGTTCGCCCCGTCCGCTGCATTCATGAAATAACCCTTGACGGAGTGGAGTCCTTTCTCAATCTTGGTCATCTGTACAGCACCGGCAATGTCAAGCCCGGAAGCCGAAGAACCGTACATATAATAATATTCGTCAGCGGCAAGCTGTGTGACAGGTATCCGGAGGGTGTCCGTGCTGGTGTCAGGCGAACCGACGATCACGAGGAATACCGCTTTGCGGACATTGTCCTTGTCGGTCCATGCGGAGGCCTTGAGGTCCACGCTTCCGCTTTCCGTTGCAGACCATTCCAGCCAGCCTGATGAAGTCCCTTCGTATTCGGCATTGAATGAATATGCATCTCCCATGTTGGTCGTATATGCAATGGTCTGTTCTCCGCCTGCCGCGATGAATTCGATGTCCTTGACGTCTGAGCTGACAGAAGCGTCAGCCTTCTCGCCGAGCTGGCTGAAAGTGAATGCCTTGGATGTTCCGTCCTTAGCTGTCACCGTGATGGTGAAATAGCGGCGGTATTCCGGGTTTGGCTGCACTGTGACGTTCAGCCCTTTCTCGGTGACCGGCCGGGAGTCCCCTTCGAAAGTTCCTATGAAATCCGTTATCACATCGGCCTTTGTGACCGTGGCGCAGCCTTTAGGGTCATCCACCTCGAAATCCCAGTCGAGTTTGTTCAGCTTGTTGCCCTGGACTATGGTCACGGCTGCCTGCCAGTTGTATTCCCCGTCCGGAGTAGTTCCGTCTGAAGCGAACTGGACAGGCTCCCGGGCAATGGAGATTCTCGTTGAGGAATCTATCATTGACGACTCTATGCTATCACTGCAGCCGGCTGCAGCGATGAGTGCAAGGAGTATCGGTGTATATAATGAAAATCTGTTGTTCATGTTCTTGGAATATTAATGGTGATTTAGCTCCATCCTTCGGTCTGTACCAGTTTGTGGTTCTTGTTCCTTGCAGAGGCACTGATTGGCCAGAGCAGGATGTTCGGATTGGTTGCCTGTTTCTCTTTCAGTGAAGGATTTATGTCCCAGATTTTTCCGAGGCGGATGAGCGCCCACCAGATGACTCCCTCAGCAGGGAATTCCAGCAGGTATTCATCTGTCAGAGCATTCAGGACAGCATCGCGGGTGGCGTCTGTATAGAAATTGTCCGTCCCGTAGGCCCTTCTCGCTATGATATTGAGGGATGCAAGCGCCCCTGCATAGTCTTTCTTGTAATATTTGAGTTCGGCGTCCATCATCACGGCAAGGGCATATCTGTAATAGAGGAGGTCGCAGTCTGCTATGACCGGCTTCTTGGACATGTCCCCGAGGAATTTGTTCGGCCACGTGAGCTCCTGTCCGGAAGCTCCGTAGGCTCCCTGTCCGAGATTGCATCCCACTCTCCTGTCGCCCTTTTCCCTGCTTGCGTTAAGGAAGTCTATGAAAGTCTGGGAATAGCTCCACCACTGGGTCGAGCTGACAGGGACCGGATTGTTCTGGTAGGAGGAGGCCACGAGGTTGCCAGGGTGATAGAAATATCCGTAATATCCTCCGGTAATCTTCTCTCCCTGGTCATTGAGCAGGGCGAAAACGACCTCGGAATTGACCTTGTTGGTCCGGCTGAACACCGAAGCATAGTCGGAGAGAAGTCTCGACGAACTTATCCCTATTGCGGAGAGAGCCTCGGAAGCCATTGACAGATAGCTGTCTCCGCCGTTCTGGTTCGAATACATCCACAATGCGTATTCGGCCTTGAGCATATTGACGGCGTCCTTGGTGGCGAGGTATTTGTCCGTTCCGAGGTTGTCAGCATTCTCCACGGCCGTCTGGATGTCAGCTCCGATCTGGGCATATACATCCGCTTTCGGGGTTCTTTCAGGATATGTCTCCGGCTGGGATACGGATTCAATCGGCACCAGGTTGAGAGGAACGTCACCCCAAAGTCTTGCAGCCCAGAAATAGCAGTAAGCCCTTGCGAATGAGGCCTGCCCGATTGCGAAACTGCGGTCGTTGTCCGTCATTTCCACTTTCGGGGCGTATTTGAGTACGGCATTGGCCTGGTCGATGGTGGTGTAGAGCGCTGACCAGCTTGTCGATGTCGTGGATGCGTCCATAGTGCTTGTCCTGACGGCTATCATGTTGTTGTTCTGGACTCTGGATTCGAGGCTCGGCCCCCACATGTAGTCCCCGACCCTGGCTTCACCCCAGTAGAATACGTTGATTTCGTCCTGGGCGAAATTGGACCTCATCCTTTCATATATGCCGTAAGTGGACTGGAGCACGTCCGATGACTCGGTCCACATGTTGCTTGCTGACAGCCTGTTGTCCTGCATGATGTCCAGTATATCGCATGATGCGGACGCGAAGACGCAAGCGGACAATGCGAAAGCGGCTGACAATTTATATATTCTCTTGGTATTCATATCTTTGCATGATTAGAAGGTAATCTTCACATTGAACAGTACTTTGCGTGCAGCCGGGGCAATGCTGGAATTCTCGCTGGCTCCGGTGCTGACAGCGGAATACATGGAGTCGGAAGAACCTGTTCCCATGCCGGTCTCCGGGCTGATTGAGCCGCTGACTCCGGTCCAGTAGCACAAGGTGTTCCCTGATACTCCTACGGTGACTTTCTTCACGATGTTCCTTTTCAGCCATTTTGCAGGCAAATCGTAATAGAGGGATACGTCCCTCAGGCAGAGGTAGTCGGCCTTCTCGACATTGAAGTCGGAAGCTCGGGAGAAATTCCTGTTGCCGTAGTCGGCGTCATTAGGGAAGAATCTCGCGTATTTGGCATTTTTGTCTCCCGGATAGCGCCAGCAGTCATATACCATCTTGTCCACGTTGGAATTGCAGTTTCCGAGGGTGTTCTGCACGAAACGGGATTTCATGTAATTGTATATGGAATGTCCGAGGGCGTAGTCCACATAGATGGAAAGCGTGAGATTCCTGAAACGGAAGGTGTTGTTCAGACCTCCTACCGAGTGAGGCATCACGTTTCCCAGCTCATACATGTCTTCGGAGTCAATCATTTCCTCTCCCGTGGCAGTCCTTTTGGAACCCGGCCGGTTGCACCATTCATAGTCTCCGGCATCTTTTCTTCCTGTAATCGAGAGACCGTCGTTTCGTCTGTAGCCGTGTGACTGGGAGTCGTAAAGGGCGGCTTCGGCCTCTGCATCAGTCTGTATGATGTGCGAAATCTTGTATCCCCAGATTCGTCCGAGAGGCTCGCCTACTGCAGTTCCTCCGAAACGCTCTCCTGACTCGCTCATGGTATATCCGCCGATTCTCCAGGCGGTCTTGCCGTTGATGTCGGTGTACATGTATTCGTCAGGGAGTGAGAGGACCTTGTTCTTGTTGAATGAGTAGGTGAAGTCGGTGGTCCATGTGAAGTTCCGCTTCTGGATGTTGACAGAATTGATTTCAACCTCGAATCCGTAGAAACGAGCGCTGCCGACATTGGCCTTGACGGAACTGAGTGAACCGGTGTCCGGAAGGGTGATGCTGAACAACATGTTGTCAGTCTTCTTGTTGTAGTAGTCCATCACGAAACGGAGCCTGTCATTGAAGAATCCGAGGTCGAGTCCGAGATCCAGCTGAGTGGTGGTCTCCCATTTCATGTTCTTGTTCTGCATCGTGGTAGGCAGGAGGGTGGAATGACCGTCATAGATGCTGGTTGAGAATGCCCCGTAAGTGTCGTAGAGTCCTATGCCGTTGTTTCCGGTCTGGCCGTATGATGCCCTGAACTTGAAGGTGTTCATGGTGTTGCGGCTGACGTTCCAGTAAGGTTCCTCGGAGATGACCCATGCGAGCGAGCCTGCCGGGAAGAATCCCCATTGGTTTCCTTTGGCGAACTTGGACGAACCGTCGGCCCTGAAAGTCGCCGAGAGAATGTAACGTCCGTCATAATTGTAGTTCACGCGTCCGAAATATGACATGAGAGCCTGTTTCGTGTCCTGGTTTGAGGCAGTGAAATTGGTTCCTGAGTCGAGGATAGGGACTTTGTCGGATACCGAACCGGTAGAATTGGCGGTCAGGTACCAGTATCGCCATGAAGTGAGCTCGTAACCGGCGGTGGCCTCGAAATTGTGTCTTTCGTTGAATGTCTTCTTGTAATTCAGGAAAGCGTTGAAGGAGTCCTTGAGAGTCTCCGTCCTGGTCTCCGTGGTGGAACGTGTGGCGGAAATGTAGTTCGGAGTATCTCCCACCTGTCCCATGGCATAATAGCTTCCGCGGTAATTGTCATCGAATACTGCATACTGGGCTTCGGCCTTGAGACCGTCGATTATAGTCCAGGTCAATTTGAAATTGCCGCCGAAGCGGTTCTGGGCCATCTCCCTGTCGTAGAATGCTTCATAGAACGATGCCGTCTGCTGGTTCTTGTTGGTGCCTCCGGTAGCCCATCTCCCGTCTTCGAAATACTCCTTGTGGGTAGGGTCCATCATGAGTCCGCGTCCTATGGCATTGAAATAGTTGCCGGTCAGCGGGTTCTTCTTCGAACGCGAGAAATCGAATGTCGTGGAGGCGGTGAGGCTGCGGGTAATGTTGAACGAGGTGTTCCCGTGCATTGTGAACAGCTTGTATCCGCTCATGGCCACCATTCCGTCATCCTGGAGATAGCTCACCGAAGCGGCGTATTTCATATTTTTGCTGCCTCCGTTGACTCCTACGTACTCCTTGTGCCACAACGCATTGGTAAACCATTTGCTCTGCCAGTCAGTGTCGGTGAAGATGATGACCTTGGTTGGGTCCACGGGATCGTACATCCATTGGTAACCTTCCGGAATCTCCTCTCCCTTGTTCAGGTATTTGGTGGAGAAAATGTCGGTGTCCTTGTTGCCTGTTCCAGCCGCATTGGCCCCGTTGAGGATTACCTGCCCGTTGGGACCTTGAGCTATCGCCGGCCTTACGAATGACAGGAATTCCCTCGAATTCATCAAGTCCCATTTGCGGGAAGGGGAGGACCATCCGACCTGGGCGTCGAATGTTACGCTCGGGTTCTCGAATGAATTGCCTTTCTTGGTGGTCACGAGGATGACGCCGTTTGATGCCCTCGCTCCGTAGATTCCGGCAGAAGCGGCGTCTTTCAGTACCTCGATTGACTCTATATCGTTAGTGTTCAGATCATTCATGTCTCTCGCCACGCCGTCCACAATGACGATAGGGTCATTGCTGAGGGTGATGGAGGAACCGCCTCGGATGAGGAACCGGGGCGCGTTTCCGGATATGGTATTGTTGGTGGCTACCCTGAGTCCCGGAACCTTTCCCTTCAAGGCGTCTCCGATGGTGGATACAGGGGCTGCATAAAGTTTGCTGCCGTCAACTTTGGAAATGGAGGTTGTCAGGGATTTCCTTGACTGTGTTCCGTAACCTACCACTACCACGTCATCCAGAATGTTGGCGTCCTCGCGGAGTGTGGCGTTTATGACGGCCCTTCCGTTCACGTTCTCCTCCCTGCTTGTGAATCCCATGAATGAGAATACGAGAATGTCATCCGATTTCGCGTTCAGGGAATATTTGCCGTCCGAAGATGTCACCACGCCTTTGTTCGTACCTTTTACGAATACTCCGGCTCCGGGAAGGGGAATGCCGTCAGCGTCGGCCACCGTTCCGGATACTGTCACCATGGAGGCAGCCTTTTCCTTGGTCTGGTCGTAGGTGATCACTACGGTGCTGCTCAGGAGCTTGTACGCGAATCCCGAGGTCTGGCGTCCGAAGACGTCATCCAGGATTGCAGTGAGTGAAGCCCCTTTTACATTGATTTTTATATCGCCCATCTTTTTCTGCGAAAGTGCCGACTCGTAGGAGAACAGCACACCGGTCTTCTGGGTGAATGCGTCTGCGAAGCTCTTGACAGTGGCGCCTTTGATGCTGAGGCTTATGTCATAGCTTTTTCCGGGATCTGCCTGTTGCGCCGCGGCTGGTTGTCCTGTGGACAATGCTGCAGCGAGACATGCGGCCAGGATTCCGAGCCTTGATAAAATGGATTGTCTCATAAGCAGTTAGTGTTTTATGTTGGTTTTTAATCTTCCTCTATTCCGGTTCCGGTGAGTTCTTCCACGATTTTCAGTACCTGTCCGATGGAATCAGTCCTGCGGTAGCTGAGATTATATCTTATGGTGGTGTCGGCATGCCCGGTGCAATGTGCCCGTATCCCGTACATCTCATTGATGTGGTATAGTATCTCATTGATATTCACCTGCTCCAGCGTAATGTTGTTATAATGCCGGACGATGAACGGGGCGGCATTGACGGGTGCGACTGATACGTCTCCTGTCGATGTCTCGAATTCAGCCTTCTGGTCAGGGACGAGGCGGACAAGGCTTCTTCCGTCAGGAGTCTGCAGCCTTACCGAACCTCTTTCAAGCACGACTGAGACCTTGCCGGCAATTTCATCGGATTCTACACAGAAGGAGGTTCCGAGCACGCGCACATCCAGGCCTCCGGCCCTGACAATGAAGGGCCTCAGGCTGTCTTTGTGGACATCGAAATAGGCATTGCCTTTCAGCAATACTGTCCTCTGCCCTCCGTTCACATCGTAATCCATGGACGAGCCGGGGCCAAGCCAGACTTTGGTGCTGTCACCGAGGAGTATTGCGGAAATGTCGCTGCTTCCGTTTGCGCAACTTATGAAATTGTCCGTATCATCACCGGAATGCATGAATGGTCTGAAAGGAAGGAACAGAAGTGCGGCAATCGCAGCCGCAGCAACGGCCGTGAATATTGCAGGACGCAGGAAACTGCGCTTTTTCTTCCCGGCGTTTTCCTTTTCAGCATCGATTCTTGCGTTGATTCTCGCGATGATGCGTTCCCTGACCAGATCCGTATCTGCGGATGTCGCGGTTGCAATTGCCTTGCGGGCCAAGAGTATGGAAGCGAAATGCTCCCTGTTCTCCATTGAGCTTTCAAGCCAATGCAGAAGTTCGCGGTTCTGGTTCTCGTCAGATGTCCCGTCAATCCATTTCAAGATAATGGCTTCGATTCTGCCGAGGGTTCCGTTTGTGTTTTCAGAAGTGTCCATATTGTCAATTTTACAATATAGATACAACTGAAAGCCGGAAAACACTTAGAAGAAATTTCAGAAATTGTCGATGAAAGGCAGTACGGTGAAAAATATCAGGGCATTTTCCGCTGACAATGCCTTCCTTAGAATCTTGAGTGCGTTGTAGATATGGCTTTCCACCGTCTTTACGGAAATGTCGAGCCGGCGTGCGATGTCCTTGTTGGATTCGAGCTCTATATAGCTCATTTCGAAGACCTCCCGGCATTTTGGCGGGAGATTGTCCATTGCCGAAGATATAAGTTCCCTCAGGTCGGCGTCGTACATTTTCCTGATGACGGGGTTCCTGTCAGGGTCAGCTCCTTCCATGCCGAGAAGGGATATCCTTGCATCGTTCCATTTGCGGTATTCCATAGCAAGGCCTTCTTTCTTCAGATAGTTCAGGGAGCGGTTGTAGACCGACCGGAGAAGATAATTTCTGGGCGCCTGGCTTACATCGATGCTTTCCCTGTTCTGCCAGAATCCGAACAGCACGTCCTGCACCACGTCTTCAGCCCATTCATTCCTGAGGAAAATGCCTGCGTATGACAGAAGCATAGGCAATTTGTCCCGACAGAAATCGTCAAATGCCTGTCTGTCACCTTCTTTGATTTTCTTCAGCTGTTCTTTTTCCTTCATGGCCAGGTTTGAATTCTTCACAAAATTAAATAAAAAAACCAAATTGCGTTAAGTAATTCGGGGAGCGGGATTGTATTTTATTAAATTATTATCATTATTTTTACAGAAAATTCAAGACAATGAAGAAATCACTGCTAATTATCGCTGTCTGCACATCGCTGCTGCTGACCAATGCCATTCCGGCTTTTTCATGGGGAAAGCGTGAACACGCCGCGATTGCATATATCGCAGAGCAGAATCTTTCCAACAAGGCCCGCAAGGGCGTCGCAGGGATTCTCGACGGGCAGACAATCACTTCCAGGGCCTCCTGGCTCGACTATTACAAGCCTCTTATGCTCATGAAGCTCACCGAGCCGCAGAAGGGCAAGATGACACGTACCATTCCGCATACTTTCCAGGTGGATTCTTCCTTGAGGGCTTATCCATATCCCGAGCACAGCTGCATCACCGTGATCGAGGAAAGCATTGCCAAACTCAAGAACCGGGAGCATCTCGATGACTCCACGAAATTGCAATGTCTTCTGAATATCGTACATCTCACCGGAGACATGCATTGCCCCGGACATGTCTTCTATGCTGACAAGAGGGACCGGAATATCGGCGGATTCAATGTCATATACCGTGGTGAGACGGTGAAATATCATAAGGTCTGGGACTCCATGGTGACAGGGGAGACTTTCGCGGGCGGCATCGAGGACCTCGCATATCTTGCGGATACGGCCGGAAAGAAGCAGGTCAGGGAATGGAGGGGCGGTTCCCTCTATGATTGGGGCTCCGAGGTTGCTGCATTGTCTTGCGGAATCTGGACGGTCAAGGCCGGAGACGATCTCGGCAATTATTATATGTATGATTATTCGGACCTTGCTCTCGAACTTATCGCGAAGGCAGGCCACCGTCTGGCAGAAGTGTTGAACGATATTTTTAAATGATAAGGGAAAATGGCTAAGAAGCATTCATTCAGTTATTGGCAATGGAGGGTCATCATCTGCTCGATGATTGGCTATTCCATGTTCTATTTCGTGCGCAAGAATTTCTCGTTCGCAATGCCTGCGCTCGGACAGGAGTACGGTATCACGAACACAAGTTTCGGTGTGATATTGTCCATCGTGGGACTTATATACGGTGTCTCCAAATTCGTCAACGGAATTCTCGCGGACAGGACCAATGCCAGATGGCATCTTGCCATAGGCCTCGGGGTGTGCGTTGTGCTCAATATGCTTTTCGGCTGGAGTGACAAGATAAGCGCGATGGTCACCGGACAGGCCGGGGGACCTGATTTCGTGAGCGCGATGGTGGTGGTGATGGCAATCCTGCTGATATTGAACAATATCTTCCAGGGCTGCGGGTTTGCTCCGTGCAATCACTTGCTGGCCAACTGGATAGCCCCGGAGGAACTGGCTACCAAGACTGCCGTGTGGAATACTTCCCACTCAATCGGAGCGGCTGCCGTGTCGGTGGTCTGCGGATATATCATAGTCAAGACAGGCGACTGGAGATGGTGCTTCTGGCTGCCTTCCGCTATAGCTGCGGCCGGAGTCCTGTTCATCATCCTGACCTTGCGTGACACACCTAAGTCCGTGGGGCTTCCGGAGCTCGAAAATACTCATACCGAACTCGATGACGATGACAGCCCGGAATCGTTCAAGGCTTTCGTGAAGAAGAAGGTCTTCTGCAACCCGATTATCTGGGTGCTTGCCGTGACTGATCTTTTCGTATATATCGTCAGGTTTGCCGTACTTGACTGGGGGCCTACTTTCCTGCAGAACAGGACAGTGCCGATTACTCCTGAACTCGCCGGATGGACAATCGCCATTTTCGAGATTGCAGGATGTGCCGGAATGCTCTGCGCCGGCTGGATATCTGACCGGTTCTTCGGCGGCAAGACGCACAGGATGTGTGCTGTGGAGATGTTCCTCGTGGCTCTCTGCCTGCTGGCCCTGCATCTGCTGCCTGCGACTGCAAGCCCGGTAGCCGTGCTTGCCCTGCTCGCTACAGCTGGATTTTTCCTCTACGGTCCCCAGGCCCTGCTTGCAGTGACCGCCACCAAGCAGGCTACCAAGAAGGCCGCTTCATCGGCCGTCGGCCTTATCGGTTTCATGAGCTATGTTTCCGTGATTTTCACGGGAGCCGGCCTTGGCTGGTACTCAGATCATTTCGGCTGGGATTCACTGTTCATCCTGATGGCGGGCGTGGCCGTGGTCGGCGGTATCATCGTGGCTACTCTCTGGAATATCCGCAACGACGGTTACATCCACGAATAATAGAGGCGGGCTGCGCGCCTCCTCCGGAGTCAAAAGAATCGGAGATTTTGCATGGTTGGTTCCTTTCGTGATACAAAAGAGTGACATATAGTTTCCGGAAGGCTCTGCCAGAGTTTCGCTTCGCTCCATCCACCCTTCGGAACTTCGTTCCTTCGGGAGCCGCTCATGAGGCCGCGGCCGGCCACACTCTGGCAGAGCCCTCCGGAAACTATACAGCGAAATTTGGTAATGGCTGTTCATCAACAGATACCATACTTTGGACAATAATTATAGACAGGACTATAGTAGTTCAGGAGGGTGACGTCCGGAAAACCATGGTCGCCCGTGACCTTGTGAACGGGAGGGCGCCCACGACTTGTCGTGGGAGGGATTTAGTTTTCCGGACGTCACCCTCCTGAACTTCTCCTTCCATAAAACAAAAGGAAGCTGACCTTGTTCGGCCAGCTCCCTTTTTGTACCCCCAAGAGGATTCGAACCTCTACCGTCAGAACCGGAATCTGAAATCCTATCCATTAGACTATGGAGGCATTTGCGCTTGCAAAGTTAGCAATTTTACCGAGAAATAATGCAAATTTTCGGAATTCTCTGAGATTTTGATTAATTTTGCAAATATGTAAATTGGCGGAAAGTGTATGATTTTTGCAGCAGGGGATACCGCTGTGTTTGCAGCAATGACATTGAGTATTTTTGCTAAAATCTATTGATACGAATGAAAAAAGCTTACGTATTTCCAGGCCAGGGATCCCAATTCCCGGGTATGGCCAAAGAATTATACGAGAAGAGTCCCAAGGCGAAAGAGATGCTTGAGACTGCAAATGAAATCCTCGGCTTCAGAATCACCGACATCATGTTCAACGGTACTTCCGAGGACCTCAAGGCCACAAAGGTGACCCAGCCGGCTATCTTCCTCCATTCCACAGTCCTCACCGCATGCTATCCTGATTTCAGACCTGATATGGTCGCAGGACACTCCCTCGGGGAGTTTTCAGCACTTGCTGCGGCGCATTCCATTGCCTTCGAGGACGCCCTAAGGCTTGTCGCGATAAGGGCAAGGGCCATGCAGAAATGCTGCGAGACAGTTCCCGGAGCAATGGCTGCAATCATAGGCCTCAGCAACGAGCAGGTCGAGGAGATCTGTTCTTCATGCCACGGAATCGTGGTCCCGGCCAATTACAACTGTGACGGCCAGGTCGTAGTTTCCGGAGAGAAGGACTCTGTAGCTGAAGCATGTGACAAGGCCAAGGCAGCCGGTGCGAAACGTGCCCTGCCGCTCGCAGTAAGCGGAGCATTCCACTCACCTCTCATGGAGCCTGCCCGTATTGAGCTCGGCGAGGCTATAGAGGCTACCGAGATAAAAGCTCCAATCTGCCCTGTATACCAGAACGTTACCGGACAGCATACCCAGGATCCGGAACTTATCAAGAAGAATCTGCTCGCCCAGCTTACTTCGCCTGTGAAATGGACCCAGTCTGTGAAGAACATGCTTGCTGACGAAGCAGATTATTTCATGGAAATAGGCCCGGGCAAGGTGCTCCAGGGACTTGTCAAGAGAATCGCCGGCTCGATTGTCGAGGTCGAAGGCCTCGAGACCCTGTAGTGCGGCATCCATCAGGAAATATAGGATAATCAAATAACTACAACTATGGCAAAAGAAAAGAAATTCATTACCTGTGACGGTAACTTCGCTGCCTCCCAGATAGCTTACCTTTTCAGTGAGCACGCTGCGATCTACCCGATCACCCCATCTTCGACAATGGCCGAGAACGTTGACGAGTGGGCTGCTCACGGAAAAAAGAACCTCTGGGGCGAGACCGTGAAAGTTACTGAAATGCAGAGTGAGGCCGGTGCCGCAGGTGCTGTACACGGATCACTTCAGGCCGGAGTCCTCACGACCACCTATACGGCATCACAGGGACTTCTTCTCATGATTCCTAACATGTACAAGATTGCCGGCGAAATGCTTCCGGCCGTCTTCCATGTATCCGCCAGGGCTCTTGCGTCCCACGCCCTCTCCATCTTCGGAGACCACCAGGACGTAATGGCCTGCAGGCAGACAGGTTTCGCGATGCTCGCTTCCGGTTCAGTACAGGAGGCACAGGACATGGCCGCAGTGGCACATCTCGCAGCCATCAAGTCCAGCATTCCTTTCCTGCACTTCTTTGACGGATTCCGTACATCCCATGAGATCCAGAAAATCGAGGCAATCGACGAGGACGATCTTCGCAAGATGCTCAGCACCAAGTCTCTCGAGAAATTCCGTGCACGCGCTCTGAACCCGGAGTCCCCGGTAACGAGAGGAACGGCACAGAACGGTGACGTCTATTTCCAGGCCGTTGAGTCGAGGAACCAGTACTATGATGCAGTTCCTGACGTGGTAGCACGCTACATGGGCGAGCTCGGCGAACTTACCGGCAGGACTTACCGTCCGTTCGAATACTATGGTGCTCCTGATGCCGAGGAAATCATCGTCGCAATGGGCTCTGTTACCGAGACCATCAAGGAGACCATCGACTACCTCGAGAAGCATGGCAGGAAATACGGTGTCATTTCCGTTCACCTCTACAGACCGTTCTCGGAGAAATACTTCTTCAAGGTGCTTCCTAAGTCCGTC
This sequence comes from Candidatus Cryptobacteroides sp., assembly GCA_051869955.1. Lineage (GTDB taxonomy): Bacteria > Bacteroidota > Bacteroidia > Bacteroidales > UBA932 > Cryptobacteroides. The sequence continues at coordinate 40,837 of JBJEBJ010000077.1, forward strand.
AAGAAGATTGCCGTCCTCGACAGGACCAAGGAACCGGGCGCTCTCGGAGAGCCTCTTTACCTCGATGTAAAGGCAATGTTCCAGGGCAAGGAGTACCAGCCTCTCATCATCGGCGGCCGCTACGGACTCTCTTCAAAGGACACTTCCCCTGCACAGATCGTGGCCGTGTTCGACAATCTCGAGCTCAGCGAGCCTAAGAACGACTTCACCATCGGTATCGTGGACGACGTTACATTCAAGTCTCTTCCTATCAAGAACGAGATTTCCATCGTGAAGCCTGGCACTACCGAGTGCAAGTTCTTCGGTCTCGGTTCTGACGGTACCGTAGGTGCCAACAAGAACACCATCAAGATCATCGGAAGCCATACGGACAAATATTGCCAGGGCTACTTCGACTACGATTCCAAGAAATCAGGCGGATACACCTGCTCTCACCTGAGATTCGGTGACCTTCCTATCAAGGCTCCTTACCTCGTTTCCACACCTGACTTCGTAGCCTGCCACGTTCCTTCATACCTGCGCAAGTACGACGTGCTCAAGGGTATCAAGGACGGAGGTACATTCCTTCTCAACAGCCTCTGGAACGCCGAGGAGACCGTCAAGAGACTTCCTGACTTCGTGAAGGCTACCCTCGCGAAGAAGCATGTGAAATTCTACATCATCGACGCTACCAAGATTGCTTCCGAGATCGGTCTCGGCGGAAGGACCAATACCATCCTCCAGTCAGCATTCTTCAAGATTACCGGCATCATCCCTTACGAGGATGCAGTGAAATATATGAAGGACGCCATTGTGAAGAGCTACGGCAAGAAGGGCGAGAACATTGTCAACATGAACTATGCTGCAGTTGACCGTGGTGGCGAGTACACTCAGGTCGAGGTTCCTGCAGAGTGGGCTTCCATCACTGCCAAGTTCGAGAATCCTAACAAGGACCGTCTCGCTCCTGAGTTCGTGAAAGGCATCGCCGACGTTGTCAACTCACAGGCAGGTGATACACTTCCTGTAAGTTCATTCATGCCTTACGCTGACGGTACAATGCCTGCAGGCACTGCCGCTTACGAGAAACGAGGCGTGGCAGTCAAGGTTCCTGTATGGAATCCTGAGACCTGTATCCAGTGCAACACCTGCGCATTCGTCTGCCCTCACGCAGCCATCCGTCCGTTCCTTCTCACAGACGAGGAGGCAGCTGCGGTTCCTGCAGGGCTCAAGCTCGCACAGGGCAAGGCTGTCCTCAAGGATTACAAATTCGCCATTTCCATTTCCGTTGACGACTGTACTGGTTGCGGCAACTGCGCCGACGTATGTCTCTCCAAGGACAAGTCCCTCGTCATGGAATCATATCTTGACCAGATATCTGAGCAGGCCAACTTCGACTATCTCAATTCCAAGGTAGGCTACAAGGATACCGTGGTGAACAAGGCACAGAGCCTCAAGAACGCCCAGTTCGCACAGCCTCTGTTCGAGTTCTCAGGCGCATGCGCAGGCTGCGGCGAGACTCCGTATATCAAGAATATCACCCAGCTCTTCGGCGACCACATGATGATTGCCAATGCTACCGGATGTTCTTCAATCTACGGAGCATCATTCCCTGCATCTCCATATTGCACCAATGCTGAAGGTCACGGTCCGGCATGGGCCAACTCCCTCTTCGAGGACTTCTGCGAATTCGGTCTTGGCATGAAGCTCGGTTCCGACCGCGCACGCGAGACAGTGGCAAATCTCATGGCCCAGGGTCTCCAGTGCAGCTGCTGCAGCGACGAGATGAAGGCTCTCTTCCAGCAGTGGCTCGACAACCGCGAGAACTATGCAGTCACACGTGAGGTCGCAGACAAGCTCATCCCTCTCATGGAGGCATGCGGATGCGACACCTGCAAGAAACTTCTCGAGTACAGGAACTACATCCCGAGCCGCAGCCAGTGGATATTCGGCGGTGACGGAGCAAGCTACGATATCGGTTACGGCGGACTCGACCATGTCCTCGCTTCCGGCGAGAATGTGAATATCCTCGTACTTGATACCGAGGTTTATTCCAACACCGGCGGACAGTCATCCAAGTCCACACCTGCAGGAGCGATTGCCAAGTTCGCAGCAAGCGGCAAGAAGATTCGCAAGAAGGATCTCGGAATGATGGCAATGAGCTACGGTTATGTATATGTGGCACAGGTTGCAATGGGTGCAAGCCCGGTTCAGTACATGAACGCAATCAAGGAGGCCGAGGCATATGACGGACCGTCACTCATCATCGCATACGCTCCATGTATCAACCATGGTCTGAAGGCCGGCATGGGTCTCAGCCAGAAGGAGGAGAAACTCGCCGTGGAGTGCGGTTACTGGCATCTCTACAGGTTCAATCCTACTCTCGAAGGAACAGACAAGAATCCGTTCTCTCTCGACAGCAAGGAGCCTGACTGGAGCAAGTTCCAGGACTTCCTGAAGGGTGAGGTCCGTTTCGCTTCCCTGTACAAGCTCTATCCTGACAGGGCTGCAGAGCTGCTCCAGAAGACCGAGGAGTTCGCTAAGATCAGACTCGAATCCTACAAGAGACTCGCAGGCAAATAGTCCTGCCTGAATCTTGGAATAATATTGAAAAAGGCTGACTGATAATGATCTCAGTCGGCCTTTTTTGTATCCGGATGATGTTCCAGTATATCCTTCTGCCACGTGGAGCTTTCTATGTGCGTGTAGATTTCAGTGGTGAGGATGCTCTCATGACCGAGCATTTCCTGGACGATCCTCAGGTCCGCGCCACCTTCAATTAGATGTGTCGCGAATGAATGCCGGAATGTGTGGGGAGAGATTTCCTTGGTGATTCCTGCGGCCATGGCCTGTTTCCTGACCATGTTGAAGATGGAAATCCGGCTCAATTGGCCTCCTGATCTGTTGAGGAAAAGAATGTCCTCGTTCTCCCTCCCGGAAGGCTCGCGGCGTATTGCAAGATATCTCTTCACGGCATCCGATGCAGGGTCTCCGAGAGGCACTATCCTCTCCTTGTCCCCCTTGCCGGTCACCCGGATGAATCCTTCTTCAAGATATATGCAGGAAATCCTTAGGGCTGATGCTTCCGAAACCCTGAGCCCGCAGCCGTACAGAAGTTCCAGAATGGCCCTGTCACGAATTCCCGTCTCTGTGTTCAGGTCCACGGAATCCAGTATGTCCACCACTTCTTCGACCGACAGGACGGATGGAAGATGGACACCGGGTTTGGGAGACTCAATCCCGTCGCACGGGCTTTCACTTATCTCCTTGTCAAGCAGAAGCCAGTTGAAGAATCCCCTCAATGAACTGAGTATCCTTGCCTGGCTCCGCTTCGCCATTTTACGTTCAGGCATCGTCTCCATATAGCAGGAGATGTCAGCCTTTGTCACGAGTCTCGGGTCTGCCCCCGGCCCGCATCCGCTTTCAGAACCGGCCCTGCTCTCAATCCAGGCGAAGAACTCCCTGAGGTCGGAACAATATGCATTACAAGTATTCAAGGACATACCCCTTTCTGTCCGGAGGTATGTCCTGAAATCTTTGATGAACTTCTCTGATATCTTGGGAATCACAGAGTTCCGTATTTGTGGCAATATTCGAGCTGCTGTCCGAGGAAATCATCGCAGTAACGTACCTCATAGTCCACTACCTTGCCGTTCTTCTCGACCGGAACGATGTCCGGATTCACGAAACCTCCGTAAGGCTTCAGTCCAAGTGCGTCATATCTTTCCTTCACCTCCTTGTGGAGGGCAGGGTCAATCTCCACGGCATAATCCATCACTAATGCCTTGCCGGCCTCATAATCACCCTCGGACTTGATTCTCTGGATTTCCGCGAGAAGGTCTCCGAACAGTCCGCGGAGAGCCTCGTAGTCATTTACCAAGAAATAGGTCTTCCCGTCCCTGACCTTCTTCTCTATGACATTTGCATCCTTGCCCTTCTCATAGCACCATGCGGCAATCAGCTGCCTGTTCTGCATGTGGGCCTCGGTCACCTTCCTGCCGAGCTCGATACGGTTCAGCTGGACCATCAGGCCGTTACGTATGTAATTGGAATACTGAGGCTTGTATGCTTCCTTGTCAGTCATTATCCCGAGCTCTACCAGTTTCGGATCAGCTATGTAGTAAAGACCGAAAAGGTCGGCACGGGCCTCCTCGAGTGCTGAAGCATATTCTCCCATTGCAGTGCTTGAAACACCAGGGAGCAGCTGTCCGGAACCGTGACCGAGACATTCATGCAGGTCGGTATGAATCTCATCGTCGTATGCCCCGTATTTCTTCTGCATTGCCTTTTCCTCATCCGAGTAGGCGAATTCTTCGAGAGTCGATGCCGGAGCCTCGTTCGCGGCAGCGTCATAAGCGTGGGTGATATTGGCGATTGTAACTGACTTGGAGCCGTATTCCTTGCGAATCCAGTCGGCGTTCGGCAGATTGATGCCTATAGGTGTGGCAGGGTAGCATCCTCCTCCGAGACATGCTGCATTGATTACTTTCGCAGAAACGCCTTTCACGCTCTTTTTCTTGAACCGGTCGTCAATCGGGGCATTGTCCTCAAACCACTGGGCGTTCGCGCTGAGAATCTCGGTACGGGCAGAAGCTGCATTATCCTTGATGTTCACGAGGGACTCCCAATAGGCCTTGCGCCCGAGAGGGTCATTGTAATCCTCCACGAATCCGTTGGTGAAATCCACTGTGCCGAGAGTGTCCATTACCCAGGTGATGTTGTATTTGTCCCAGAGCTTGAGGTCACCGGTCCTGTAATATTCCACAAGTTCGGAGATTTCCTTCCTCTGGGTGTCATTCTCGGCCACTGCAGCAGCTTTCCCGAGTTCTTCGCAGACCTTTTCGAGAGCAGCCCCGTAGATGCCTCCCACTTTCCAAGGGAGCTCGACGATGTTGCCGTTCCCGTCCTTCATGACCTTCGTGTTAAGGCCGTATGAAATCGGCTCCTTGTCCTCCGGGTCAATGATGCCGGCATAATATTTCTCGACTTCATCCCTTGTCACGCCCTCGTAAAAATTGACGGATGACAGGGCCACGATGTCTCCTTCTGAAGCCGAGGACCTTCTTTCCGCAAACAGTTCAGGGGAGAATATCACAGGTATCAGTTCGTCCGCCTGCTCACCGCATCCGGATGCTTCCATGAGAGAACGGAAATAATCCTGGCCGCAGGCCGGAGTGAATTTGTTCTCGGCGTAATGATGGTGTATGCCATTGCTGAAGAACACTCTCTTCGCGTATACGGTAAAGTCCCCGAATTCGTTGCATGTCCTGTCCCCCTTGTACTCTTCGAGGATGGTCTGGAGTACTTTGCGTACCTTGAGATTGTATGCGCAGTTCTGGTCCCAGTAGATGTCCCATCCGTATTTGGCAGCCTCGCTGAGATGGTAGATATACTCTTTCTGCTTGAGTGTTAGGTCATTCCATCCAGGTATCTGGTATTTCATTATCTTGATGTCCGCGAACTGGTCCACAAGATATTTGAAGTCTCCGCCTTCTCCGGCGGTGCTGCCGCCCTGTCCGCAAGATGTCGCGGCTGCGGCTGAAATCAATGTCAGAAACATTTTCGAAATCCTGTTCATATTGTAAGTTTATTATTTGCATCGTCGCATTTCCGCAAAAATAGCAATTATTGCCGACATTGCCGAAAAATACGTATATTTGCGCATTATGTCAGGAACAGTAAGAAATATCATATCGATTCTGTGGTGCGTTGCCGCCGCAGCCTTTGCAGTATCTTGTACGGACGATGTTTTCGAGGATATGGGAAGCCCTTCATCCTTCCGTACCGGAAGCACTGCGGAAAGGGTGGTCGAACCATCCTCCAGGAAAGTACTTCTCTTGTATTCAGCCGGTTACAATAGCTTGAGCAAGATGCTCGAAGATGACGTGAAGGACCTGAAGAAAGGGTATCTTCCACAGAAGAACGGGAACAGCGTGGTGCTGGTCTTCTCCAAGCGCACTAATGGCAATGCCTACAACTATTCTACGCCGACACCTGCGCATCTCATACGCCTTTATTCATCCCAGGACGGAAAGGTGGTTTCAGACACGGTCAGGACATGGCCTTCCGGTACTGTCGCCGCATCCCCTGAGACACTCAATGCCGTACTCACCTATGTCAATAGTGCATATCCCTCCAATGAATACGGTCTCGTCTTCTCTTCACATGCATCAGGATGGCTGCCGAAAGGATTCTACAGCACGGGTGAGATATATATGAATCAGGTCATGGCCTCTGCTTATCCATACAGCCATGCTGACGTGCCTGTGCCTTATGTGGAGCGCGAAAGAGAGCCAGGAGAGCCGATTACGAGGAGCATCGGAATGGACAATGTCTCCAATTCCAGGGCTTATGAAATGAATATCGAGGACTTCGCCGCCGCTATTCCCATGAAAATGGATTACATCATAATGGACGCCTGCCTGATGGGCGGCGTAGAGGTGGCCTATGCTTTGAAGGACAAGTGTGACCGGATAATATTCTCCCAGGCCGAGGTCATGGGGGACGGATTGTGTGAATATGACACGATGGCAAGCCGTCTTCTCGCAAGTGGCAGTCCTGACTATATGGGTTTCTGCGAGGATTCGTACCAGCATTATGCCGCTCCTGGTGCCAGCGAGCCTTATACGACTATTTCAATGATTGACTGCACGCAGCTTGACGGGCTGGCTGACGTATGCGCAGGGATTTTCTCTTCGTGCAGGTCTCAGCTGGCTGCCGTAAAACCGAGTCAGGTCCAGGGCTATTTCCGTTTCAACAAGCATTGGTTCTATGACCTGGAAGATATTTTCGTGAAAGCCGGAGTGCCGGAACCGTCGCTTGCACAATTCCGTGCCGCCATGGACAAATGCGTCCTCTACAAGGCTGCCACCCCGACGTTCATATCGATTCCTATCGAGACTTTCTGCGGTCTAAGCATGTATCTTCCGGCCAACGGAAGTTCCTCCATAAATGATTTTTACCGGACCCTGTCATGGAATAAGGCGACTTCCCTTGTGGCAGAGTGAAACCGGTTCCACGTGAGCCGGATTTTATTCCAGAATCTGGGCCGCGTGGTTCTTCGTATCGACCTTGCCGATAATCCTTTCGATGATGCCTTCTTCGTTGATTATGAATGTCTTGCGAAGCGTGCCGACAGATACTTTTCCGCACATCTTCTTCTCTCCCCAGGCACCGAAAGCCTGAAGCATCTCCGTGGACTTGTCGGAAAGCAGCGTGAATGGAAGCTCGTATTTCTCAATGAATTTCCTGTGTGACGCGTCGCTGTCCTTGCTTACTCCGATTACCTGGTAGCCGGCTTCGGAAAGTCCGTTGATATTGTCCCTGAGGTTGCACGCTTCTGCAGTACATCCCGGAGTATTGTCCTTCGGGTAGAAATACAATATTGTCCTGCGGCCGATGAGGTCCTGTGCCGTGAAAGTCTTGCCGTCCTGGTCGATTGCCGTGAATTCCGGTATCCTGTCTCCTTCTTTCATATTGATGTCGTATTAATATTATTCTGCTTTTTCTGCGGCTATGGCTTCGTTGTAGCACTGCCTGCAGAGAGGTTCATACACGTCCTTCTCTCCGAGGACAACGAGCTTGTGGCTCTTCGTGAGCCGGTGCGAATGATTTGCCAGGTTGCCGCATTTCACGCAGATTGCATGTACTTTCTGCACGTCCTCGGCCACTGCCATGAGTGCAGGTATCGGGCCGAAAGGTTTGCCCTTGAAATCGGTGTCAAGCCCGGCTATTATGACACGTTTCCCCCTGTTTGCAAGCTCCTGTGCCACATTTATGAGTGAATCATCGAAAAACTGCGCCTCGTCGATGCCTATCACCTGTGTATCTTCGGAAGTTTCCAGCATTCTGGCAGGGTCCTTGACCGGGGTGCATGGAATGCTGTGCAGGTCGTGCGAGACTACGTCCATATCGGAATACCTGGTATCTACTTCGGGCTTGAAAATCTCAATTTTCTGGTTGGCGAACTGGGCTCTTTTCAGTCTTCTGATGAGTTCCTCCGTCTTGCCGGAGAACATTGAGCCGCAGATGACTTCAATGCAGCCGTTTTTCTTGATATTTTCTGAAATCATGACTAATTTTGTAATCTTGGTTGAGGATTGCAAATATAATCAATAATCTGCCTTATGGAGAACAACCGGAAGGAAAAATTGGAAGAACTTATCAACACCGTTGCTGAACTTAAAGCCCGAGTTGAGGCTTTGGAGCACGAGGTGGAAGAGTATAGGGCCTTGTTGGAGGCCGATAATGACGTAGCGGACGTAGTCGAGATGGAAATCGCCCACGAGGATTTCCTTCAAGGCATTTCCGAGGTGGCTGCAGAACCTGGGCCTGCTGCAGTCCCTGACGAGCCGGGGACAGATATTCCTGCCGCCGGGGACGACCTTCCTGAAACCTTCCCTGAGGAGGATATTCCTGCTGAAGATATTCCTGTTGAGGAAGTGCCTGCCGGGGATATTCCTGAGGACCTGCCGGAAGATTCCGACCCGGGTTCTCTGTTCGGGGAGTTCCTGATGGAACCGGCTCCCCAGAAGCTACGCCCGTCTTCCCGCCAGAAGAGCCTGAACGAAGCAAATGCAGGCAGGGCAGCGGGAGCCGTGATTGACATAAAAGCTTCGAATCCTGCCTGGCTCAAGGATATGCCGGGACCTGAAGTGAAGGATGTCCGCAGCGCAATCTCTCTCAATGACAGGGTGATGTTCATCAGTACACTCTTCCGTGAAGATTCCATGCTTTTCCAGGACGTTGTAGGGCACATCAACAATATGTCTTCCCTTGACAAGGCTGTGGCTTATCTTCAGGAGACATTCCCGGAGTGGGACATGACTTCGGATGCCGTATATCGCTTCATGATGGCGGTCAGGAGAAAAATCAGATAGAGGATGGCAGGGAAACTATATATAGTCCCGACTCCTGTCGGCAATCTGGAGGACATGACCTGCAGGGCCATGAGGGTTCTCCGGGAGGCTGATCTCGTTCTTGCCGAGGATACCAGGACCAGTTCCGTGCTCCTGAAGCATTTCGGAATTGAGGTGAACCATCTTCAGTCACATCATAAATTCAATGAGCATCAGACCGTTCCTATGATCAAGGAACGGATACTTGCCGGGCTGGACGTCGCCCTTGTCAGCGATGCCGGCACGCCGGGTATATCGGATCCGGGATTTCTCCTCGTGAGGGAATGTGCCGCTGAGGGCATTGAGGTCCAGACTCTGCCCGGAGCAACTGCATGCATTCCGGCCATAGTGTCGTCCGGCCTGCCTTGCGACAGGTTCTGCTTCGAGGGATTCCTTCCGGTGAAGAAGGGAAGGCAGACATTGCTGAAAACCCTTGCCGCCGAGACCAGGACGATGATTTTCTACGAGTCTCCATACAGGATAGTCAAGACGCTGGAACAGATGGCGGAGTATTTCGGGCCCGGGAGGGAATGCTCCGTGGCCCGGGAAATATCGAAGATTCACGAGGAACACCGGCGCGGCAGCCTTGCTGAAGTCGCAGCCTGGTTCAGGGAGCATGAACCGAAAGGCGAGATAGTTCTGGTCGTGGCAGGAGCTCCATCCCGTAAGCGTGACGGGGAAAGCGCTGAGGGGTAATATGTTAAATCCGGGGGCCGGTGGCTTGGTGAAATGACCCGGAACAATCAGGACGAAGGGAAGAAACATTCCCCGTCCGCATCATTCGTGACAGGGGCGATAGCCCTTGCATTCCTTATTACAGGTTACCAGACTGCCTTGTTCATTCACAGGGCTGCGGCGCTGAAGATAGTATCTTCCGTGCCGGACACGGTGTATATCACCTCAGGAGTTACCCCGGACAGTGCATTTTCAGGCGTTGAAGTCCGGAGTGCATCTTCCCATGACGTTCGGAATCCATTACCGGATAATGGTCGTAGCAGGTCTTCTGTCCGTTCGGCATTCATGCCACGCACCTGTGAATCATTCAGATTCGATCCCAACACCGTGTCCGTCGAGGACCTCCGGCGCCTCGGGTTCACTGATGCCCAGGCTGCCTCAATAGACAATTACAGGTCCAAAGGCGGACGTTTCCGCCGGAAATCCGACTTTGCCGCATCCTATGTCGTGCATGACTCCGTATTCCAGAGGCTTGAACCATATATTGACATCCCGAAGATAGATCTCAATGCAGCTGATTCGGCCATGTTCGATTCCCTGCCCGGGATCGGCGGCTATTTTGCTTCCAAAATGGTGGAATACAGGAAACGTCTTGGCGGATATTCCTGCCCGGAGCAGTTGATGGAAATCTATCATTTCGACAAGGAACGTTATGACGCATTGTCTGATCTCGTCGAGGTCAGGACTCCTCCAAAGCCGTTCCGGCTATGGACCCTGCCGGTGGATTCCCTCCGGATTCATCCTCATATACGGGATAACCGGACTGCCAAAGCCATTGTCCTGTACAGGGAAAACAATCCGGCTTCCGCCCTGACCGTCGAAGGTCTTGCGGAAGCCGGAATAATCGACAGGGAAACGGCATTGAAGCTTTCCCGGTGTATTATACGTTGAGTATCAGTCCTGTACCTTTTTGAGGGCCTCGCGGATTTTTGCCTCGATTTCCTCGCTGAGCTCCAGATTGTCGGCAATGAGCTGCTTGGTAGCCTCCCTTCCCTGGGCGAGTTTCTGGTCACCGTAGCTGAACCAGGATCCGCTCTTGCCGATGATGCCGTACTCGACACCGAGGTCCACGATTTCTCCAGGACGGGAGATCCCTTCTCCATATACGATGTCAAACTCGGCTTTCTTGAATGGAGGAGCCATCTTGTTCTTCACCACTTTCACCTTGGTGCGGTTGCCGAGAGCTTCGTCACCGTCCTTGAGCTGTGTTGTCCTGCGTACGTCGATACGAACCGAGGCGTAGAACTTGAGGGCGTTGCCTCCGGTAGTGGTCTCCGGGTTGCCGAACATTATGCCGATTTTCTCCCTGAGCTGGTTGATGAAGATGCAGCATGTGTTTGTCTTGCTGATATTGGCAGTCAGTTTCCTGAGGGCCTGGCTCATGAGCCTTGCCTGGAGCCCGACCTTGTTGTCTCCCATCTCGCCTTCAATCTCGGCCTTCGGGGTGAGGGCTGCGACTGAGTCGATCACGATGATGTCTATGGCTCCCGAACGGATGAGATTGTCAGCGATTTCCAGAGCCTGCTCACCGTTGTCAGGCTGGGAGATAAGCAATGTCTCGAGATCCACTCCGAGAGCTTTCGCATAAGATCTGTCGAACGCATGCTCGGCATCAATCATCGCAGCTATTCCGCCCTGCTTCTGGGCCTGTGCGATGGCGTGGATGGCGAGAGTTGTCTTTCCGCTGGACTCCGGGCCGTAGATCTCGATGATCCTGCCGCGGGGATATCCGCCGATGCCCAGGGCATGGTCCAGAGCTATGGAACCGCTCGGTATTACCTGATGTTCATCCCATTGTGGCTGGTCCCCCAACTTCATGATCGTCCCTTTACCGTAGTCCTTTTCAATTTTGTCGATCGTTGCCTGCAGAGCTTTGAGCTTTCCGGAATCAATTGTCTCCGCTCCGCTTCCCTTAACTGCTTCTTTAGCCATAATGTAATATTTTTTGTTAATTACTGCGGAATATGCCGCATATCCTTACAAAGATATAAAAAACGCTGCAATCAAGAACGAAAAATTCATTAAATTTGCTTCGGTATAGAGGAATGAGACATGAAGAAGAAATTGTTGGGGAAGACCCCTGGGGAACTCAGGCAGATTGCCGTTGAATGCGGGTTGCCGCCGTATGCCGGAAACCAGATTGCTCAGTGGCTCTACAAGAAGAAGATACGGACAGTGGACGGTATGACGAACCTGTCCAAGGAAGGGCGTGCGCGGCTGTCGGAGAAATATGAGACCGGAGCCGTGGAATATGCCGACTGCATGATTTCCGCCGACGGGACCAGGAAATATCTCTTCCCGGTGGCCTGCTCGTTTTCCGGAGATGCCTGGGCGGTCGAATCTGGGAATCCCGGCAAGGTGGAAGGCAGCTGCATTGAATCAGTAATGATTCCTGAACTTGACAGGAAGACATTGTGCGTGTCGTCCCAGGCAGGCTGCAAGATGGGCTGCAAGTTCTGCATGACCGGACGCCAGGGTTTCCACGGCAATCTTTCACCGGCGGACATTCTCTCCCAGTTCATATCTGTAGATGAGGCAGACAGCCTTACGGGGACTGTGTTCATGGGAATGGGCGAGCCTCTCGACAATTTCGAGAATGTGAAAAAAGCCATTGACGTGCTTACTGCTGAGTGGGGATTCGGCTGGAGCCCGAAGAGGATAACCCTCTCTACCATAGGTGTCCTGCCTTCCCTGAAAAGATTTCTGGACGAGACCAGATGCCATGTGGCCGTCAGCATGCACAATCCTTTCCCGGACGAGAGGGAAGGCATAATGCCGGTGCAGAAAGCATACGATATCAGGGATGTGGTTTCACTTCTGAAGAAATACGACTTCACCGGACAGAGGCGCGTTAGCTTCGAATATACCATGTTTTCCGGATTCAATGACGACAAACGGCATGCCGATGCGGTCATCAGGCTGCTTGCCGGACTGGAATGCCGGGTGAATCTCATACGCTTCCACAAGATTCCGGACTTTCCATACGTCTCCTCTCCTGACGGGGTGATGGAGATGTTCCGGGACCGTCTCAGCCGTGCCGGAATAACCGCCACCATAAGGGCCTCGAGAGGGGAGGATATTTTCGCAGCCTGCGGAATGCTTGCAGGTAAACATTCAGATCAGAGCAAATGACCATGAGACTTAGGCTGCTCATATCCGTTCTCGCCGTGATGACGCTTTTCTCGTCCCGGCAGGAGGTCTATGCGATGATTCAGACCCAAGGACAATCAGAAAGAACCGTGAACTACGGACTGAATCCTTCAGCGGATTCCGTTTCCGTGGCAGAACTGCGGCAATATCTTGACGGGATTAGGCGTACGAGGCCTACTGTAGCTCTTGTACTCAGCGGCGGAGGCGCCAAGGGTGCCGCACATATCGGTGTCATAGACTATCTCGACTCTTTGGAGATTCCGGTGGACGTCGTGCTCGGTACCAGCATGGGTGGCCTTGTGGGAGGATTGTATTCTCTCGGCTACTCTGCATCGGACATGGAGTCCGTCATCAGGGGCATCGACTGGGACATGGCCCTTTCAGACAAGGTTCCGAGAAACTATATTTCTTATTCCACTACCAAGTACAAGGAGAAGATTCTCCTTTCATTCCCGTTCTATTACGAGAAGCAGGACTATCTTGACAGAAAAGCGGATGAGGAGCGTTACGGGGAACCCGACCGCAGGCACGAGCAGATTCATGTCGGGGCTGGAAAAGACGATGCCGTGTCGATAGTGAAGGACAATCTCATGACAAGCCTTCCGTCAGGATTTGCTTCAGGCCAGAACGTGAACAACATTTTCAGCTCCCTGACGGCCGGATATCAGGACGATATGAATTTCCTGGATCTTCCCGTGCCTTACATATGCGTAGCTACCGACATGGTCACGGCTAAGCCGAAAAACTGGTATTCCGGAAAGCTGACCACGGCCCTGCGCTCCACAATGTCGATTCCGGGAGTATTTGCTCCGGTCAAGGTGGACGGGATGGTGCTCGTGGACGGCGGGATGAGGAACAATTACCCGGCTGACCTCGCCCGGGAAATAGGTGCCGATATCATCATCGGGGTTGACCTATCCTCGGGTTTCAAGGGCTATTCACAGTTGAACGACCTCAAGGACATTATTTCACAGGGGGTCGACATGCTCGGCAGAGAGGCATACGAGAAGAATGTATCCATTCCTGACGTGACGATCAAACCATATCTGCCTGAGTACAACATGATGAGTTTCGATGCGAAGAGCATTGACGTCATAATTTCCAGGGGACACGAAGCAGCTGCGGCTCAGTCGGAGCTGTTGGACAGCATCAAGATGCTGGTGGGACCGTATCATAAAGAGTTGAGACATAGAAAAGCCATTGACCTGGGCAATACTCCTGTCCGGGTTTCCAAAATCGAGATGGAGGGCGTTTCCGACAGGGAGTCAAGATATCTTATGGGAATGATTTCCCTCAGGCCGGACAGACCTCTCGACAAGCTCGACATAGAGGATGCCGTTGCCACGATTTACGGGACCGGGGCGTTTGATTACGTGACTTATGAACTGGAGGGCGCCGAGGAGCCTTTCTCGCTTATCCTGCATTGCAAGAAGGGCCCTGTGCACCAGTTCGGAATCGGCGGACGTCTTGATTCGGAGGAAATGGCGTCAATGATATTCAATGTCGGGTTGAATGCCCACAAACTTCAGGGCTCGGCCCTCGATTTTACAGGCAAGGTGGGAATCAATCCTGCAGCGGAACTGAAGTATTATGTCCGCGGCCCAAAAGGGCCGACCTTCAATGCGGCGTTTTCAGTCAAATGGCTGGATCGCAACAGGTTCACTCTCGGTACCAGTGACTATAACGTGGCATATCTCAATGTCCGGGAGGAACTTTACCTGTCAAATATCCGTCTTCGCAGGTTCGACACCAAGATTGGCCTCCGGAGCGATTTCTTCAAGCTGAACAATGTCATGGCGAACAGTGTGATGGGCGATTATGATCTCAATTCACTGACCAACAATTATCTGTCACTCTTCGCTGACCTGAAGGCGGATACGTTTGACGACGGATATTTCCCGACACGCGGATTCTCGGTAGGACTCGGGTACGAATGGTTCTTTGCCGGCCTCCGGCACGACATTGAGCGCTTCCATGTTGCCACGTTTGATTTCAAGACCGTTGCCCAGATGGGATGTTTTGCCATAATTCCGTCAATCCATGCGCGTTATATGTTCGGAGGGGATCCGTCGCTGCCCTACCTGAACCTGATGGGAGGCTCAATTGCAGGACGTTATCTCGACCAGCAGATTCCTTTCACCGGAATCAATTATGCTGCCGCGATGCAGAATCTTCTTACGGTGGTCCGTTCTGATTTCCGTTTCAGGCTGTGCAAGAACAATTATATCACGGCTATTGCCAATTATGCCTTCACGATGGCGGAATTCAGGGATTTCGGAAATGCGCACAATATCTACGGTATTTTCGGAGCCGGCATCAAGTATTCATACAATACGATCATAGGTCCGGTCGAACTGGAACTGCACTGGCGCTCAAGAAACAGGAAAACAGGGGCCTATCTTAATATCGGTCTCTATTTTTGATATGGAAGAGGAAATCTACAACAAAGTCCTGTCCCGTCTCGAGGCATTGTGCTCAAGGCAGGAATGCTGCTCTGCAGACATTTACAGGAAGGCCTTGAAGGCTTTCGGAGGGGATGAGGTGATGGCGTCCAAAGTGCTTGATTCCCTGAAAGATGACCGCTTCGTGGATGATCTCCGCTATGCTTCGGCGTATGCGAGGGAGAAGTCATCTCTTTCCGGATGGGGGAGGGTCAAGATTTCGTATATGCTTTCCGGCAAAGGTATTGACCGGGATACCGTGAACAAGGCATTGGACGATATTGATTCGGAAGCGGCAGGCTCAAGGCTTGAATCCCTTCTTGCAGCCAAGTACAGGAGTCTTTCGGAAGATCCGCAGTGCCGTCTGAAACTGCTCAGGTATGCGCTCGGCAGGGGTTACGGCTATGACGAGGTGAAGGATGCCGTGGAAAGGCTGATGCATTGATTCATCGAGTCTTCTTGATGACATAGGTGACTATGCCCCAGACAGTAAAGTCGTTGCCTTCGGTGATATGTATCACGGGGTAGGCCTTGTTGGCGGGAACGAGCCATAGTTCATCCGGCCTTTTGAGGATGTTGAAGGAACTGCCCGGTTTTTTCGCTTCGATTCCCGGGCGACCGTCTCCCGGGTCGTGGAAATATATGTATTTCAATGTGAACTCACCGTCCACAAAACATACTGCCATATCCCCTTCGCGCATCTCCAAAGATTTGTCTATCACCAGTATGTCCCCTTCATCCACTCCCGCATCGGTCATGGAGTCGCCGGTCACTTTCCCGAAAAAGGTGGCTTCGGGATGCTTTACGAGTTCTGTATTCAGGTCAATTCCCCTGTTCATGTAGTCGGTGGCCGGGGAAGGGAATCCAGCGTGGATGCCGCTTTCGGCCAGTTTCGGCAGTTTGTCTTCTTCCATGGTGAAACACGATTCCGGATTTTGTCATCCTTAATGCTGCAAAATTAGTAATAATATTCCTATTTTTGCATTCCGGCCGTACAAGGACCGGCACATATGAAAATGGAAGAAAACAGACCAGTTATTTATTTATACACAGACGGGGCTTCGAGCGGCAATCCCGGGCCCGGCGGATATGGAGTCGTGCTCAAATGCGGAAATCTCCGAAAGGAAATGTGCGGCGGTTTCGTCCTGACTACAAACAACCGTATGGAACTGCTTGCGGTAATCGTCGGCCTGGAGGCGATAAAATGGCAGAATGCCCGGGTGGAGATTTGGAGCGATTCATCCTATGTGGTCAATGCCGTGAACAAGGGATGGCTTGAGGGATGGAGGCGCAAGGGGTTTGCCAAGGTCAAGAATCCCGACCTGTGGATGCGTTTCCTAAGGGTCAGTTCCATTCACAGGCTCCAGTTCCATTGGCTCAAGGGCCATGCCGGACATCCCGAGAACGAGAGATGTGATGCTCTCGCTGTGGATGCAGGTGCAGGTGCATTCTCGAGGGGCGAGACTCTTCCGCATGATACCGGGTATGAGGAGTCTGCAGGGGTTGACGGAGCAAATTCCGCGAATCTTCCGCTCTGATATTGGATTTCGGGGAATTTTTCGTATTTTTGAAAGATTGGAAAAACAAGATTCAAAATGATAAACAACAAGATAACAGTGGGTATAACCCAGGGAGACGGCAACGGAATAGGTTACGAGGTCATCATCAAGGCTCTTGCTGACCAGAGAATTCTGGAGTCGTTCACTCCCGTGATTTACGGTTCTTCCAAAATTTTCGGGTTCTACAGGAAACAGATACACAATCTGGATCCGATGGACACATATGTGATCAGTTCCGCCAAGGATGCCCGAATCAGGAAAATCAATATCCTGAACTGCCTCCCGGACAATGTCTATGTTGAGCCTGGACAGTCCACCCCTGAGTCGGCCAAGGCAGCGATCACCTCTCTCGAGCGCGCCGTTGCGGACCTCAAGGCAGGGGATATAGACGTCCTCGTAACAGCGCCTATCAACAAGAGGGCAATGTCAAAGGAGGGATTCGGATTCACGGGACATACCGAATATCTCAAGCACGAGTTCGGGGTCAGCGACGTGGCAATGTTCATGATCAGCGACCAGCTCAAGATAGGGGTTGTCACCGGACATATTCCGCTCAAGGACGTTCCGGGCAGCATCAGCCAGGAGAAGATATTGACCAAGCTCCGTCTGATGAATTCCTCATTGAAACGTGATTTCGGTGTCACCAAGCCTAAAATTGCGGTGCTCGGCCTCAATCCGCATTGCGGGGACGACGGACTTCTCGGAGACGAGGAGGAGACCATAATCGCTCCGGCCGTCAAGGCTGCCAATGACGAGGGAATCATGGCATTCGGCCCATATTCCCCGGACGGATTTTTCGGCCTTGCCAATTACAGCAAGTTCGATGCAACCCTTGCCATGTACCATGACCAGGGTCTCGCCCCGTTCAAGGCACTCGATTTCGATGACGGTGTCAATTTCACTGCAGGTCTTCCGGTCGTAAGGACATCTCCTGACCACGGTACGGCTTATTCAATGGCCGGACGTGATGAAGCTGACCCGATGTCCATGATGTCGTCCATCTATGCTGCCATTGACATTTTCAAGAACCGTATCGCATATGACAGGCTTCAGGCCGGCAAGATGCATGAGCGTGCCATTGAAGACAGCCGTCAGGATAGACCGGGGCGCACCCAGATAGAATAAAGATGCAGAATGAATCCGATATCCAGTTCCTCAAGGGGGTTGGCCCGAAAAGAGCCCAGCTCCTCGCTTCTGAACTGGGTGTCACTGATATAGCCGGACTCATACGGGTTTATCCTTACAGATACATTGACAGAAGTTCCATCGTGCCGATAGGCTCCATACAGAGTACATCCGCAATGGTCCAGATCAGGGCCCAGGTCATTTCTTCGGTCCTGCTCGACAAGTCAGGCAATCCGGTGGATGCTTCCGGACCTGAAGTCAGGTTCAATGCCGTGAGCCGTCTCGCTGCAGTCGTTTCCGACGGCACCGGTCAGATGGAACTGGTTTTCTTCAAGGGTGTAAAATATATCTGGCCCAGGCTGCAGCCCGGCAAAGTTTTCATATTCTTCGGGAAACCTTCCGTATTCAACGGGAGGTTGAACATGGTCCATCCTGAGATTGACGATCCGTCGGGCCAGGAGATGCAGGGACAGCCTTCCATGGCAGGAGTATATCCGTCCACCGAGAGACTGAAGAATGCCGGTATCACCGGAAAGGTGATGTCGAGGATAATGATGTCAGCCCTTGATACCGGACTCAGGGATGTTCAGGAGACTCTTCCTGAATACGTCATGAAGGAGAAGGGACTCGTGCCGCTGAATTATGCGTTGCGCAATATCCATTTCCCGAAGGACCAGCAGGCTTTGAAGAAGGCGGAATACAGGCTGAAATTCGAGGAACTGTTTCTTTTGCAGTTGTCACTGCTGAAGCAGAAATATGTCCGCAGCCGCAATGAATGCGGCATCGTAATGCCAAATGTAGGGGATGCTTTCCACAAGTGCTACAATTCTTTGCCTTACAGTCTAACCGGTGCGCAGAAACGCGTGATACGTGAAATCAGGGAGGATATGCGCAGCGGCAGGCAGATGAACCGCCTGCTTCAGGGTGACGTGGGGTCCGGCAAGACCATGGTGGCCGTCCTGTCCGCCCTGATAGCTTATGGCAACGGCTATCAGACCTGCATAATGGCACCTACGGAAGTACTTGCACGCCAGCATTATGCCAATATCTGCAAATATCTCGAGGGTACAGGAGTCCATGTGGCGGCACTCACCGGGACGACCAGGACCGCTGAACGCAGGACCGTGCTCGAGGACCTTGCTTCCGGCAGGACGGGAATCATTGTCGGTACACATGCTCTGATAGAAGATACTGTGGTGTTCCGCAATCTCGGACTGGCGATTGTTGACGAACAGCATCGTTTTGGAGTGGACCAGAGAGCACGTCTGTGGGGTAAGGCCGGAATCGCTCCGCACATTCTCGTAATGACGGCTACGCCGATTCCCAGGACCTTGGCAATGACCCTTTACGGAGACCTGGACATTTCCGTCATTGATGAGATGCCTCCGGGCAGGATTCCCGTTCAGACTATACAGATTACTGAGACACAGCGTCTTTCCATGTACAAGTTCATCAAGGATCAGATAGCTGCGGGGCGCCAGGCATTCATAGTATATCCAATGATTTTTGAGAACGAGAAGGTGGATTACAAGAACGTGGAGAGGGGATATGAGGAAATATTGCAGTTCTTTCCATTTCCGCCTTACAAGGTGGCGATTGTCCACGGGCAGCAGAGTGACGAGGACAAGAGATTCAATATGGACGCGTTCGCGGCCGGAAGGGCGAATATCCTTGTATCCACTACTGTCATTGAGGTCGGCGTGGATGTGCCTAATGCCACGGTGATGGTGATTGAGAGCCCGGAAAGGTTCGGGCTCAGTCAGTTGCATCAGCTGAGGGGACGCGTCGGAAGAGGCGGGGGAGCATCATATTGCATACTCGTCAGGGGGCCCAAGGTAAGTGCCGAGTCCCGTAAGCGTCTTGATCTGCTTTGCAGTACCGAGGACGGTTTCGTGCTGGCTGAGGAGGATATGAAGATGAGGGGTCCCGGCGACCTTGAAGGTACCCAGCAGAGCGGGCTTCCTGTTGAACTGGGCATAGCCTCTCTTGCGATGGACGGGCAGATTCTTGCGGATGCGAGGGATTATGCGTCGCATATATTGGAGCAGGATCCGGACCTCTCGTCGCCGAGGAACCGGCCGCTGCTCGCGGAAATGCGGAAAGACAAGTACAATAAACTGGATTATAGTAAGATAAGTTGATATGGTCACGGAACTGATTAACAAATACGTATGGCTGATAAGGACTATTTCCAAGGCCGGGATGAGCGGTCTTTCGCTCGAAGATATCCAGTCGAAGTGGGAGAACCGCTGGGGAACGTCTTATGCACGGAGATCTTTCTGCAATCACAGGGATGCCATTGAGGAGGTGTTCGGGGTCAAGATTGAATGTGACCGCAGCCGTAACAGGTATTTTATCAGGTATTCTGACGATGTTGAGGATCAGGCTGACGGTACAGCATGGCTTGTCAATACATTCACTGTCAACAGTCTCCTTGAGCTCGGCCGGGAGAGGCTTTCGGGGCGGGTCTCCGTGGAGAGTATTCCGTCCGGACAGAAGTATCTCACTGACCTGATGGCTGCTATGCTGGACAATTCGCAGGTCAGGATTGAATATCGCAAATACAGTTCGGACTCCTCCGAGCAACTGACTGTCTGTCCTTATGCTCTCAAGGAGGACATGAAGAGATGGTATCTCGTTGGGTATTCGCTTGAGCGAGATGCCCTCAGGGTATATAGTCTCGACCGTATCGTGGAACTTATAGTTCTGGAGACGAAGTTCAGGCTGCCGCGCAATTTCGACATCGATGAATTATTCCGGGACAGCTACGGGGTTTATCTTTCGGAGAATGAGGAACCCCAGACCATTGTGCTGGAGTGTGACACTGAACAGGCACGCTTTCTGGACGGTCTTCCGCTGCACAGGAGCCAGCGTATCACGTGGCTGACTTCCAAGGCCCGGGTCGCTATCAGGGTTGTCCCTAATCCGAGGCTTATAATGGACCTGTGCGCCCTCGGTCCGCGCATCAAGGTCCTGTCACCTGACTCTGTACGGGATGCGGTCCGGGAATCCCACCGAAAGGCTTTGGAGGAGTAATTCCGTATACATATCCTTGTTCGCGGGGGCAATGGCTGCCTGCCGGAGGACTTCGCTCACTTCGTTCGCTCCGGACCCTCCCACAGTTTCCTGCGTCATCGCTACGCGATAACTTGTCTCCTGCGGGCACCCACCCGCTTCCCGAGAGCGCGGGAGCTCACGCCTCCGGCAGGCAGCCATTGCCCCCGCGAAACATCATGATACAATAAGAGACTGACCAAAAGCATCTTTTCTGTCACTTTTTGGTCAGCCTCTTATTAATATATTCTAATGCTTTTAAATCCTACAGAAGTCCTGAGGAACCGAGGAAAATCAGCATTGTATATCCGAGCAGGAGTCCGATTACACCTACGATGATACCCATCTTTTCCATGTCTTTCTGCTCGATCATGCCGGTAGCATGTGCAAGCGCATTCGGAGGTGTGGAAATAGGCAGGATCATCGCGAGAGACGAACCGATAGCGACACCGATGAGCAGGGTGGAAACTCCGCCGAGAGGGGCGAGGTTGCCGGACATGCTCTGTCCCACAACTGCAAGAATCGGCACGAGAAGTGCGGCGGTAGCGGTATGCGAGATGAAGTTGGCCATGATGTAGCAGATGAGTCCGGATCCTACAACCACGATTGCTGCAGGCCATGAATTGAATGGAATAGCTTCAATCAGATGATTTGCAAGACCGGTCTCCTGAAGAGCGACGCCGAGTGAGAAACCTCCTGCAACCATCCAGAGCACGCTCCAGTTGATTTCCTCAAGGTCGCGTTTGCTCAGGACTCCGCTGATTGCGAACACTCCGATAGGAAGCATTGCCACTACATTGGAATTTACACCGGTGAACTTGTCTGTCATCCAGAGGAGCACGGTGATGGCGAATGTGACATAAACAACAATGTCTCTCCAGCTCTTCTCGTGCTCGCCCTCAATCTGAAGTTCGATCTTCTTCTGCTTGAACGGGAACATCCTCAGCAGGATGATCCATGCGATGACGAGCAGGATGATTGCAAACGGAGTCATGAAACTCATCCACTGTCCGAAACCGATGTTCATGTTCATTCCGGCAGGGTCGTTGAGGTATTTCAGTGCAATGGCGTTCGGTGGAGTACCGATAGGAGTACCGATACCGCCGATGTTGGCTGCGATAGGAATGGAAAGAGCGAGCGCAATCTTGCCTTTTCCGTCAGCCGGCAGCGACTTGAGGACCGGAGTGAGGAAGGTAAGCATCATTGCTGCAGTGGCAGTGTTGCTGAGGAACATGGAGAATATCGCTGTCACAAGGATGAATCCGAGGAGCACGAAGCGGGACTGTGTTCCGAAAGGCTTGAGGAGGGATTTCGCGAGGAGCAGGTCGAGACCGCTCTTGGTTGCAGCGATGGCAAGCACGAAACCTCCGATGAACAGCATGATGATAGGGTCCGCGAAGCAATGGAGAATCGACTTGTAGTTGATGGCCGTTCCCAAAGTCTCCGGGTCATATCCCTCGCGGAAGAACCAGAGGCTGCTGTTTGATGACGTGAAGAGAAGCAGAACGACAACTACCATTGAAGTGGTCCATGCAGGCACCGCCTCGAATACCCACATCAGGATGGCGAAAACGAAAATCGCGATTGTCCTTTGCTCGATGACGGTGAGCCCGTCAATTCCGAATGCGGATGTCGGAAGCAGCCATAGGATCAGCGGGATTATTGTTGCGATGGCAAGCTTGATGCTTCTGGACACTGTCTTGTCCTTTGTCCTGTGATTCTTTTTCCATTCATGGTAGGTCTCCACCATCTGGAATCCGTAAAATGACTTGAACATTTGTATGAAGTTTTTTAATATTTGTCAGTTCTGGAAGATATTGCAAAGTTAGGCATTTTTCGCCCGATAAACAAAAATTGGCTGACCCTCCGGCCAGCCAATCTATTGGAATCGTTGAAATTATTCTGCGACAACTTCGAACTTGAAAGCGCCCTTGACGCTCTTGTAGCATTTTACCTCTGCATCGTATGTGCCGAGTTCCTTCACCTCCTCGGAGGTAATGGTGATGTCCTTCTTGTCAACCTCGATACCTGCATTGACGAGAGCCTCTGCAAGCTGTGCGGTGGTGACTGAACCATAAATCTTGCCGCTCTCGCTCACCTTTGCGGATACTTTTACGAGAACTGACTCGATCTTTGCTGCAAGTGCCTGTGCATCAGCTACGAGCTTGGCCTCCTTGTGAGCCCTCTGGCGGAGGGTCTCCGCATGCTGCTTCTTGGCAGACTCGGTTGCGAGGATTGCGAATCCCTGAGGGATGAGATAATTAAGAGCGTAACCGGCTTTTACCTTTACGACATCATCTGCGTGACCTACATTGGCCACATCTTTTTTCAAAATGATTTCCATATAGCTGTCTCCTAATTATTTAAGAAGGTCTGTAACATACGGGAGCAGGGCGAGTGAGCGTGCTCTCTTGATAGCCTGGGCAACTTTCCTCTGGAATTTCAGGGAAGTTCCGGTGATGCGGCGAGGGAGAATCTTTCCCTGCTCGTTGAGGAATTTCTTGAGGAACTCAGGATCCTTGTAATCAACGTACTTGATACCTGCCCTCTTGAAACGGCAGTATTTCTTCTTCCTTACCTCTACTGTAGGAGGGTTCAGATAACGGATCTCGTTATTCTGCTGTGCATTGTTTGTCTGTGCCATAATTCCAATCCTCCATTATTTGCCGGCCTCGGCTGCCTGGGCGGCTGCCTTTGCCTGTTTGTTAGCTCTTCTCTTCTCGGCGTAAGCTGCTGCGTCCTTGTCGAGAGCGACGGTGAGGTATCTGATAATCCTCTCGTCACGGTGATACTGGGTCTCGAGGGAGGCGATGAGCGTAGGCTCGGCCTTGAACTCGATCAGGTGATAGAATCCTGATGTCTTGTGCTGGATAGGGTAAGCAAGCTGCTTGAGTCCCCAGTCCTCTTCGTACACAACCTCACCGCCATTCTTGGTGATGAAGTTCACGTACTTGGCAACCGCTTCCTTCATCTGGGCCTCAGACAAAACGGGAGTTGCAATGAAAACGGTCTCGTACTGTTTCATACTTTTGATAATAAATGTTAGTAAATCAATTACTTCCTGCGGAATCTCCGCAAAAAGGACTGCAAATTTAGCAAATATTTCACATTCTGCAAAACTTTTCGCTATCTTTGTTCTCTCGTCGATAAACTGTTGGATATGGCAAAGACTGTTTTGGTGACCGGCGCGAACGGCCAGCTCGGTATGGAAATAAGGAACATTGTCTCCGGGCACAGACCGGGGGGCAGGCCCTCCGGCCCTGCAACCTATATTTTCTCGGATGTGAATGAAGTCCCGGGACAAGTTACGGAACATCTTGACATCACGGATGAGGAGGCTGTCCTTGCATTCATGCGCTCAAGGAAAGTGGATGTGGTGGTGAATTGCGCCGCATACACCGACGTGGAGAAGGCTGAGGGCAATCCTGAGACGGCCGACCTTCTGAATCATCTTGCGGTTGCCGGAATAGCGGAGGCTGCGAGGGAATGTGACGCCTTGATGATCCAGATATCCACCGATTATGTATTCAGCGGGGAGTCGTCAGTACCTTATACCGAGGGGGACGAGACCAATCCGGCGAGTGTTTACGGCCTGACCAAACTTGCCGGAGAACGTGCCGTGCTGAATTCCGGTTGTCGCCATATCATTCTGCGTACTGCCTGGCTCTATTCTGTCCACGGCAAGAATTTCGTCAAGACAATGATGCGTCTCACCTCCGAGAAGAAGCAGGTCAAGGTCGTATTTGACCAGACAGGAACGCCAACCTGTGCAACCGACCTTGCCGCGTTCATAGTTGACCTGATCCAGTCAGGGCGCTCCGACCTTCAGGGAATCTATCATTACACCGATGAAGGGGTATGTTCCTGGTATGATTTCGCCCAGGCTATATGCGAAATGGCAGGAAATGACTGCGATGTCGTTCCCTGCCATAGTGATGAATTCCCGTCGAAGGTACACCGTCCGCATTATTCCGTCCTCGACAAGTCACTGGTACGCAAGACTTTCGGAGTGAAAATCCCGCACTGGCGCAAGTCCCTGGAAATATGCGTCGCGGCTTTGAAAGGTGAGAACCTTATCTGATTCTTACTTCAGGCAATTTGGCGAGACTCGCCGCAATGTCTTCGTCGGAAGGAATTACATCCGACATTGTCCCGTCATTGAAACTCTCGTAAGCCTTCAGATCGAAATATCCTGTTCCTGTCAATCCGAAGACGATTGTCTTCTCCTCGCCTGTTTCCTTGCATTTGAGCGCCTCGTCGATTGCGACCCTGATGGCGTGGCTGCTTTCCGGAGCCGGAAGGGTGCCCTCTATGCGTGCGAACATTTCCGCAGCCTCGAACACCGATGTCTGCTCCACGGCAATGGCCTCCATCAGCCCGTCGTGATACAATTGTGAAAGAATCGTGCTCATTCCGTGGAAACGAAGGCCACCTGCATGGTTTGCAGACGGAATGAACTGGCTTCCAAGGGTGTACATCTTCGCAAGCGGGCATATCATTCCGGTGTCGCAGAAGTCGTATGTGAATTTTCCTCTTGTGAAGCTCGGGCAGGATGCCGGCTCCACGGCTATGATGCGGTAGTCAGCCTCGCCCCTGAGCATTTCTCCCACGAACGGGCTGACGAGGCCTCCGAGGTTGGAACCTCCTCCGGCACAGCCAATTATTATGTCAGGCTTGATCCCGTATTTGTCGAGGGCAGTCTTCGTCTCAAGCCCTATGACTGTCTGGTGCAGGAGTACCTGGTTCAGTACCGATCCCAGCACATACCTGTAACCCTCGTTGGAAACGGCTGCTTCCACAGCCTCCGAAATCGCGCATCCGAGACTGCCTGTAGTGTCCGGGAATTCCTCGAGAAGTTTCCGGCCCACATTGGTCGTCATGCTCGGTGAAGGGGTCACCTGTGCTCCGTATGTACGCATGACCTCGCGTCTGAACGGCTTCTGCTCGTATGAACATTTCACCATGAAGACGTGGCAGTCCAGGCCGAAATAGGCACAGGCCATGCTCATTGCAGTGCCCCATTGCCCGGCACCTGTCTCCGTGGTGACTCCTCTAAGTCCCTGTTTTTTGGCATAATATGCCTGTGCTATGGCGGAATTCAGCTTGTGGCTGCCAGAAGTGTTGTTTCCTTCGAACTTATAATATATATGTGCCGGTGTCCCGAGTGCCTTCTCGAGGAAATATGCCCTGACCAAAGGTGACGGACGGTACATCTTGTAGAAGTCGAGTATTTCGGCTGGAATGTCGAAATAGGCAGTGTCGTTGTCAAGTTCCTGGCGGCAGAGCTCTTCGCAGAATATCGGGCTCAGTTCGTCAAGTCCCAGAGGTTGTCCCGTTCCCGGATTGAGGAGAGGGGCAGGCTTGTTCTTCATGTCCGCGCGGACATTGTACCATTGTTTCGGAAGTTCGTTTTCCTCGAGGTAGATCTTGTAGGGAATCTGTTTCTTTTCCATGGCTTTGTATTTTAAAGGTTTGACATTGTGTCGGACGATATCTTGTGTGAGATTTCAGGGAAACGAAAAGGTCCCTGTCGCAGATGCGGCAAGGACCTCTATGCTGGTGCATACAACGGTGCTGACCTACTACGACTCTCTGAGTTGTAATAAGTGCCACCACCAATTGTTGCTTGAATATCTCATCGTACTTTCGTTTGTTTCCGGGTGCAATTTATCAAGACTTTCGGATTTATCAAAATTTTTCGTAAAAAACCTGAGATAATTTTGATGATAGGATATTATTGTATAAATTTGCGATGTTCGCGAATAAAAATACAGAATTATGAATGCAAGACAAGACAGATTGAACAAACTGAGGCGGATTATTACAGAGAACCGTGCGGAGAACCAGGAGGACATTCTTTCAATGCTTGCCGCACAGGGCTGCGTCGTGACTCAGGCGACATTGTCCAGGGATCTCAAGGCTCTGAAAGTGGCCAAGGCCCCGGACGGGACGGGCGGATATCATTACAGGCTTCCGGAAATGAGGGTGACATCCCCGTCAGCCTATCTGGAGCCTCTCATGCCGAACGGCTCGAGTACGGTGGACGGGGTCCGCAGTATGGAATTTTCCGGACAGATGTGCGTAATCAAGACAAGACCGGGATTTGCCAACATGGTAGGTTCCCTGGTGGACAGCGTACTGGGGCACAAGGTGATGGGTACCATCGCGGGAGATGACACCTTGCTCCTTGTCATGCGCGAACATTCGGATGTGGAAGATATCGTCACTTCACTGGAGATAGCGGTGCCGGGAATTTCCACCCACAGGATATGATAGAAATATTGGATACAAATGACAATTGATGATTTTACAGTGGGAGTGGCCACGGAGGAGCATCTGGGATACGTGGATGAAATCCTCAGGACAATCGAGGACGCCACGAAGGTCAGGGGTACAGGAATCGCGAAGAGGAATCCTGACTATGTGAAGAAGAAGATGCTGGAAGGTAAGGCCGTTATAGCCATGAATGGGGATGATTTCGCCGGATTCTGCTATATCGAGTCATGGGATCATGAGGAATTCGTGGCCAACTCGGGATTGATAGTCAAACCGGAATACAGAGGTTTCGGGCTGGCGAAGCGCATAAAGCAGACTGCTTTCGAACTGTCGAGGAAAAGATTTCCGGGAGCGAAGCTTTTCGGACTCACGACGGGTCTGGCCGTGATGAAGATAAATACGGAACTCGGTTACAAGCCGGTCACATTCTCGGAACTCACTTCAGATCCGGTTTTCTGGAAAGGATGCGAGAGCTGCATAAATTTCGATGTGCTCACGAGGAACAATTATACGAGATGTCTCTGCACGGGTATGCTCTACGATCCGGCGGAGGAAAGTGTACGGAACGTGCCTGAAGCCAAGCCGAGCCACGACGGGTTTCTCCGTGTCCTCATGAAGTTTGTCGGTTTTTTCCACAGGAAAGTGTCCTGATGGAATTGCCCGGAACTAATTAATAATCAAATCAGAAAGATATGCCAAAGAAAGTAGTGGTCGCATTCAGCGGAGGTCTCGATACCTCGTTCAATGTGATGTATCTCACCCTTGAGAAGGGATATGAAGTGTATGCCGCCTGTGCCGATACGGGCGGTTTCAGTGCAGAGCAACTGCAGGAAAATGAGGCCAAAGCCTATAAATTAGGTGCCAAGAAATATGTGACTCTCGATGTTACGAAGGAATACTATGACAAGAGCATCCGCTATATGATATACGGAAATGTCCTGCGTAACGGGACCTATCCAATCTCAGTGTCGTCCGAAAGGATTTTCCAGGCGATGGCCATAGCGAAATATGCGAAGGAAATAGGGGCGGACGCCATTGCCCACGGTTCCACCGGAGCCGGCAATGACCAGGTCCGTTTCGACATGACATTCCTCGTGATGGCTCCTGGAGTCGAGATTATCACATTGACGAGGGACATGGCCCTTACCCGCCAGTTCGAGG
This sequence comes from Candidatus Cryptobacteroides sp., assembly GCA_051869955.1. Taxonomy (GTDB): domain Bacteria; phylum Bacteroidota; class Bacteroidia; order Bacteroidales; family UBA932; genus Cryptobacteroides. The sequence continues at coordinate 69,211 of JBJEBJ010000077.1, forward strand.
TCGATTACCTGAACAGCCACGGTTACAGCGCCGACTTCACGAAACTCAAATATTCTTACAACGTAGGACTCTGGGGTACTTCCATTTGCGGTGGAGAGATTCTCGATTCCACTCAAGGCCTGCCGGAGAGCGCCTATCTCAAGCCGGTCACCAAGCAGGGAAGCGAACAGATCCGCATAGGATTTGTCAAGGGGGAGATATCTACAGTGAACGGTGAGTCTTTCGGGAATACGGTTGATGCCATCCGCAAGATTGAATCCATCGCCTCCCCTTATGGAATCGGCCGTGACATGCATGTGGGAGACACCATCATCGGAATCAAGGGCCGTGTAGGCTTCGAGGCGGCTGCCCCGATGCTTATAATCGCCGCCCACAAGTTCCTTGAGAAATATACATTGAGCAAATGGCAGCAATACTGGAAGGACCAGGTGGCCAACTGGTATGGAATGTTCCTTCACGAGAGCCAGTACCTTGAGCCTGTAATGAGGGATATCGAGGCAATGCTGCAGGAGAGCCAGCGCAATGTGAACGGTACGGTCATAATGGAACTCAGGCCTTACAGTTTCTCTGCCGTGGGAGTGGACTCTCCGGATGACCTCGTGAAGACGAAATTCGGAGAATACGGGGAGATGCAGAAAGGTTGGACAAGCGAGGATGCAAAAGGCTTCATCAAAGTGCTCTCCACTCCGCTCCGCGTATATTATGCCAATCACTCTGACGAAGGACAGAAACTTCAGGAGGAACTGTGATGGATAAAATCAAGGTCGGAATAATAGGTGCAGCGGGATATACTGCCGGGGAACTGATGCGCATATTGAAGCGTCATCCCTTGGCAGAGGTCATATTTGCCCAGAGCGGAAGCAATGCCGGCAATCCTGTCTGGCAGGTCCATCAGGACCTCATAGGGGAAACTTCCATGACTTTCTGCGATGAGGCAGACCTCGGTGCGGCCGACGTGCTTTTTCTCTGCTCTGGACATGGCAAGTCAAAGTCCTTTGTGCATTCAATCCAGGACAGATTCCATGGCCGGATTGTCGACTTGAGCAATGATTTCCGTCTCGCCGCTGATGCCGAGGACTTTGTCTATGGGCTTCCGGAGGCGTTCCGCGCAGAAATCCGCGAGGCTTCCCATATAGCCAATCCGGGATGTTTTGCCACGGCCATGCAGCTTGCATTGCTGCCTGTGGCCAGGGCAGACAAGTTGGAAGATGTCCATATTACCGGAATCACCGGTTCGACGGGAGCCGGACAGAAACCTTCGGAGACCACCCATTTCAGCTGGCGCTCGGACAATATTTCCGTTTACAAACCGTTCACGCATCAGCATCTCGGGGAGGTGGGGGAGACCCTGCACCGTCTGGCCCCTTCTTTCAGGGGAGAGATAAACTTCGTTCCCATGAGGGGCTGTTTTCAGAGAGGAATCCTCGTCTCTGCCTATATGAAGACCGGTCTCGGTGAGAATGAAGCGGTGGAATTGTACAAGGACTATTATGCTGCCGAGCCTTTTGTCACTGTTGCGGATATTTCTCCTGACATCAAGATGGTGACCAATACCAACAAATGCGTGCTGAATGTACGCAAGTACGGGGACAATCTCCATATAATCAGTGTTATAGACAATCTCGTGAAAGGTGCTTCCGGCCAGGCTGTGGAGAACATGAACCTGATTTTCGGTCTCCCGGAGACGACAGGCCTCGACTTGAAAGCAAACCGCTTCTAAAACAATCAAGCAATGAATTTATTCGACGTATACAGCCTTTTTGACGTAACCCCCGTCTCTGCGGAAGGGTGTCATATCCGTGATGACAAAGGCAATGAATATCTGGACCTTTACGGTGGCCATGCCGTCATATCGGTCGGGCATTGCCATCCTGATTATGTCGCTGCACTCACCACTCAGCTCGGGAAGATAGGGTTCTACTCGAACAGTGTCAGGAACCCTCTGCAGGAGGAACTGGCTCATAAGCTCGGCCTCGCGGCCGGACTTGAGGACTGGTCCCTGTTTCTTGTCAATTCCGGGGCGGAGGCCAATGAGAATGCCCTGAAACTCGCTTCATTTCATACAGGAAAAGACCGCATCATTGCCTTCAGGCACAGTTTTCACGGCCGTACTTCCGGAGCAGTGGCGGTTACGGACAATCCTAAAATCCGTGCTCCGTTCAATGCCGGACACCGGGTCACGTTCGTGGACCTCAATGACATCAGCGCAGTCGAGTCGGAACTGTCCGCAGGCGATGTCGCCGGAGTCATAATCGAGGGAATCCAGGGAGTAGGAGGAATCAATATCCCGGATGACGGCTTCCTGAAATACCTGCGGGACGTGACCAAGAAATACGGTGCCGTGCTGATTCTCGACGAGGTCCAGAGCGGATACGGCAGGACAGGGCGTTTCTTCGCACACCAATGGGCCGGAATAGTCCCGGACCTGATAACCGTGGCGAAAGGAATGGCCAACGGCTTCCCGGTCGGGGGAGTACTGATATCTCCTGAATTCAATGCCACCAAGGGCATGCTCGGAACTACGTTCGGAGGCAATTATCTGGCAATGGCCGCTGCAGTTGCCGTGCTCGACATTATCCGGAATGAGAAATTAGTTGATAATGCCCTTGTCGTCGGGACCTGGCTGAAGGACAATATCCCTGCTTCTCCGCGCATCAGGGAAGTCCGCGGAAGGGGACTGATGCTCGGAATCCAGTTCAATGAAAATATCAAGGCACTCAGGTCCGAATTGCTTTTCGGCAAACATATTTTCACGGGTGTTGCCGGGACAGACATGATACGTCTCCTGCCGCCTCTCGTTATTACCCGGGAAGATGCTATGCAGTTTGTAACAGCCTTGAATTCAATCATATAATACTTAAAACAATGAAATCATTTCTCCACGTACAGGATATAGGAAATCTTGCGGAAGCCCTTGCCGAGGCGCGTCAGGTGAAACGCACCCCATTCGCATGGAAACATCTCGGACTGGACAAGACCATCATACTTGTATTTTTCAACAGCAGCCTCCGTACCCGTCTCAGCAGCCAGAAGGCGGCCCTCAATCTCGGGATGAACCCCATCGTCCTGAATGTCAACGGGGACAGCTGGAAGCTCGAGACCGAACTCGGGGTAATAATGGACGGGGACAAGTCCGAGCATCTCCGGGAGGCGATACCTGTGATCGGAAGCTATTGCGACATAATAGGAGTGCGCTCCTTCGCCAAATTCGAGGATCGGGATGCGGAATATGCCGAGACTATCATCAACCAGTTCATAGAGTATTCCGGAAGGCCTGTGATCAGCCTTGAGTCTGCCACGGTACATCCTTGCCAGGCATTTGCCGACCTCATTACCATTGACGAATACAAGACCAAGGCGCGTCCGAAAGTCGTCCTGACCTGGGCTCCGCATCCGAGAGCTCTTCCCCAGGCTGTACCGAACTCTTTTGCAGAATGGATGAATGCTGCTGACGTGGACTTTGTCATTGCCTGCCCTCCGGGGTATGAACTGGCTCCGCAGTTCGCCGGCAATGCTGTGGTGGAGCACGACCAGATGAAAGCTTTCGAGGGAGCCGACTTCATTTATGCCAAGAACTGGTCGTCCTACAGTGAATATGGAAAGATTTTGAGCAACGACATGAGCTGGACCGTAGGAGCGAGACAGATGGCCGTTACAGACAATGCTTTCTTCATGCATTGCCTACCGGTCAGGCGCAACATGATTGTCACCGACGAGGTGATTGACTCTCCGCGCAGCATCGTGATTCCGGAGGCGGCCAACAGGGTGGTCTCCGCGCAGGTGGTCATGAAGAGGATGCTGGAATCATTGTAATATAAGGTTTTCCATGGTACTCAATGTAGTCAAAATAGGAGGGGCAGTGCTCGAGGACTCCCTGATGCGGGAAACGTTTCTCGAGCGTTTCGCAGCTCTCGACGGGCCGTCCATACTGGTCCACGGAGGCGGCAGGACAGCGACTGGCATTGCCGCGAGGCTCGGCGTGCCCACCAGGATGGAAGGAGGACGCAGGATCACTGATGCGGACATGCTCGAGGTCGTGACAATGGTCTATGGCGGTCTCGTGAACAAAAGGACCGTTGCGGAACTCCAGACTCTCGGTGTCAATGCCATAGGGCTTTCAGGAGCGGACCTTGGTTGTGTCAAAGCCCACAAACGGCCTGCAGGCGAGATTGACTACGGCTTCGTCGGGGATGTGGACGGGGTGGATTCCGGCGCCCTTTCCATGCTCCTTTCCTCAGGTGCAGTCCCTGTCATTGCCCCATTGTCGTTTGACCCCAAGGCCGGACTTCTGAACACCAATGCCGACACGATTGCCACCGAGGTTGCCAGGGCCATGGCTTCCGGGACCGGCCCGGACGGCAGGCATTATGAGGTGATATTGACATATTGCTTCGAGAAAAAGGGAGTGCTGGCCGACCCGGAAGATGATGAAAGCGTGATTCCTTCCATCAGCAGGGAGGACTATGCGCGGCTGCGGGAATCGGGGATTGTCTCCAGTGGCATGATTCCGAAGATTGACAATGCCTTCTCCGCCATTGATGGTGGAGTGGATAAGGTGGTGATAACCGGGGCAATGTTCCTCGGGGATGGCTGCGGTACTGTAATCTGCGGATGACATGGAGTGCGTTGATTACAAATATTTCGATGAAATTGTCTGCCTGCTCGCGGACATGGTCAGGATTCCTTCTTTCAGCAGGGAGGAGGGCCCTGTAGCGGACCTTGTGGAGAGTTGGCTGTCAGTGCATGGGCTTGCCCCTCACCGGGTTGGGAACAATGTCTGGCTCGATTCAGATGATTCTGCGGAACTGCACAACGGACATGGCGCAGAAGAAGGCGGGCGCAGGACAATACTTCTCAACGCCCATATCGATACAGTCAGGCCGGCCGGAGGATATACACGCGACCCGTTCAACCCGGTGATGGAGGACGGAAAAATGTACGGGCTCGGGACCAATGACGACGGAGCATCGTTCGCGGCTACCCTTGCAGCCTATCTGATATTGGTCTCCAAACCTCAGGAATACAGGCTGATATGGAGTGCGACCGCCGAAGAGGAAGTCTGCGGAAAAGGCGGCATTGAAGCGGCATTTCCATTCTGGGGCAAGATTGACCTCGGGATAATAGGAGAGCCTACAGGAATGGCGATGGCAGTCGCCGAGAAAGGATTGATGGTGCTGGATTGCGTTGCTGAAGGGAAGAGCGGCCATGCCGCAAGGGAAGAAGGAATCAATGCAATATACAAAGCTATTCCCGACATTGAATGGTTCAGGACTTGCAGATTCCCCAAATTGTCTCCGTATCTCGGGGAGGTCAAGATGTCCGTGACCCAGATCAATGCCGGGACCCAGCACAACATCGTGCCTGACCTCTGCTCTTTCGTGGTGGACGTGAGGTCCAACGGGATGTATTCCAATCTGGAACTCCTCGACCTTATAAAGTCATCCGTCTCCTGCACCGTCAGGGAACGGTCCATCAGGCTTGGCAGCTCCCATATTGATCCAGGCCATCCGTTGGTGCGCCGCGCGGAGTCCATGGGCATACAGCTCTTTGGATCGTCCACGACGAGCAACCAGACACTTTCACATTTTCCTACGGTGAAGATGGGCCCGGGGGATTCTGCGAGGTCGCATACGGCTGACGAATACATTTACATTGAAGAGATAAGACAGGGCATCAGGGACTATGTGGCCCTGCTTGACGGATTTGAATTCTGAAAACGATTATTGAAATGGCAAAACTTTGGGACAAGGGCTACGACGATGACAGCCTGATTGACAGATTCACGGTGGGACGCGACAGGGAACTTGACCTGTTCCTTGCCCCGTATGATATAATGGGTACTGCTGCACATATCAGGATGCTCACTAAAGTGGGGCTGCTTCCTGAAGAAGACCTGAAGAAATTGCTCCCTGAACTGCAATCCCTGTTCGTGGATGCAAAGGAAGGCAGGTTCGTGATAGAGCCTGACGTCGAGGACGTGCATTCCCAGGTGGAACTTATGCTTACAAGGAAACTCGGGGATGTCGGCAAGAAGGTCCATACAGGGCGTTCGAGAAATGACCAGGTTCTCGTGGATCTGAAACTCTATGCGAGGGTACGTGTCGCTGCGACTGCAGGGAAGGCCAGGCATCTTTTCGACATCCTTCAGAAACGTAGCTATGAGAGCCAGGACGTGCTTTTGCCCGGATATACTCATCTGCAGGTTGCAATGCCGTCCTCTTTCGGGCTCTGGTTCGGGGCCTATGCGGAGAGCCTCACGGATGACATGAGAATGTTGAAGGCCGCCTGGGAAATCGTCAACCAGAATCCTCTCGGATCTGCAGCAGGATACGGTTCTTCAGCCCCTCTCGACCGGGAAATGACTACAAGGCTTCTCGGCTTCGATGACCTGGACTACAATTCCGTATATGCCCAGATGTGCCGCGGGAAAATGGAGAAGGCTGTTTCCTTCGCCTATGCTTCACTTGCCGGGACAGTGGGTCGTCTTGCGATGGACTGCTGCCTGTATGCGAGCCAGAATTTCGGGTTCATCCGCCTTCCTGACACCATGACGACGGGTTCCAGCATAATGCCGCACAAGAAGAATCCGGACGTCTTCGAACTTGTCAGGGCGCATTGCAACCATATTCAGGCCATCCCGAACGACATCAGTCTCGTCGCCGGCAATCTCCCGTCCGGATATTTCCGCGACATGCAGCTGCTGAAGGAAATATTCATTCCAATGTTCGACGAGATGGACGACTGCCTTGATATCGCAGGCTATGCTGTCGGCAATATGGATATCGTGAAGGGAATAATGGATGCGCCGCAGTATCAGCCTGCGTTCAGCGTTGAGGAGGTAACCCGTCTTGTCGAGGAGGAGGATGTCCCGTTCAGGGATGCTTACAGGAGGGTCGGACTCGAGATAATGGAAGGCAGATTCGAATTCCACGGCCAGCTCCATCATACCCATGCCGGTTCTATCGGCAATCTGTGCAATGACCGTATAAAGGCCAAAATGGACAATATTATTAGTGATTTTGGATTTGAAATTGTCGAAAAGGTCGAAAACACCCTGTTCAATTCTACTTTTTGATTTCTAAAGGTCCTCATCCCTCCTTATTCTTGTCACCTTTCGCAAATATTATGTATATTTGCATAATGCGGATTTTTACCCCGTATATTGTGACTTTGCCACATTTAGAATTTGGTGAATATGGGTAGGAAGGCTATAATATACTGTATTGCAGCACTTTGCGCTCTTTTTGCTTTGATGGCGGGTGCTGTGGTGGTTCTGTTCTCGGATGGTGATGAGGAGACTGTATCAGAGGAATTGGTACGGTCGCAGGCCTCATCTGCATATCCATTGCTCAATGCCGTGCCTTCCGATGCCGCACTCATCCTTTCCTGTACAGGCTTCAGGAATGCGCTCAAGGCTCTCGATGACAGCACGATGGTTCTCGGGCAGATCTTCAATGGAGACTCGAAGCCTTTCCGTTCTTTCCTGCACAAGGCCGCCGAGCTTTCGTCCAAAGGGCATCTCGGAGCGATGAAGAATTCGGGAATGTGCATATCCGTCCATTACGGAGGAAATGCAGTGCCTCTGCTCATAGTCAAGACCGGAAGAAATCATTCGGACTCCACGTCTGCTTCATCGCTTCTCATCAGGGCAGCATCGGCATTGTCCCTGCATACTTCAGTAAAGACCGTCGATTCCGAGGCTGATTCCCCGCTTGCAGGGCAGTCATTGCTGATAGTTTCTCCTTCGGAATCCCTTGTCCAGTCTGCAGAAAGGCATGTGACAGGCCGGACTTCCATTCTTGACGCTCCAGGGCTTTCTTGTCTTGCGTCATCAGTGAGGAGTGATTTCTGCATTTTCATGGACCATGACTATTCGCTCCGCGCGGCAGGTACATTCCTCTCCGGGAATTATTCCGGGAATGCCAGGTTTGTCAACCGTTATGCTGACTGGAGCTGCCTGTCCGTAGATGAATTCAGCGACGGCTCCGTCTCCATGTCCGGGAAGTCTTTCACGGAAGATGACGACACTTATTATGCAAATGTGCTTGCAGGACTCAAACCCGCCAATCCGGGAGCGCAGGCCATCTTGCCGGATGCCACACGATACATGTCTTCTCTTTCGTTCGACAGTTTCAAGGAATATATCACGGCATACAGGAAATATGCCGATGCATCCCATACTCTCAATGCATTCAATGCCGCTTCTGCTTCGGTGAAGAAATCAGCCGGAGTCCTGCCTGACCACTGGGCCGAGAGCATCGGGGTAAAGGAAGTGGTCACAGCTTCTGTATCCTGCAGGGATTCAATCAGGAATGTGGTCCTGCTCCGTGTCACCAAGCCGGTGGCTTCCCTCCTTTTCAAGGATGCTGCCGCCTCGGACATGAAGAGCAATGAGGGGAAGGTGGCGGTATGTCCGTATTACAGGAGTCCCGGGATTCTCTTCGGAAAATTGTTCGCGGCTTCCGATTCGACTGCGATGTACACCCAGGGATGGATGGTTTTCGGACATCCTGAAGCATTGTCCCTTTTCACTCCTTCCAAGGACAGGCGTACGCTTGCAATGTTCCTGAAGGAATGCGGTCAGGAGAAGCTTCTCAAGTCCGACGGCGCGGTGTTCCAGTCATATTTCTCATTCACTCCGGAAATGGCCGGAGAATGGTTCCGGAAAGACCTGTCGGATGCTGCCGGAAGCGCATTGTCCGGCATCTCGTTCAGCCCGGTGGCTTTCTCGCTGCAGGCCGGCCAGGAGCATGGATTCAAGCTTGACGTCAGGCGTGTGAACGTATATTCCGGAGGCAGTGACGTGTCAGGACTTATGCCGAGGGATACTGTGGTCAATGTCCCGAAGGGACCATTCAAGGTGAAGAACTGCGGAACCGGAAGGATGAACCTCATATCCCAGCAGGACAACAATTATATTGTGCTCAAGGAACTTGACGGCAAAGGAATATGGACCGTGCCGTTCCAGACTCCTATCTGCGGGGCTGTCAGGGAAGTGGATTATTTCGCCAACGGCAAGATCCAGTTCCTGTTCGCGTCAGGCAGCAGTCTCTATCTGATTGACCGTCTGGGAAGGTTCGTGAAGTCATTCCCTGTATCCGTCGGCAAGGAGATTCTCCTCGGTCCGGATGTATATGATTTCACAGGAGCGAAAGGCTATACGGCTGTCGTGCTGCACAAGGACAATACTGTCGGAATCTATGACCTTCACGGGAAACCGAAGGATTTCTGGAAGGGAGTGACCTTCAATGAGACAATCAAAACCGTTCCGGAACTTATTTCCGTGAAAGGCAAGAAGTATTGGATAATAAGGACTTCCGAGGCTGCATACATCGTTCCGTTCGCCGGCGGCAAGCCTCTGACTCCGGAGACGGGGAACAAGCGTATCAAGCCGGGTGCGGCAGTGAGTGTGAAGGAGGACGGATCTGTTTCCGCCATCTGCATTGACGGAAAGGAGCGGGCGGTGAAACTTGAAAAATGACGTGTAAATAAAACTAATGCATATGGAATTTCATTCAGTTAACAAGATGCTGGAAAAGAGTTTCCGGGAGAACTGGGACCGTCCGGCATTGTCGAATTACAAGGGGCAGGACCTCGCTTACAGGGATGTTGCGAGACGTATTGCCAAACTGCATATCGCATTTGAACAGTGCGGGCTTGCCAAGGGTGACAAGGTCGCCATCTGTTCGAAGAACCAGGCCAACTGGGGAGTATGCTTCCTTGCAGCCTTGACCTATGGAGCTGTTCCGGTTCCTATTCTTCATGAGTTCAAGTCGGACAATATCCATCACCTCGTGAATCATTCTGAGGCCAAGGTCCTCTTCGTTGATGATGTCATCTGGGAGAATCTCTCAGAAAACGAGATGCCGGGACTCTATGTGGTCGTTCAGATAAACAACCTGAGCTTCCTCTATTCCAGGACGCCTGAAATGGCTGAGGTCAGGGCTCATCTCAACGAGAGCTTCGGACGCAAGTATCCGAACAATTTCGGACCGGAAGACCTTGATTATTATGAGGACAGTGCTGACGAACTTGCGATAATCAATTATACCTCAGGTACTTCAGGATTCTCCAAGGGTGTCATGATTCCTTATCGTGCCATCTGTTCCAACATGGAGTTCGCCCATGTGCAGGCCATGCCTGAGCTTGGAAAGGAATCCGACATCGTGTCAATGCTTCCTTCGGCCCACATGTACGGCCTGATGTTCGAGTTCCTCTTCGAGATGTCTGTAGGTGCCCACGTGCATTTCCTTACAAGGGTGCCGAGCCCGAAGATCATCATGCAGGCATTCGCCGACATCAAGCCTCACGTGATCATTGCCGTACCTCTCATCATCGAGAAGGTGTACAAGTCCAAGCTCAAGCCGGTCATCGACCGCAACAAGATGATAATGAGCCTTCCTATTCTCGACAAGGTCATCCAGAAGAAAATTCTCAAGGAGCTCGTGGCTGCCTTTGGCGGAAAATTCTATGAGGTCATCATCGGAGGCGCCGCCTTCAATCCGGAGGTGGAGGCATTCTTCCGCAAGATAGGCTTCCCTCTCACCGTCGGCTATGGAATGACGGAGTGCGCTCCTATCATCACCTACGCAGACTGGAAGGACATTCCTCAGGCTTCCTGCGGACGTGCTGTCATGAACATGAAGATACGTGTGGATTCTGACGATCCGGAGCACATCCCGGGCGAAATCCAGGTATCCGGCCCTAACGTATTCCTCGGATACTACAAGAACGAGGAGGCGACCGCAGAGGTGACCACCGATGACGGATGGTTCCGCACGGGAGACATGGGTATTATCGACAAGGACGGATATCTCTATATCAAGGGACGTTCGAAGTGCATGATTCTCGGCCCTTCAGGCCAGAACATCTATCCTGAGGAACTTGAGGCAGTGGTCAACAATCTCACCTATGTAGTGGATTCCCTTGTCATAGAGGACCACGGCTCGCTTGTTTCCCTGATATTCCCTGACTATCATCAGGCGGAGCTTGACGGAATTTCCAAGGAGCAGCTCGAGGCCAAATTCATTGCCAATCTCCCTGAAATCAACAAGCAGCTTCCTAACTACGCGAAGATTTCCAAGATAGAGTTCATGCCGGAGGATTTCGAAAGGACCCCGAAGAGAAGCATCAAGAGGTATCTTTATCAGAGAAATTAATTATCTTTGCAGCATTATGCAGAAATTTGACCGCAGCTATCTGAGGATGGCCGAAATATGGGCCGAGAACTCCTATTGCAAGAGGAGGAAGGTGGGAGCGCTGATCGTCAAGGACAATATGATCATATCCGACGGATATAACGGTACTCCGTCGGGTTTTGAGAACATTTGCGAGGACGAGAACGGTGTCACGAAACCTTATGTGCTTCATGCCGAGGCGAATGCGATTACGAAGGTCGCCAAGTCCGGAAACAGCAGCGAGGGTGCAACATTGTTTGTCACCGCCTCGCCTTGCATAGAGTGCTCGAAACTCATTATACAGGCCGGAATCAAGAGGGTGGTTTATAAGGATGCATACAGGCTTCAGGACGGACCTGACTTGCTCAGGAAAGCTGGAATCGAAGTCGAACAGGTTGATTGCTAAATGAATTAATCAGATGACAGACAAAGATAAGACCAGTTCACTGGCAGCTGTGCTCGGTATCCTTCTCGGGGTGCTGGGCACTTGCCTTGTATATACCATCGGTAACAGGCATGCCCGTATTGACGGGACTTATGCGCAGTGGCGCAAGTTGAATCTCATTCTGGAACAGGTCCAGAAGAACTATGTGGATACCGTGGACGTGAAGAAGGTTACTGATGCGGCTGTCGAGGCATCGCTTGCAGCCCTCGACCCTCATTCCGTATATCTTCCGCCGGTCGAACTCGAGCAGTCCGAGACCGAGCTTGCCGGCAATTTCGACGGCATCGGCATCCAGTTCAATGTCCCCAATGACACTGCCATCGTGCTTGAGGTCATTCCGGGCGGCCCTTCCGAGAAGGTCGGACTCCAGCCGGGGGACAGGATACTGAAGGTGGACAGCTGCAACATTGCCGGAGTCAATTTCCCGCAGGACAGCATGGTACGCCGCATGAAAGGCAAGGCCGGCACTGAGGTCCGCATACTCGTGAAGAGGGACAATGAGACCATTCCGTTCGACATCACCCGCGGCAAGATTCCGGTGCATTGCGTGGACGCGTCTTTCATGATTAATGACACGACCGGCTACATACGTCTTGCAAAATTCTCCCGTACCACATATCTTGAGGTGAATGAAGCCGCCAAGGCCCTTCTGGATGAAGGGATGAAGCATCTGATATTCGACCTCAGGGACAATTCCGGAGGTTACTTCGACCAGGCATTGCTCCTGTCCGACATGTTCCTCAAGAAAGGGGACCTGATAGTATATCTCGAGGGCCTTCACAGGAAACGCGAGGACTACAAGGCTGACGGGAAGGGTATCCTGCAGGATGTTGCCGTGTCGGTTCTCATCAACGAGAATTCGGCATCTTCAAGCGAAATTTTCGCCGGGGCCATCCAGGACAATGACAGGGGACGCATAGTCGGAAGACGTTCCTACGGTAAAGGACTTGTCCAGGAGCCGATTTATTTCACCGACAATTCCGGCATACGCCTCACCGTGGCACGTTTCTACACCCCTTCCGGAAGATGTATCCAGAAGCCTTATGCCAAAGATTACCAGTACGATATCTACAAGCGTTATGCTGACGGGGAAATGTTCGAGAAGGACAGCATGAAGGTGGACAGGAACGAAGTGTACAAGACCGTCGGAGGCCGCACTGTATATGGAGGCGGTGGCATAATCCCGGACCTTTTCGTGCCTATGGATACGACCAAGGCTACCCGGTTCTTCATCAAGTGCAACAAGAAGGCCACCCAGATGCGTTTCTCGTCCGCCATTTTTGACAAGTACAAGCAGCAGCTTTCTTCGATTGATTCTTATCCGGAGCTCGAGCGTTTCCTTGACAATATGGACATAAAGGGTAGATTCCTAAGGTTCGCATCTGATATTGACGGAATAGTCCCTGCGGCAGGGGAGTGGGAGGAATCTGCGCCATATCTCATGCCACAGTTGAGGGCCCTGATAGGCCGCTATTCGAAGCTCGGTGACAATGCTTTCTACCGGATGTATCTCGAGATTGATGATGTAGTGAAGGCGGCAATGTGACAGTATAGTTATGCCGTTTTGCCCGTTACTGGGCAATGAACTGATATATGATGTCCCCGGTCTGTTTGGCCGGGGCATCTTGTTTTGCGGAGAATCTGGACAGCCTCGCGGCGCGGATTGCGAACTCCCTCAGGCATTTGTCATCGGATGATGTCTCTTCCTGTATTCTTGCGTCTATTACCGTCCCTGATTTGTTGACAGTAATCAGAACCGTGACCATGCCCCCGCCGTAGCATCTGTATGCCGGAATCGGCAGATGGCTGGCCTTTCTGCCGTCAAGATGCCAGGAAAGGACTGACGGGCCGCTGTAGGTTTTCTCGCTTGCCTTGTCCTTCTTGACCTGTTTTGACGGCTCCTCCACATAGTCGTCCGGACTGTCCGTCTTCTGACCTGTTTTCAGGTCCTTGGCGAGCTTTTCGGCGTCCTTGTAGAGCTGGTCAGCATCCGTGTTGCGGTCATCTTTCAGGACGGACTTGTTGCGCGAAGATGTGACATTCTTGAATTCTATTCCGGAGCTTCCGGCTATCATCTCGTCCACCCGTTTCGATATGCTCTCATCGAATGTCTTCTTCTCTTCTATCCGCCTTATCTCCTCCTGTTTCGAGAAGTCTATGACAAACGAGTTCTCCCGTTGAAGAGAGAACCCAATCTGCGCTATGAGCAGGATTATCACCACCACGAGGTGGAAAATAATTGTAATGTATAATCCTGCCTTATCTTCCCGATTCAGCATTCTTCGCGTTCAATGATTTTTCTATTGTTGCGGATATGATGTCAATCGCCACCTTGTTGTGACCTCCCTGAGGGATGATGATGTCGGCGTATCTCTTGCTCGGCTCGATGAACTGCAGGTACATCGGCTTGACTGTCTTCGTATATCTCTCGATAACCGTCTCCACCGTCTTTCCCCTCTCTATGATGTCCCTTGCCATCACTCTCATCAGCCTGTCGTCATCGTCCGCGTCCACGAAGATCTTGATGTCCATCTGGTCGCGGAGTTCCTTGCATGTGAATACGAGGATACCCTCGATGATGATCACCTCTGCCGGCTCCACGGTTACGGTTTCCGTCGCGGACCTTGTGCAGGTGAGGTATGAGTACACAGGCTGCTCAATGCTCTTGCCCTCCTTCAGCTCCCTTAACTGCTTGCACAAGAGCCTGAAATCAATCGAGTCAGGATGGTCGAAATTGATCTGCTGCCTCTCTTCAAGCGGAAGATGGCCGGAATCCTTGTAATAGGAGTCCTGCGGGATTACCACGACTCTTTCCTTGAGCTGTTCGGTGATTGCTTTGACTACGGTGGTTTTTCCGGAGCCTGAACCACCTGCTATTCCTATGACCAACATTGTATCGGGAGGTTTTGTTATGTGTTACAGTCTAAAAATCCGCGTTTCTCGGAGTCCTCGGGAACGGTATGACGTCCCTGATGTTGCTCATTCCGGTCACGAAGAGAAGGAGTCTCTCGAAACCGAGCCCGAAGCCGCTGTGAGGCACGCTTCCGAATCTTCTGGTGTCAATGTACCATTCAAGATTCTTCCTGCTCATACCGAGCTCGTTTATCCTGTTTTCAAGCTTCTCGAGAGACCATTCGCGCTCTGATCCTCCGATAATCTCGCCGATCTTAGGGAAGAGCACGTCCATTGCCCTGACGGTCTTGCCATTATCGTCCTGCTTCATGTAGAAGGCCTTGATTTCCTTAGGATAACCTGTGAGGATGACAGGCTTCTTGAAATGTTTCTCCACGAGATATCTTTCGTGTTCGCTCTGGAGATCCACTCCCCAGTAAACAGGGTATTCGAACTTGGTGCCTTCCTTGATGGCCTCTTCGAGGATTCTGATACCCTCGGTATATTCGAGCCTTACGAAATCCGTCCCGGTGACGCCCTGAAGGCGCTCGAGCAGGTCGTTGTCGTATTTGTCGTTCAGGAACTTGATGTCGTCGTAGCAGTTGTCAAGGGCGTATTTTACCAAATATTTGATGAACTCCTCTGCGAGGTCCATATTGTCCTTGATGTCATAGAAAGCCATTTCCGGCTCTATCATCCAGAATTCTGCGAGATGTCTCGGAGTGTTGGAGTTCTCGGCGCGGAATGTAGGTCCGAATGTATAGATTTCACCTACTGCGGTGGCTCCGAGTTCGCCTTCAAGCTGTCCGCTTACGGTCAGGCTGGTCTGCTTGCCGAAGAAGTCCTCGTTATAGTCGATTTCGCCTTTCTTGTTCCTCGGCAGCGGTTTGTCAAGGTCAAGAGTCGTCACCTGGAACATCTGCCCTGCACCTTCGCAGTCAGACTCGGTGATGAGCGGGGTGTGGAGATATACGAATCCCTTCTGCTGGAAGAACGTATGGATGGCATAGGCCATTGCGTTCCTTACCCTGAGTACTGCTCCGAATGTGTTGGTCCTGAGTCTCATGTGGGCGACTGTCCTGAGATACTCGAGGGATGTGTCCTTCTTCTGGAGAGGATACCTCATAGGGTCACATTCACCATACAGTTCTATTTCCTTAGCCTTGATTTCTACACTCTGGCCGCTTCCGATGGACTCCACGAGCTCACCCCTCACACAGAGGCTCGCTCCGGTGGTAATCTTCTTGATAAGCTCTTCGTCGAAGGATTCAGTCTCTGCTACAACCTGTATGTTGTTGATGGTGGAACCGTCATTGAGCGCGATGAATTTCACCTGTTTGTTTCCTCTCTTGGTCCTCACCCATCCTTTGGCGATGACCTCCTTGCCCGGCTCCTCTTTGAGCAGGTCTTTTATCTTTGTCCTGACAATCGTCTCCATTGTATTATTTGTTTAATCGTACAAATATAATATAAAATCCGCATAAGTGCACAAAAAAAGGATGGCTCATGTCAAACAGACAGATAAGCCATCCTTTTTCAATTATGTGAAGCGGTCGTTACTCCGATGTTCTTCTGGACTGATACATGATTTTCAGTGCAGAGCAACGTCTTAGCTCCTGCTTGATGTCAGTGATGATACCCATTCGTACATCCTGGTCAGCCTTGATGACAGTAGTCATGAACTGACGGTCACCCTCGGACATTGCGTCACGCTCTGCGGCAATGAAGTCGCGGATGTCGCTGACTGTCTTGAAAGAGTCATTCAGCTGGATACGTGATTCAGTACCGTATTTGCTCTGAAGCTTCTTCACCGGAGGGCCGACATTGATGTATGAGGCAAGATCCTTTCTTTCGAGTTTGATGACTTCCGATGCTTCTGGAAGTTTCACCATGACCATATCCTCGGTGCTTCTCAGCTGGGTGGTCACCATAAAGAAGAACAAAAGCATGAAGACGATATCGGAGAGGGAACCTGAGCTGATCCCAGGCATTTCTTTTTTACCGCCTCTTGAAAATTTTGGCATATTCTATTCCTCCTTAATTATTTATTTGAAACGTTCTTCGGCTCAGCCTCGGATATGTTCTGAGGTATGCACTTCTTCACAATATCCTGCTGCTCCTCGGTAAGGCTTTCAAACCCTTTTCCATATGTTCCTCTTGAGAACTCGTCTCGAAGTTCGTTGATGGCTTTTACAAGCTCGTTCTGAACTGCGATATAGGCCCTGTAGCTGGTACCACGGTCGTTCTGGAGTGAAATCACACCTTTGGAAACCGGATAGTTGCCATAGCCCTCGATGTCTTTCACCTCTTTCTCCGGAAGTGACGGATCATCGGTAGGGTTGGTGAGGAACTGTTTGATCTTGTCTTTGAGCTGGCTGACATCCATTAGTTCATTACCTGCGAAAAGTCTGTCCTGAGAGTTGATCTTTACGATAATGATATTACGTTTGTTGACTTTCTGGTCCTCGACTTTCTGGTTCTTGTCAGGCATCGGCGGAAGACGGCGCTGGAGACCTGTCTGTGATCCCATGGTAGTAGTCATGAGGAAGTAGCACAGAAGCAGGAACGCGATGTCTGCCGTAGAGCTGCTGTTAATTGCTGGTGTCTTTTTACTAGCCATATCCCAAATCTTTATTTAGTACGGATTGCTCCCCAGATTTCTCCGAAGATAATGGCAAGGATTGCCAGGGCACCTGTGAAATAGGTGAGGTTCAAAACCGTATCAGTTTGTTTAAGCTCGGCAACGGCCGGCTGCTCTGCCAGACCTACTGCCGGAGATGCAGGTGCAAGAACATATGCGATGCCGCAGATGACCGCTACCACTGCGAGTCCGATCAAGAGCTTGACAAGGCTCTTCGGATTGTTGACTGCGGCAACAACGAGACCAATCACGATGACACAGAAAAGTGCCAGACCGATCATGACGTATGCCCAGTAGATCAAAGCCTCTACAGTTGCGTCAGGCTGTCCCGGAGCGGTTGGATAACCAGCCGCGAAACCCCAGGCGAGAAGGCCTACGCTGACGAGGATGAGAACTACCATCAGCCATGTGAATATTTTATTGAGATTTTTCATTGTATGGTTTCCTTGTTATAGACTACTTTGCCTGGTATTTTGTAAGTACATCAATCAGAGAGATTGAAGAATCCTCCATGTCAATGGTGAGGGAGTCAATCTTTGCGAGGATGTAGTTGTAGAATACCTGAAGGATCATAGCTACGATGAGACCGCCGACAGTGGTGATGAGGGCGACTTTCATACCTCCAGCGACAACGTTAGGGGAGATGTCACCTGCAGCCTGGATAGCGTCGAATGCCTCGATCATACCGATAACGGTTCCAAGGAATCCGAGAGACGGAGCGATGGCGATGAAGAGGGAAATCCAAGAGAGACCGTTCTCCATGAGGCTCATCTGTACGGAACCGTAAGAAACGATGGTTTTCTCAACTACGTCAACACCCTGGTCGTAGCGGAGGAGGCCCTGATAGAATATGCTTGCCACAGGACCGCGTGTGTTGCGGCATACTTCCTTTGCCTTCTCTACGCCGCCTTCAGCAAGAGCAGCCTCGATAGCCTCAAGAAGCTTCTTGGTGTTGGTCTTGGAGAATGTCAGATAGAGAATTCTCTCGATTGAAAGAGCAAGACCGATGATAAGGCAGATGATGATCAGGGACATGAAGCCTGCACCACCTTCGATGAACTTGGTCTTGAGAGCCTGGTGAAGTGGAACTTCAGGAGCTGCTGCTGTGAGAGCCGCGAGGTCGTTGACAGGAGCGACTGCCTCAGTGGCAGCTGCGCTGGATGCTGTTTCGTCCTGGGCGGAAGCATAATTTGCAGAAACGGCCATAATGCCGGCTACTGCCAAAAACATGAAAAACTTTTTCATAATTGTTTTTGTGTGTTTGAAATAATTAATGTATTAATGTTTAATAATTTCTCATCAGGGGCCCGGCTACTGCGCACAGTATCCGAAAACCGTTGCAATTTAGCAAATAATTTTCATTTGGCAATAATTATTTGGATATTTCTCCTTTAAGATTTTTCACCATCATTTCCCTGACCCAGCCGTTGTCCCCGCTTTTTCCCATCAGATAGAACAGTTTCGCAAGGGCACTTTCGGTCGTACTGTCGTATCCGTCAATCACTCCGGCCTTCTCGAGCATTTTCCCGTTTGCATAGATGTCCATGTTGACGGTACCTGCAAGGCATTGAGTGACATTGACAATAATCTTGTCCATGCCTGCGGCCTCGTCCAATATGTCGAGGAACCATTTCTTCATCGGGGCGTTGCCGGAACCGTAAGTTTCGAGGATGACAGCCCTCGTGTCTTCCCCGCAGAGTATGTTCCTCACTACCCGAGGAGTGATTCCAGGGTGAATCTTGAGGATGGATACCCTTGTGTCGAGCGCCGTGTTTATGGTGAGGCTCTGGTACCAGTCGTTCGGTTTCCGGATGAATTCGCGGTTGTACCTGATGTTGATTCCGGCTTCTGCAAGTGGCGGGAAATTCGGTGAGCCGAATGCCCTGAATTCTTCAGAGTTGATTTTCGTGGACCTGTTTCCCCTCATGAGGATGGAGTCGAAACATACGCATACTTCCGGTACTTCCGCGTGGCCTTCATTGTCCTTTGCCGATGCGATTTCCACGGAGGATATGAGATTCTCCTTGCCGTCGGTTCTCGGGACTCCTATGGGGAGCTGGCTTCCCGTGAATACCACGGGTTTCGTCAGTCCATCGAGCATGAAACTGAGGGCCGATGCCGAGTAGGACATCGTGTCCGTGCCGTGCAGGACAATGAATCCGTCATATTCTTCGTATTTCTCCTTGATCAGGTTCGCCAATGCCTGCCAGAGAGATGGCTCCACGTCTGAAGAATCAATCGGAGGATTGAACGCATGGCTGTCTATCTTGCACGCGAATTTTCCGATTTCCGGCACCTCCTCCAATATCTGGCTGAAATCGAAAGGCTTGAGTGTCAGGTCGTTCACGTCCTGTTTCATGCCGATAGTACCTCCTGTGTAGATGAGCAGGAGTGCGGATTTTCTGTTTGTGTTTACTTTATTCATGCTGCAGAAAACGAATTGTCATTTGAAAGGAATACTTACTTTATGCCGAACAGTTTCAATGCATTGCGTGTAGTTGTCCCGGCCACTTCATCCACGTCGGTACCTTTCAGTTCCGCCACCTTGGCAGCAATGACGGGGATGTAGGAACTCTCGTTGCGCCTTCCCCTGAACGGAACCGGCGTGAGGTAAGGCGAGTCGGTTTCCAGGACTATCCTGTCGAGAGGAATTTTTTTCACGGCTTCCGCCAGCCCAGCATTCCTGAATGTCACCACTCCGCCTACTCCGATGTACCAGTCACCGTATCGGCTCATCCGGCTGAAAGTTTCGGCACTGCCGCTGAACGCATGCAGATTGCCGCGCAGTCCGAGCCCACGGCATTCCTCCATCACCTTGAAAAAGTCCTCCGTGGCTTCTCTCAGATGGATGTTTACAGGAAGGTCCAACTCGGATGCGAGCTCCAGCTGGGCCTTGAACGCCTTCTTCTGAAGCTCCGCAGTGTCTGCTGAATAATGATAGTCGAGCCCGATTTCCCCGATGGCTACGGTACCCTCCTCGAGGGCGGCTTCCCGGACAAGCTCCAGTTCCTTCTCCCAGTTCTCGTCAACGGACCCGGGGTAAAGACCGGCCATGTTCCTGAAAACCTCCGGAAACCTTCTGTAAAGCTCTTTCATGGCCCCCCGCTCGCTGCTGTTCACGTCCGGCTGCAATATCAGCCCGACCCCGGCGTCGAGGGCTCTCCTGACCGCATCTCCGGCATCTTCCGAAAACGCCTTGTCATACAGGTGAGAATGTGTGTCGATATATTTGAATTCGGCCATCAGTCCGGATTTTTGCAATGATTTTGCAAAATTACACAAAATTCGGATTAATCGAACATCTTCTCAGCAGGTCTGTTGCAATAATGCCGTCACTTTCCAGTATTCCGGTCATGGCTGCCGCCTCCCGGAAATCAATCCCTGTAAGCGAACATATGTTTTCCACGGTTATGTCCCTGTTCCGTGATATCAGGTCGGCCATGCCGGCCAGCCCGGCCGCCAGTTCCTCTCCCTCCCTGTCCTTATATATATTGTACACCCGGGATTTCAGGCTTCTCCCTTTGCCTGATGAAGAAGGACCGAGGCCGAGAGAGTCCAGAAGCCGCTGCACGCCCGTTATCGGCTCTGCTGTCTTCCGTGCAATCAGTTCGTTGCAACCCTCCGAATATAGGTCATCCACTCTACCTGGAAGAGCAAGGACATCCCGGTTGTATGATGCGGCCAGGCTGCAGGTCATCATGCCTCCGCCCTTCTTTCTGGACTCTATCAGTATGACAGCTTCTGACAATCCCGCTATTATACGGTTCCTTCTCAGAAAATTGATGGCTCTCGGCACTGTGCCAGGAGGATAGTCGGTCACCAATGCGCTCCCCGGAGATGAACTGATTCTGTCGGCATGCCAACCGTGCCTGAACGGATATACCGCATCTATGCCGGTTGCCATTACGGCAATCGTCGGGAGGCCGGAATCCAATGCCGCCATATGAGCCGTGATGTCAGTTCCGATGGCCAGACCGCTGATTATTACGGGCTTCCTTTCTGCCGATCCCATTCCGGTCACAATCCTGGTGCACCATTCTTTTCCGTAAGACGTGATGTTCCGTGTGCCCACGACCCCGATTGCAGGGCGTGACGTGAACACATCTTCTGCCGGTGACAGGCTCTTAACGTACAATACCGCCGGAGGGTCTCCGCATTCCCTGAGCAGCGACGGATATCTTTCATCCTCGATGCACAGCACCCGGACACCTTCTCGAGACAGATTCTCCAGCACTGTCCGTTCCCTTTCAAGTAAATCACCGCTCATGGCAGAAAGATATCCTGAGTCTTTGCCGAGGATTCTTCCAAGCTCGTCCTTGCGGGCCGAAAACACCGCCTGAGGACTTCCGTAATGCTTCACGAGCGCGAGCCCGGTCCTGGGAGCGAACCCGAAAATCCTGTTCAGGGCGCACCATGGCGCAAGTTCTTCTGTACTGTCAATTCTCATATCCGTGTCTTTTGTCACCGGCCAAGATAGGCAATCCACGGACAATAAAAAACGAAAAGTGGCCGTTCCCGTTCAGGATGACCACTTTTATATGAATCTTAAATTATTAAAAAAACATGTATCCGCTGCGTTTCCGGCCACCCGCCGGAATCATGACCGGCCTCCGGAGCAACCGGCATGGTGAATGCATTGTCACACTATCAGCAGGGCATCCCCGTAAGGCCCGAACTTGTAGCCTTCCTTGAGAGCCGTCTCATATGCATTCTTTACCTTCTCGTAACCTCCGAAAGCAGCAACCGCCATGAGCATCGTCGAGCCAGGGAGGTGGAAGTTGGATACTATCGCGTCCGGGATTGCGAAACGGTAAGGCGGGAATATGAACTTGTTGGTCCAGCCGTCATAGGCCTGTACTTCGTCATTGGTGGTGACATAGGTTTCGAGTCCCCTCATGACGGTCACTCCTACAGCAAGGACTTTGTGCCCGTTCCTCTTGGTATTGTTGATGATACGCGCAGCCTCTTCAGGCACGATAAGCCTCTCGGAATCCATCTTGTGCTTTGACAGATCCTCGACATCCACCTTGCGGAAATACCCAATCCCCATGTGCTCGGTGATGAATGCCTTGTTGATGTCCTTGAGAATCATCATGTTGAACAGCTCGCGACTGAAATGAAGTCCTGCCGCAGGTGCTGAAACCGCCCCTTCATTGGCTGCGTAGATGGTCTGGAAATTGACCTTGTCCTCAGGGACGGTCTTCTCCCTGACCCATTTGGGGATAGGCACTTCCCCGAGGCTGAACAGCGTTCTCTTGAAATCCTCATATACACCGTCATAGAGGAATCTCAATGTACGTCCTCTCGAAGTCGTGTTGTCAATGACTTCCGCCACGAGGCTGTCGTCCCCGAAATAGAGCTTGTTGCCGATACGGATTTTCCTTGCAGGCTCCACGATTACATCCCACAGGCGCTGCTCCCTGTTGAGTTCGCGCAGCAGGAATACCTCGATGTCCGCCCCGGTTTTCTCCTTTTTCCCGAGAAGCCTTGCCGGAAATACCTTGGTGTCGTTGAGCACGAAAGTGTCACCTTTCCCGAAATAATCTACTATGTCCTTGAAAATCTTATGCTCTATCTCTCCTGTGTCCTTGTGCAGGACCATCATCCTGCTTTCGTCCCTCCACTTGCCCGTCGGTTCATGGGCAATGTCGTTCTTCAGCGAAATCGGAAACTGAAACTGTGATAATTTCATTGCAATATAACCTTTTATTGGAATTCAAACACATATATATACGGAAAAAAACACTATTTGTTTCATCCTCATGCAGGAAATCACACTTTTGCTTCGATGAACACCTCTTTTATGGACGGATAAGTGTTCTTGAGGAAAGGAGGAAGGCTTGATCTTGCTACCCAGGCGGCCTTGGTGATGTCCTCCTCGGTCTGGGGAAGCAGGTCCACGGGCGCCATATATGTCATGTTGAACCACCAGGTATGCTTCAGATGCCATATCCCGTCCCTCCTGTAACAATGGTCCGTCACGCAGATGAGGTTTCCGAGGGAAAGATTGTCCACTCCGGTCTCCTCCCGGACTTCACGGACCGCAGTCGTTCCGATGTCTTCCCCGTGCTCCTGATGTCCTTTCGGCAGATCCCACAGTCCGTTCCTCCGGATCATCAGGAAGTCGCCTCTCCTGTTGGAAACCAGCCCGCCGGCCGCATTCACCTCCTTGAATTGTCTGCATACGCACGCGTAGGTGCTTTCCACATCAGTCGAGGGAATGTGTATTCTTTCCAGGGTTTCGGACATCTCGAACATTTCCAGAACCGCTCCGATGTCATCCAGGCTGCCGAGGTGAAGTTCTACGGCGTTTGGGTCGGAGAGGGCGGCGTCCTCCGGACTGCAAATGACAATCATCCTCCTGTCGAAATATATCCTGTGCATAATCTGATAGATATTGGGCGCTAAAGTAAGGATATTTCTCAATATCTCATAAAAAAACATTAAATTTGTGAGACCGATGAAAACGTTCGGACAATACTATTCTTAATGATTGGAAATATGACAGTAGACAAGACTCTGGCGAAATCCCTGATGGATATCAAAGCCGTCCTGCTCAGACCGCAGGAACCGTTCACCTGGGCTTCCGGGTGGCATTCTCCTATATATTGTGACAACAGGCGTATTCTCTCGCATCCTGACCTGCGCTCGTCAGTGGCAGGCTGGCTTGCGGACAAGGCCATGGAACTGTATCCTGAGGCGGAGATTGTGGCCGGAGTCGCTACGGGTGCCATTGCCCACGGCGTGCTTGCAGCTGACAGGATGCGGCGTCCGTTCGTCTATGTGCGGCCCAAGCCGAAGGACCATGGAACCGGCTCCCAGATCGAGGGGGAACTTCCGGAAGGGAAGAAAGTGGTCGTGATAGAGGACCTCATATCGACGGGAATGAGCAGTCTCGCGGCCGTCAAGGCTCTCCGGGATGCCGGGGCTGACGTGCTCGGCATGGTGGCCATTTTCACTTACGGATTCGATCTCGCATCTCAGCGCTTTGCCGAGGATGGAGTAAGGCTCGACACCCTTTCCAACTACAATGCCCTTGTGAGCGTGGCCTCGGAGACCGGCTACATCACTCCGGAAGACGAAGAACTGCTCCACAAGTGGAGGGAATCTCCTGACACATGGGGAAGATAATGACGGAAAGTTATGGAAATCAAGAGTAAACACAGGTCAGTGCGCAGGGCGCCATATATGTTGTACATGCCTTTTGCTGACATGCGCAATTTCGTGAACATGCTGCCGGAAGACAAGAAAGCCGGTGTGACAGCCGACTATGATTCCCTGCGCGCAGTGGTGCAGGGATTCAATGTGGGCGTGAAAATTTCCGACAGGGTACCTTATTCGAGGATAACCTACAAGGATGACGGTGCACCGTTCAATTTCAATGTCAATATATTCTTCGATGCCGACGGTGGCAATCCGGACAGCACCGACTTCCATATTGATGTGGATGCCGACCTCAATTTCATGATGAAAATGCTGCTCGGCTCCAAGTTGCAGGATGCCGTTGACAAGATAGTGGATTCGGTTGCGGATCTCGCCGAGGGCAGGATGCCTGAGGGAATTGATCCGTCAATGTTTCCTGAAGGTTTTGACAAATCCGGATTCACTGGCAGGTAGATGAATCTCAATCCGGTTTTCATACAGTTTCTTGAAGATGCGGTCGGGGCTCCGTTTGCCGGGACCGTTGCGGAGGCGTTGTCTCTTCCGGCTTCGGTATCCGTCAGGGCCAATCCTTTCAAGATGCAGGCCGCTGAACTTGCCGGGCATTTCGGGAATGTTGCAGGGCAAGTTCCATGGTGTCCTGACGGACTCTTCCTCGTGGACAGACCCCAGTTCACTCTGGACCCCTTGCTGCATGCCGGTGCGTATTACGTCCAGGATTCCTCAGCCATGTTTCCGGGACATGTCTTCCGTCAGGCTCTTCGTGAAATATTGGACCGTAGGGCAGGGACTGAGGTGATTAGAGTCCTGGACCTGTGTGCAGCACCCGGTGGCAAGACGACTGATCTCGCGGCTTCGCTGAGGGCTGTTTGCGGGAATCGTTTCATATTGGTAGCCAATGAGATAATGAAGCAGCGGGCTGCCGTGCTTTCCGACAATGCGGCCATATGGGGTGACCCTTGCGTGCTTGTTACGTCGGCTGACCCTTCGGCTTTCGCCTCTCTTCAGGGATTCTTCGACATTATCCTTGCGGATGTGCCATGCTCGGGTGAGGGAATGTTCCGGAAGGATCAGGAAGCCGTTGCACAATGGTCTGCGGACAATGTCATGATGTGCCAGGCAAGACAGAGGAGGATTATAGCGGACGTATGGCCTTCATTGGCAGGGGACGGTATGCTGGTGTATTCCACCTGCACGTTCAATAGGCATGAGAATGATGAGAATGTTGCCTGGATTGCCGGCAATCTCGGGGCTGACATGGAAGAAGCTGATGCTTCGTACGAAGGACTGCTCAGGACGGGACATGGCGTTGCCCTTGCACCCGGACTTGTAAGGGGAGAGGGCCAGTATTGCGCCCTGCTCAGGAAGAAACCGGACTGTGAAAGTGTAATCCGGGGGGCAAGGAAATCCGTCGGCAAGAATGATCCCCGCAGTTGGAAAAGGGCAGGCAGGGAGATTTCTTCAAGACTTTCGGACATGTTCTGCTATCCGATGGAGTTTCTTGAGAAAGATGGCATGATTGTGGCGGTCCCGGAGGTTTCAGTCCAGTATCTTCCGGCATTGGAATGTCTTCATCCTCTGATGAGGGGAGTGGCTGCAGGGCAGGTCAAGGGACGTGATTTCGTTCCGGATGCGGACCTGGCGCTCTGCATTGGATTGAAGAAAGGCGCTTTCCCTGAAGCGGATCTGGATTTGCGGAAAGCATTGGCGTTCCTTCACAGGGACCCTTTGGTATTGGACAATGCGGAAAAGGGGTATGTGACAGTTACTTACGAGGGTCTCCCGCTCGGTTTCGTGAAGAATCTCGGGAACCGTTGCAACAGCCTGCATCCGCAGCACAGGAGAATCCGGATGGATATTTGACAATTAGAAAAGTAAGATCATATGAATGTATTGCTCACGTTTTTAGTTTCGGCGGCAGCTGCTGCCTTCACTGCCCAGGCATTGCCACAGGAACAGGAAGCCAAGGAATTCAAGGCCCGTTATGACATGATGGTCAACAGGGTAGGTCCTGACGGAGTCGGCATTGAAACCCTTCTCGACAAATGGGAGGCTGCGTATCCGGACGATGTTGACATGCTCCTCGGCCGGTTCTCATATTGCTTCTCCAAGGCGCAGACCAATGAGATTGTTGTAAAGGACCAGGACAGATATCTGGGTTCCAAGCCTTTCCTGGCATTGAAGGACAGCACAGGGAAAGATGTCAATTATTTCCAGGAGACAATCTTCGACGATGAACTCTTCGGAAAGGCCAAGAAAGCCCTTGACAAGGCGGTGCAGATTGCTCCTGACAGGCTCGACATGCGTTTCCTGAGGGTTGCGGCACTGGTCGGCTATGAGAAGGAAAGCCCCGACATGGCTCTTTCGGAACTCAGGTCCCTGATTGACTACAACGGCACAAAACATCCGAAGTGGATATATCCGGGTGAGACGAAGGTGGACAATGAGTTCTTCAGCGCTGCAGTTCAGGAATATTGCTATCTCTTCTTCAAATATGCCACTCCAGCGTCATTCGAGGCGTTCAAGTCCCTGTCAGAGAAGATGCTGGCATATGAACCTTCCAACGTGCTCTTCCTCGACAATCTCGGATCATATTATCTCGTAGCCGCCAAGGATAACAAGACGGCTCTCAAGTACTATTCCAAAGTGTTGAAAATCAAGCAGGACGACATGACGGCCATAAAGAACGTCATCATCCTTGCCCGCAATTCGAAGGACGAGAAACTCGAGAAGAAATATCTTCCCCTGATGTTGAAATACAGCACTGACGAGGCGGACAAACTTGCGGCCCAGGCCAGGCTCGATTTCCTGAACGGAAAGAAATAATTTCAGCTGATACGGCCGCAGAGCATCTTGCCTACGGCTTTGTCAGTGAATCTCATGCAGAGTCCGGTAAACAGGGCAGAGATGACCGTGCCTTCCCGAATCACATTTTCGCTACCGTCCCCGAGAGGATTACCGAAGCAGAACCATGAGATTGCTGCTGCAATGATTACCAGGGCGATGTCGAAGCCGATCTTGGTATTGCGGAATTTCGCTCCGAGGAAGTCTGCGAAGGCAGCAGTGGTCATTTCTCCCGCGAGCATCCAGGCCTTGCCCATCACCTCCAGACTTACCCCGAATGCGGTCACGACGATTGCTGATGCCATCAGTACCAACCTCATGGCGTAGCTTTCCGGAGATATCCAGTCCAATGCCCAGATGGACAGGTCGGTAAGCAACCCGAATACGATAGCCGCCGGAATCTGCATCAGGCTCTCCATCTTGAACCGCTTTCGCAGCAGGGCTATCTGCAGCAGGATGAAGATGAAGTGCATCATTATCGTATATTGCCCTACGGTCCCGACATGGATGCCGGCCACGTCGAAGCCTCCTATGAGAGAGGCCACGTAAGGCGGGCAGGATATCGGCGACGTGCCGAGATCGGACTTGATGGACAGCGCGACACCTACCGACACGAGGAACAGTCCTGCCGTACCGGTAAGATAGCGTGAAAGAATTGATTTTATATTGTTTTCCATTGTATCATTACCATCTTTCTCGTGAAAGAGGGCGTCAAATATCGTCAAAAAATATTAACTTCGCAATTCCGTCCGGAAAATTGAAAATATTTGATAAAATGAAACATCTGACTAAAATCTCAATCATCATGACAGCGGCTATGATGGCTTCTGCCTGCTCTTCGTCAAAGCAGGAAAAGGTTCCTGCCCTGAATCTTTCCTGGCTCGACACTACAGTTGCACCGGGACAGGATTTCTACAGATATGCCACAGGTGGATGGCAGGACGCCAATCCTCTCAAACCTGAGTATGCACGTTTCGGCTCATTTGACAAGCTCCGTGAGAACAACGAGAAGCGTCTCAACGACCTTTTCTCGGAGATGTCATCCATGAACGCGAAGAAAGGCACCGTGGAGCAGAAGATTTCCGACATATACAAGATGGGGCTCGACTCCCTCCGGCTCAATTCCGAAGGGGCGGCCCCACTCAAGGATTATGTGGACCGCATTTATGCAGTATCTGACAAGGAGTCCCTCGTAAAGCTCATTGCGGAGCTTCACAACTATGGCGAGAATCCGTTCTTCGGGACCTTCGTCATGGCTGACCTTCTCGACAGCGACACCCAGATTCTCTATCTCGGACAGGGAGGTCTCGGAATAGGAGACAGGGATTATTACACTGAGGCGGAAAACGCACAGATCAAGGAAGGCTACCGCAATTTCTTGTCCAAGGCCCTTGCCCTCGCCGGAGTTCCTGAGCCTGAGAAGGCGGCTGCAAATGCCCTTCTTGTGGAGGATACCCTGGCCATCCATTCATGGACCAGCGTCCAGGAAAGGGACATGGAGAAACTCTGCAATCCTATGTCCACCGCAGAACTCGAGTCCAGGTATCCGGGCTTCTCCTTCAGTACATATTTCAGTGCCCGCGGCATTGCCGACCAGGAGAAACTCAATGTTGACGAGCCGTCTTTCTTCGAGGGCTTCAGCAGATATTTCGCGCAGGCCGGTCTCGATGAACTCAAGGACTATGTTGCAGGACAGCTTGTCCAGGGCGCATGCGGGTCCCTCAGCGATGATTTCTACAATGCCTATTTCGATTTCTTCAGTAGGCAGATGTCCGGTGTGACGGAGCAGAAACCGCGCTGGAAACGTGCGATGAACGTACCGAACAGCATCCTCAGCGAGGCTGTGGGCAAGATGTACGTGGAGAAATATTTCCCTGAGTCTTCCAAGCAGAAGATGATAACCCTTGTGGCCAATCTCCAGAAGGCCCTCGGCCAGCACATAGATTCTCTCGACTGGATGAGTGCCGAGACCAAGGTCAGGGCTCACGAGAAACTTGACAATTTCACCGTGAAAGTCGGCTATCCTGATACCTGGAAGGACTATTCTTCACTCGAGGTGGATCCCGCCAAGTCATATTACGAGAACCTCCGCGAGGCGAGCAGATGGTATGTGGCTGACAATATGTCCAAGATCGGCCAGCCTACCGACAAGGCCGAGTGGGGAATGTCTCCCCAGACGGTCAATGCTTATTACAATCCTACCACCAACGAGATCTGTTTCCCGGCTGCCATACTCCAGCCTCCTTTCTTCAATCCGGATGCTGATGATGCGGTGAATTACGGCGGTATTGGAGTTGTCATCGGACACGAGATGTCCCACGGCTTCGACGATCAGGGAAGATTGTTCGACAAGGACGGCAACATGTCCAACTGGTGGACCGAGGAGGACTCCGAGAAATTCAAGGAGAAATCGGAAGTGCTTGTGGCTCAGTTCGATGAGGTGGAGATTATGCCTGGTCTCAAGTGCAACGGCAGGCTTACTCTCGGAGAGAATATCGGTGACCACGGCGGACTCAGCATTGCCTATTCTGCGATGCAGAACGCCATAGCCGGGAAACGTCCGGGTCTCATTGACGGATTCACTCCGGAGCAGAGATTCTATCTCTCATACGCGGCCATCTGGGCTCAGAACATCCGCGACGAGGAAAAGGCCAGGCTGACCAAGCTCGACGTTCATTCTCTCGCAGTGAACAGGGTCAATGTATCACTCCGCAATTTCCAGTCGTTCTTCGATGCCTTCGGAATCGCTGAAGGAGACAAGATGTACAGGCCGGAAAGCGAAAGAGTTCACATCTGGTAGTGGGTGCCCCGGCATTCATATCACGTAAACTGAAATTTCAGGGAAGGATAGCGGTGTACACCATCGCTATCGCTTCCTTCATTATCATTATTGCGGTAGCGGTTTCCTCAGGCTTCCGTCATGAACTGAGGGCCGGAATTGCCGGCATATCAGGGGATATCCAGCTTACCTCTCCTTATATGGATTATATAGGTGAGGACAATCCGATTCCGCGCTATCCGGGATTTCTCCCGTCGGTGGATTCAATGGAATGCATCCGCTCTGTCACTCCGGCGGTTTACAGGGCCGGAATAGTGAAGTCCGGGGACAATATACATGGTGTCATATTCAAAGGCGTCCCGGGCGGGGGAGACAGCCTCTATGTATCTGTTCCAAAGCGTCTCGGACAGATGCTGGGACTCTCGGAAGGGGATCCGCTCCTGACCTATTTCATAAGCTCCAGGGTCAAGGCAAGGAAGTTCCATATCAGGGAATTCTATGACGACGTGCTCGGCTCCGACGACAATCTGGTTGTCTATGCTGGTATTGAGGACATGCAGAGGGTGAACGGGTGGAATGAGGAAGAGGTTTCCGCGTTGGAAATCGTCCTCAAGGACAGATGGCAGGGGACTGCCGCACTTGCCGAAGTGTGCGAGGAAATCGGTGCCCGAATATTGTTCAATACCCCTGAGGACGAGGATACCGTGATTGCCACCTCGGCCGTGAGGCGTTTCCCCCAGATTTTCACATGGCTGGACCTCATTGATTTCAATGTGCTTTTCGTCCTCATACTGATGGTGATAGTGGCCGGCTTCAATATGATTTCCGCACTTCTGATAATGCTGTTCCGCAATATCCGGATGATAGGAATCCTCAAGTCCGTCGGGATGTCCGACAGGGATATATCCTCGGTGTTCCTCAGGACCTCGTCAGCAGTCGTCCTCAAAGGCATGGTTGCCGGCAATGCCGCGGCATTCCTGTTCTGCATACTGCAGCGGACAACTCATTTCCTGCATCTCAATCCAGAAAACTATTTCGTGTCCTGGGTGCCTGTGCATGTCAATCTTCTTCAGGTACTTGCGGCTGATGCAGTGTCGTATCTGCTGATAATGGTGCTCCTGCTGCTGCCGTGTCTGTTTGTGTCACATGTCGACCCGGCAAAGACTGTCCGTGCACAATAGTGTAGAAGGCATTGTACAGGTTCATCATGCTCGTGACATAATTTATCGTCTCGTAGCCTTTGAATTTCCCCAGCTTGACCGTCTCTGACTCCAGTATGGTGTCCTCCCTCATGTCCGGTATGACCGCTACAATGTCATCCCATGTCCTGTGGGGCGCTCCGATGGATGCGGCGTATGATATACAGTCCCTTATCCGTCCTTCTCCGGCATTGTAGGCGGCGAGCGTGAATTTCATCAGCTCCTCCTCGCTGTCGGCATTGTCCCTGAACATCCGCTGCAGCCGTGCAAGAAGCTTTACTGCGGTACTCAGGTTCTCTTCCGGGTCCAGCAGGTCCTCTGCCTCGAAATGGCTTGCTGTCCTCGGCATCAGCTGCATGAGCCCGACCGCCCCTCTCGGAGACTGTACCTCGATGTGGAATTTGGATTCCTGCCATACAAGTGCCGTGAGCATCAGCCTGTCCCAGCCGATGGATGCGGCATATCGTCCTATCATCTCGTCATAAGGACTTATGGTGCTGTATTTCCATCCGCCTGAGGCCCTGCGGTATGGCTCATATGACGGGGTGAATCTCTTCACGGCTTCCGTATGTTCCGGAGTGGTGAAATAGTGTGATAGCCAGGTGTTCACAGTCCTGATTTCCTCCGTCCTCCCGGCGCCGGTCACCCATGTGGAACTGTCTGCCGCAGGTATGGACGGGAGGAATTCTTCCGAGGTCAGGGCGGAGTCTGCATAATGCATCACGACGATGTCCACGGTCCCGTCCCTGAGGGAGTCGAGATACTCCCTGCCGCCCAGGACTATTTCAGGTTCCCTGCCGATCTGGCCAATGAATTTGCGGAGCATTTCGTAATTGTATCCTATCGGATAATGCATTACGGGAGAGTTTCGGTCAATGGCGATTGCGCATCGTACCGTTCTTCCGTCAAACGCTTCCGGTTTCAGTACTGTCTGCTGGAGCATGGGCACAATCAATATGACTGCCACCGAAGGCAGTACATATTTCATCACGATCCTGCGTTTCCTGTGCCTTTTCATATTACAAAGTGTTGTCAGAATCCGTTCCTGGATGATTGCCTGCCTCCGCTGAAGCCTCCGAGTCCGCCCATGGCGCCTCCCATTCCGCCTCCCATGCTTCCGCTTGAGGAACTGCCCCCGATCTTTCCTGCCGATCCGCTCACACTCTTGTTCCGTGCAGGCTGCATGTAGAACGGCCAGAATACTCCCAGCTTGAGTCCTCTTTGAGGCCTGATGTAGCCGTGGGCGCTGAAATAGTCAGCCTTGTCCATCGGCCATCCCATTCCGGCGTTCACGAACTTGACGAATATACATGCACGCTTCCACTGCACGTTCACGAATGCATCGATATAAGGGCAGTTGCCGTATTTCTCCTCCTTCTGGTTGTAGAACATTCCGAGGGCGGGACTATATCCCGGGGCATACCATTTCGTGTTGTATGTGACATTGGCTCCGAGCTGGAGCTGCATCACGTTCTTCACCACGTTGAACTGCCAGTACCATCTCGAATTGATTGCCAGCATCGGGACAGGTATGACATCGTCATTGGATGACACCTGGAACAGCACCTGGTTGTCGAGATGTATTCCGGCGATCTTGAAATTCTTGTTGAGGGCTACCTTGAGCACGCTTACCCCGCTCTTTTCCTGCTGCGGGAGTGCCATTTCATTGTAATAGACATGGTTCTTCATCAATGTCCAGGCCGCACTCAGCTCCAGCTGCCAGTGAGGGACCGAGAATGAGCCGGTCACCTGGGTCTTGGATATCTTGTCGAAGTCATTGTCCCATACATAATGGTTCGAATAATAATGCTGCTGGTAATACTCTGGTTCGTCGAGACTTGTCTCGAAATGGGCTGACAATGTCATAGGACTCTTCCTGTGCCTCCTGAAAGGATACATGCTGAATGATGCGTTGGCGCTGATTCCCATGTCATTGACCTCCTTGCCCATGAAGGTGTAATAACCCTCGGCATCCCATGTGAAGTATTTCTTGTACTGTCCCCTGGCTCCTCCGTAGATGTAGGCCGAGTTCCATACGGTATTTCCGCTTTTTTTCATCAGATATCCGTCCCTCGGGAACATGTAATAGTTCATCAGCCTGTCTCCGATGCCGACGTTCAGTGCCGATACAATCGCGTCGCTTGACCACGGCTGGAGCTTGATGAACACCTTGTTCTCGAACTTCATGACACGCAGCGAGTCGTGGGTCGCAACCGGGTTGAGGTAGAAATTGTTGTTGTACAGATTCCTCGCGTTGGAGTCAGCCAATTCTATCCTGTCCTCATATATTTTCCTGTATGTGGAATATTCCGAACTGTGCCCGATGAATGCCGTGGTGATGTCAGTGTTCAGGGTGTCTGTCTTTGCCGCCCCGGCCCTTTCCGCAGCCTTTGCTGCAAGATACTCATCGATTTCCATTATCGCGGTGCTGTCACCGGTTGCCGCGACGCTGTCCCTCATTGCGTTCTCCCTCCTGATAACTTTCTTTTCCCTGATGTTGTTGATGAAATTGAACGGAATCCTGTAGGTCTGGTCGAGGAAGAGTGTGTTCTTCTTGATCAATGTCGATGCATCCTTGAGCCTTACGTCAATCTCCCTCGAGCCCACTGTGGTGTCCCTGATCCAGAAATTGTCCACGATTCCTCCGTTCTCTCCCTTGGACATCTTGTTGTAGATGTATCCGGCGTGCATGAGATAACGTTTTCCCATGTAATTGGAGCTGATGACGCAGGTCCTGTTGTCAACATCCTCGTTCTCAAGCATTCCGTTAGCACCGTACCTGTCATATTCCAGGGCGAAGTTCCATGACGGGAGGATGTTCTGTGTCGTCATGATATGCAGCTCGTTTTCGGCCCTTTCTGCATTCGCGAACAGGGTTCCCCAATAGGCGAGTTCCGTGTACGGAGTCTTGGTGTTGTACATCGGCAGGGTGTACGGGCTGTATGTATAGCATTCGTATGGCGTGTAGAACGACACTCCCTCATCGCTGGTCCTCTTCGTGAAGTCAAACGGCTCCACTGCGGAACCGGAGATTCCCAAATAGCTGACGTTCACGTTGTTGCGCATGAACGGGTAGTCGTTGAAATAATAATTGTAGGAGGTGTCGAGGTCGTGCAGTTTCACGTCATTGAAGGTCTTCCCCTTGTTCCATGTGATGATTCGTTTATAGAACATGGAATCCGGTACGGCAAAGGTTTCGAGAATCCTCGGAGTGTTCTCGCGGATACTGTCCTTGATGGCTGCAAGGCTGTCCTTGGCGTTCAGGATGCTGTCCACGCGTGCCTGCCTTGCCTTCATCTTCTGCTCGAAATCATATTTCTTGCGCGCGGCCTTGTCCAATGAGGCATACCATTCATTGAATTTCCTGATGGCGGTCTCTATCGAATCGAGCCTGTAGAGGGAATCCAGTTTCGGCCAGTCCAATGAGTCCCCGGCATTGCGGAGAGAGTCCCTCACGATGACGTGGGTCAATGAATCCTTGATGGCGACGTAGTACTTGTATCGGAAAGGATCGGTGAACCTCAATGAATCAGGCACTTTCATGGTGTCTCTTGCGGTTATCCTCACGATGGTGCTGTCCTCTCCTGATATGCCCGGGGTCAACGTGTCCACGACATCGCGTTCCCCGTAGAGGTCGCGGAATTTGGAGAAGATTTTCCCGTTCTCATATATTACAGTGTCGCAGGATGTTGTCATTTCCGCTTCCGGGGAAACCTCGCGTCTCGCGAGGTCCATTCCGAAAGTCTGCACGGCCGCCATTCCGACCAGCACGGCCGGAACCCAGATCCTGGACAATATTGATTTAGCTTTTCTCATTTATCAGCTGCAATTCAAGTTTCGCGCCCTTCCAACAAGGCGGAACTTATGTAAATTACAAAAATAATTAATTTTTTTGAGGACTCAAGGGATGGGAGGGTTTATTTGTCTTCTGGAATGTATCAGGCAAGGCGGCGGGGCTCCTGTGGGGGGCAGAACCCGTGCCACCCTCGGCACCGTAAGAGGGGGAACCATGAGCGCAGCGAATGGTGGGGTCGAGCTCTGCGAGACGGTTCGGGCCCCACAGGAGCCCCGCCGCCTCAAGATTATACGGATCAACGAAAAAAGTAGGTTGATAAAATAAGTCTAGTTACCTTTGT
>JBJEBJ010000078.1:0-7853 GCA_051869955.1 Candidatus Cryptobacteroides sp.
GAAAATATTAACATCTAAAATTATTTTCTGTGTCTACTTCTCGCGCGCGGTACACAATTTTTTGTAAAAATCTCAAAAAGGTGTATATTTGCGTCATTGTAAAACCTTAAAAAGGTGTAATGTTCAATCCGAAATAAATCTCAAAAAGGTGTAGCATCAGTATTATGAAGCGTAAAATATATCAGCAACTGATTGACTGGAAGGAGAAAAGAAACGGTGAGGTGGCGCTACTCGTGGAGGGAGCACGACGCATCGGAAAGAGCTATATTGTGGAAGAGTTCGCCAAGAATGAGTATGAGTCATATATCCTCATTGACTTCAACAAGGCTCCCCAGATGGTAAGAGACTGGTTCGACCTGTATCTGGAAGATCTTGACACACTGTTCCTCTATCTTAGCCAGCACTACAAGGTGAAACTCCATGAACGCAAGTCGCTCATCATTTTTGACGAGATTCAGTTGTGCCCCAAAGCGAGGGCTGCCATCAAGTTTTTGGTGGCCGATAGAAGGTATGACTATATTGAGACAGGCTCCTTGGTAAGTATTAAGAAAAATACTCAAGGCATTGTACTCCCATCGGAAGAACGTCCTATACAGATGTACCCGATGGACTTTGAAGAGTTCCTTTGGGCTACAGGTAACGACATGTTGATGGATTTAATAAGGAAGATGTATGTGGAGCGGAAGCCGATGGGACAAGTCTTTCATCGTCAGGCAATGGATGCATTCCGCCTTTATATGATAGTGGGAGGAATGCCGCAGGCCGTCAAGAAGTATGTTGAGACCAAAGACTTTGATGCCGTAGATGCAGCAAAGCGCGATGTTCTGGCTATCTATCGTAACGACATTTTCAATTATGCCAGCGAAATAGCTGACAAGGTGGTGTCTGTCTTTGACCAGATTCCTCCCCAGTTATCCAAACACGAAAAGAAGTTCCGTCTGTCAGCCCTGAAACCCGGCGCAAAATATCGCGATTGGGATGATGCTTTCTTCTGGCTCAAGGATGCAAGGGTTGTCAACATCTGCTATAATTCGACGGAGCCTAACATCGGACTGAAGATGAACGAAGACCGAACGACATTGAAGTGTTATATGAACGATACGGGTCTGTTGATCAGTCATGCTTTCGACGAAAAGGGTATAGTCACCTCTGAGATTTACCAGAAACTGCTCTTTGGGAAACTGGAGGTAAACGAGGGAATGCTCATTGAGAATATCGTGGCCCAAATGTTGACTGCCAGCAGTAACAAGCTCTTTTTCTATAGTAAGTCATCAGAGGTTGCTGAAGAACGTATGGAAATAGACTTCTTGCTCCAAAAAGACAAAGTGACAAGCAGCCACAACATCCGTCCGATAGAAGTGAAAAGCGGAAAGAACTACACGTTGTCTTCCCTTACGAAGTGCATGAAGAAGTTTGGAGATTATATGACTACCCCTACTATTTTGCATGCAGCCGATTTCAAGGTTGAGGGAGATGTTACATACCTTCCTCTTTACATGACACCATTATTGTAATTGTATATCCAACATCCTGCAGATGCCGAGGGTGAACGCCTTGTGAGTTACATTGGTGAAGCCGCAGTCGCGAAGGGTCTGCATGAAGGCCTTTCTGCCTCCCGGACGGAGGACCCTCAGCATTTCCCTTGCGATGGCAATCGAGAAATCTCCCGTTCCGCAGGCAATGTCGAGTATCCCGGCAGGACCGGGCAGAAGGACCGCAACGGGACTCTCTGGCAGGAACTGCTTTCCGCCCCGATATACGGCCTGGCGGGACGGCTTCAACATTGTCCTCAACTACCGCTCAGACGCTGTCAGCATTGACATTCCTGCCGATGCGGAAATCATTCTCGGCGGACGGGAACTGGAGCCTGCTGGCGTGGCTGTCTGGAAATAACCATGGGCTTGGCATTGTCAAATTTAATTTTGCCATTGCTTTCGTTTTTTGCTAAATTTGCGGATGACACAGACCGCAAACAGTATGTTGTACCCTATTGGAATACAGAATTTTGAAAAGCTCCGTGAAGGTGGCTATGTTTATGTAGACAAGACTTCGTTGATTCACAAACTGGCAAACTCCGGAACATACTGCTTTTTAAGCCGTCCCCGTCGGTTCGGCAAAAGTCTTCTTATATCCACGATGGAAGCATATTTCCAGGGGAAGAAGGAACTGTTCAAGGGACTGGCAATGGAGCAGTTGGAGAAGGATTGGAAGGAATATCCTGTATTGCATCTGGACTTAAATGGAATATCATACAACTCAGAAGACGTTCTGGATCAAGTACTTCACCTGAAACTCTCCGCCTGGGAGGCTGAATATGGGACAAAAGCCACATCCACAGTTCCCGGTTTGAGATTCCAGAACATCATTGACGCCGCCTATTCCTCTACAGGACATCAAGTGGTTATTCTGATTGATGAATATGACAAGCCGTTAGTGGATAACCTTGGCAATGAGGAACTTACCGAGCATTACAGAAGGGCTCTACAGGGATTCTACAGCGTGCTGAAGGCCAAGGACGGACAGATTCGGTTCGGATTCCTGACTGGCGTATCGAAGATTGGCAAGCTTAGTGTGTTCAGCAGTCTCAATAATTTGACAGACATATCCTTGAATGCAGATTATGCGGATATATGCGGTATTTCTGAAGACGAACTCCATAATTATTTTAACGAAAGTGTCGCGGGACTGGCCGAAGCGAATCGGTTAAGTATTGATGAATGTTACCAGAAACTTAAATACAAGTACGATGGGTATCATTTTTCAGAGGATTCCCCAGGGGTGTACAACCCGTTCAGTTTACTGAACACCTTCAATTCCAGAAAATTCCAAGACTATTGGTTTGAAACCGGTACCCCGACTCTCCTGGTGAATGTGATGAAAAAGACATCGTTCGACATAACGACCTTGTCTGATAACATCGTTGTGCCAGCATCCAAATTGAATGGAATGCAGGATATTGTCAACAAACCGGTTTCCTTGTTCTTCCAGACAGGATATCTGACAATAAAGGATTACGACAGCGAATATGATGAATACCGTTTAGGGTTTCCTAATGATGAAGTCAAGAATGGCTTCCTTGAATTCATTTACTCATATTATGTCCCGGTCAACCCGGCCGATGACTCTTCGAAGACATCCCTGCTGGCCAAAGCACTGAAATCAGGGGATCCGCATACGTTTATGCGTATACTTGAGGCACTGTTTGCAAACACCACTTACCAGATTCAGGGCGACTCCGAGAAGAACTTCCAGTATGCGATGTACATCATAATGGAACTTCTCGGCGAATATGTCCAGGCAGAGCGCAGCACAAGCAACGGCAGGATTGACCTGCTCCTCCAGACGAAGGACTACATCTACATAGTGGAGCTGAAGATTGACAACACCGCCGATGCCGCATTGCAGCAGATCGAGGACAAGGGCTACGCCAGGCCTTTCGCCGACGACCCCCGGAAACTCTTCAAAATCGGCGTAAGTTTCTCTACTGCCAACAGGCGGATCGAGGAGTGGAAGGTGGTTGGATGAATAATACTTGGAGAGTTATAATTGAGTAAAGATGATTTGTTCGATTTATGGCAAAGATTCCTGCCGATGCGGAAATCATTCTCGGCGGACGGGAACTGGAGCCGGCTGGCGTGGCTGTCTGGAAGCAGTTATACCAGCAGGCCGCACTTCTGTACCGATGACATTCATATTGCTGTCTCCGCATTCCTGACGCATTGCATCAAGGGCTTTCTGAAGTCTCTCAACCACCTCCGGGTACATTTCCTTGACATCGTAGCGTTCACCCGGATCCCTCCAGTAATTGCAGCAATAGTCGGCAGGATATCAATAGCTCCACACATTCTGTAATTCATCCAGAGGCCGTTGTCCGGGGTTCAATTATTGTATGAGGCCAGGAATTACATCCTACCGCATGTAATCGCCCATGCGATGCAAAAAAGTACATCATAACTGATATACTTTTGAAATATTTCAGTATTTTTGCATCAGAAAGGATGTAATTATGGCAACTAATTTAATATCAAGAAAGCTGAAGCAGCTCCGCAAGGAAAACGGACTGACTCAAGTTGACCTGGCGATGAAGTCTGGCGTAGGTCTGAACTTCGTCAGGGAACTGGAACAAGGGAAAGCAACTGTCCGCATGGACAAGGTGGCCCAGGTTTTCGCGCTCTTTGACTATGAATTGGTACCCCGGAAGAAAGGTGACGAGTTATGAATGCTGCTTTGATTAAATATAAGGACAAGAAAGCCGGTATCCTTAAGGAGACAGACGAAGGCTACGAATTCCAATATGACATGGAATATCTGGCATCTGATTCCCCTTCCGCCGTCAGCCTTACTTTGCCGCTCAGCGACAAGCCGTACAAATCTCCTGTCCTCTTCCCTTTCTTTGACGGGCTGATCCCGGAAGGATGGTTGTTGGACGTGGCGCTCAGGAACACGGATATCAGCGAACTGGACCGTTATGCGCTGCTTCTGCTTTGCTGCAAGGACTGCATCGGGGCAGTTAGTGTTGAACCGCTAAATGATGAAGCTGATGAGTAAGTGCCTGTATTGCTATAAGGAATTGGCCCCAGGAGAAGTCGATTTCCACAAGGAGTGCGCGAAGAAGTTCTTCGGAACTACGGAGGCGCCAGCTTTGAACTATACGAGGGATGAAATGGATGAACTTGCGGAAAAAATCATCCAGTCGCAGACAACACTGACCGGTGTGCAGCCGAAATTATCACTTCATTTGGACAAACACCGGGACAGCCGGAAGCTTACTATCGTTGGACTATGGGGCGACTACATTTTCAAGCCTCAGACGGAACGGTTCGCTATGCTTCCGGAGAATGAGGATTTGACAATGCATCTTGCCCGGCTCGCCAAGATCAAAATTGTCCCCCACTCCCTGATAAGGATGAAGGATGGTTCGCTCGGATACATAACCAGAAGGATAGACCGTACAAAAGACGGCGACAAGATTGCGTTGGAGGATATGTGCCAACTCACTGAGCGCCAGACCGAGCATAAATACAAAAGTTCATACGAGCAGATTGCAAAGGCTGTCAGAAAGTATTCTTCAAATCCTCAGATGGACGTAACAGACTTCCTCGAGGTCGTGTATTTCTCCTGGCTGACCGGCAACAACGATATGCATCTTAAGAACTTCTCACTATTTCAGCCAAGTGGTGGCGTGCGTCTGGCTCCAGCATACGATATGCTTAACGTGGCCATAGTCAATCCTGCGGATGACGAGGAGCTGGCGCTGATCCTGAACGGCAGAAAAAAGAATCTCAAAGATTCAGATTTCGAGAAAGCATTCGAAACTTGTGGTATCCCCGCAAAAGTGTTCTCCAATCTCAAGAAGAAATATATCAAGCTCTACCCTGCGTTCTGTGACTTCATTGATTCATCCTTCCTTGACAGTCAGATGAAGGAGCGTTACAAAGCACTGCTGGCAAAAAGGCTTGGATGTGAATAATCCAGATCATTTTTCTCCCGTGTACATCCTGCAGATGCCGAGGGTGAACGCCTTGTGAGTTACATTGGTGAAACCGCAGTCGCGAAGGGTCTGCATGAAGGCCTTGCGGCCGGGGAAGCCGAGGACTGATGCAGGGAGATATCTGTAGGCGGACTTGTCGCCGGACACTTTGCCTCCGATGACCGGGAGGATGTGCAGGAAATACAGATTGAACAGCCATCTGAAGAATGCATTGGACGGCACGGACAGTTCCAGAATCACCATGCGGCCTCCCGGACGGAGGACTCGCAGCATTTCCTTCAGGCCTCGTTCCCTATTCTCGAAATTCCTGACTCCGAAAGCTACCGTGACCCTGTCGAATGACCCGTCAGGGAAACGCAGGTTCTCGCAGTCTCCTGTCTCACAAGAGATTATATTGCCGAGACCTTCTTTTTCGACCTTCTCCCTCATTACCCCGAGCATCCCGTCTGACAGGTCCACTCCTGTCACATGACCGGTGGCCCGGCATTGTCCTCCGTCATCTTTCCGGCGATTGGCGCGCCTGAGCATTTCCCTTGCGATGGCAATCGAGAAATCTCCCGTTCCGCAGGCAATGTCGAGTATCCCGGCAGGACTCCAGGCCGGTCGCTCGCCCTCCATACGGAATCTGCGTCGCTCAGTCGCAGTAGCACGGAAAATCCGTTTCAGGGCCCGTTTGCGCCAGGTCCTGTCAATGTCCAGGGACATTATGTGATTCAGTTTGTCGTAGTCACCGGCAATGCCGTCGAACATTTCACGGATTTTCTCTTTGCGTGGCATAAATACTATTGTTTGTTGTCTGATATGCTGATGACCCTGAGGACCTGGAAAGTGCCGTCATAGTCTTTCCCGAATTCCGAGGCGGATGCATCAATTTCCTTCATCTCCAGTTTTGCTTCTGCAGACCATACGGCCTCGCCGGATTCGTTGTATTTCGTTTGGAAATAACCGGACTTGTCTATAATCCAATATTCCTTGTCCTCACCGACCGGGCGGAATTTGTGGACTTCGGGCCCGAAAGTGACAGTTCCCTTCATGATGGTTCCCGGATTGGCCGAAAAACCGCATTCCTCCACCGACCGGCCGTATTCCAGAATCAGGCTTCCTTTTTTCAGGCTGAGGCTATCCCGGCTTATACTGACAATGCCGAGTGTGTCCGAGAAGCTGCAGCTCGTGCCGTTGCCAATGCTGCTGCCGCTGAGGATGATGTTCCTGCCATCCAGTGTCCAGCTGTCATATTGCAATGTTGCCATGTTCACCGCCCTGGCGCTTCCGTCTGCCTTCAACTCGATGCCCTGCACCATTGCCATTCCCGGCACGGGCTGCACCCATATTCCCACGAGGTCATCTTTCCGGATACCGGCGGTGCATGATGCAAGAACCGCTGCCATTGCCGCAACTGTGGCGGCTGCAAATAATCTTGAAGTCTTCATAATATAATTATAGATTAACGTTTAAGCCTTACGAAAATGCTGAGAGGCAGCGTCTTGCCGGTCCTGTCCCTGAGAGCCAGCTCTCCGGATTCCAGCATTGCCGCGCTGTCTGTCCCGTGTCCGAGGCCGAATGCCTCACGCACAACAGTTTCCCCGAGAAGAGGCGAAAACCCGTTGGAATACAGGTTCAGCACCATGAAGCTGTCTTTCGGGGCAAGGATTTCCCGGACGCATTTCATCATGTCGAACAGGCATTCGTCCAGTTTCCATTTCTCCCCGTCCGGACCGTGCCCGTATGCAGGAGGATCCAGGATAATTCCCTGATAGACATTACCCCTGCGGGCTTCCCTGCGCGCGAATTTCATTGCGTCCTCGACGATCCAGCGGATACCGTCCATCCGGCTTTTCTCCATATTGCCACGGGCCCATGTCACGACCTGCCTCACGGAGTCGAGATGTGTCACGTCAGCTCCGGCAGCCTTGGCAGCCAATGATGCGGCTCCCGTATAGGCGAACAGGTTCAGGACCTTGGGCTTCTGGGTATCCTCAATATTGCCGTCAGTTTTGACGGAAGACCTGGCCGCAGACACGATTCTTGACGTCTCACGGTAGATGTATTCCCAGTTCGATGCCTGCTCCGGAAAGACGCCTACATGCTTGAACGAGGTCAGGCCGAGCCTCAATGTGAAATCGAGTCCTTCCTGTGCCCCGTTGTATCTGATATACCATTGGTCATCAGTGCGTTTGAGTCTCTCCCACGTGCCGCTGTCCTCCTTCCCGGCCTTGCCGAAGCCTGCTCCCGGACGGAATCTGGTATGCGCGGCCTTTTCCCACTGGTATGCCGTCAATGTCTTGCCCCACAGAGCTTTGGGCTCGGGGCGGATCATGTAGTATTCTCCGAATCTCTCAAGTTTTTCTCCGTCTCCGGAATC
>JBJEBJ010000079.1:0-7608 GCA_051869955.1 Candidatus Cryptobacteroides sp.
ATGGACGGCGACACGCCCGACTCAATCTATTGGGGCGACACGAGGGAAGAGGTTTACGAGCAGTGCCACGGCATCATTGACAGCCTTTGGAAGGACAGCTACGCCGAACTCGGGTATGACAAGCTCGAAATGTTCATCAAGTCCGTCACGTTCATCCGCGCGGACGTGTCGGAGAACATCAAGCTCGTGTCAACAGACCCCTCGTATATAGCAAACCTCGCGCAACAGGACGAGGAGCAGCGTATGCGTGACCTCGACGCCAACTGGAACTACAAAGCGGCTGGCGACGATATGGTGAAGATGGAGGACTTGGAAGCCATATTCAACAACGCGGAGCAGCTTGACGATTCCGTCCACAGGGCGTCAGCCGACATCGCGTTTACGGGAGGCGACAACTTCGTGATGTGGCATTGGCTCGGGTTCCACTGCATAGACCTCCGTGTGATGCGCCTCGACTCCAAGACCCTCGTGTCGGTGGTACAGGCGACGCTTAGGGAATGGGGAATCGAGGAGTGTAACTTCACATACGACATGCAGGGAATAGGCCAGTACTTCAAGGGCTTCTTCCCCGATGCCGTGCCGTTCAACAACCAGGCCGCGCCGATAGCGACAGAAAGAAAGGAACAGGACGGAATAAAGTACCTGTACAAGGACTTGAAATCGCAGTGCGCCTTCCTGTTCTACAGATACATCAAGGAACGTAAAATATCAATAGCCGATGAACTGCTTGAAAGGAAATACTCCGGAAAAGGTTTTGAGAAAGTCCCGCTACGACAGATTCTGCAGAAGGAGAGAAAATGTATACGACGTGATGAGGAGAGTTCTGACAGGGGCTTCAAACTTCTGCCAAAGAAGATAGCGAAGAAATACGTCGGGCACTCACCCGACTTCTTCGAGTCATGGTTCTACATCATGATATTCACGCTTGTAAAGAGGAAACATAAAAAAATAAAAGGATTATGGCGAATTTAGACTTTAAGGAAATTCTTACGAAGAAGCCGTGGTTCGAGGTGTTGCCCCAAGGGTACAAGAACCACAACTTGGGCGAGGTGACGGAGGACATGGACGTCCTCATGCCTTGCGACAAACTCAACATGCTTGTCAAGACACAGGCTGACTTCTTGAGGGAGTACTACCCGACGTCGCACAGGATATACGACGAGGAGGCTTATCCCGACATTTGGAAACAGAACCCAGATTGGGACCCAGATGACCCGAAGAGCGGAAGGAGATGGTACAAGCAGCCCATTACAAGGACCGCCTTCGCATTCCAGCAGGTGATTGCCACCAAGCACATCCTCCACGTCACGGGCAACGACATCCAGTTTGAGCTTGCCGACAACGTGGGC
This sequence comes from Candidatus Cryptobacteroides sp., assembly GCA_051869955.1. Classification (GTDB taxonomy): domain Bacteria; phylum Bacteroidota; class Bacteroidia; order Bacteroidales; family UBA932; genus Cryptobacteroides. Next base: position 1,350 of record JBJEBJ010000079.1, read on the forward strand.
TCACTCAGCAAGAACGACAAGGACAAGGAAAACCTCGTCAAGTTCAAGAAGGGATGGCTGCAGGCAGGTATGGAAACCGTGATGTTCGATGCCATGTCATCGTATATGATTACAGCGGACGCCGCCATCGTTGGCTATATGCACAACGGCAAGTTCGGAGCCACCGCCCTGTCGTACAAGAAGGGCGACACCCTCTATCCGCACTTCAATAGCATAACGGGCGAGCTGGAGGTGTTCGCGAGAAAGTATTTCGACTACGGCTCCGACGGACAGGTAAGGGTCTCGTGGGTCGAGGTGTGGGACAACACCTACCTCTACCGCTTCAAGGACGAGACCGTCAATCCCGACAGGAGCACGGCAGAGAAGATTGTTGACAAGATTAAGGGAATGTTCGGAATCAGCGGCTATAACCTCGTGTCGAAGGAGAAGCACGGATTCCCGTTCATCCCCGTGGCGTATCTCAGGAACGAGGAAGGTCCGTGTTGGGCACCCGTACAGAGAAACATCGAGGACTACGAGGAGGCTTTCTCCTATCTATGCGAGAACAACAAGGCGTACGCCTTCCCGATATTCTACGTAAAGTCGGATGACGATGACGTGGAGATTTCAGGAGACGAGCTGACAGGTGCGGCCAAGTTCGTTAAGATGTCGGGAGGCGAGGGCAACGAGGCCGGATTCCTCAACGGGACGGATGCCTCCAACGCCTTCGCCACGCAGCTCAACAAGGCTTACGAGCTTATCTATGAGCTTTCGTTCACCGTCAAGCCGCCCGAACTGAAATCGGGAGACCTTCCCGGAGTTGCGCTCAAACTGCTCTACTCCCCCGCCATCGAGGCGGCTTCAAACGACGCGCAGAAAGCGCAGCCGTTCCTTAATAAAGTAGTGGAGATTGCCAAGTACGGAATAGGCTTACAGGAGAATATGATTGCGACAATGACAGCAATGCCAATAAATGCCTGGATTGAGCCCTACGTACATCAGAACAAGACAGAGCTTATCACCAATATCGCAACTGCTGTACAGAACAAGTTCCTGTCAAAGCAGACCGCATCCGAGCGTTGTCCTGACCTCCCGATGCCCGATGAGTTCGAGCGTATAATGAAGGAGCAGAAAGAAGAGGATGAGCAGGATTTGCTTATGGACTTGACCCGTGCCGACAATGACGCACAGAATGATATTCAGCAGATGCAGGTACAGGCACGTATCGACAGAAACCAATCGGGACAGGATATTAATACAGGTGGTGGCGGCAGCGGTCGTAAGCCTGGACGTCCAAGCGAGGGAAAACACGACACGTATGACGAGAACCGAAATTGGCCTGGGCGTTCAAATTGGAAGAGAACCCTTAAAAAGTAACGTATGGACGAGAAACAAAGGGGCATACAGTTCGCCATCAAACGCTCACAGGCGGGACGCAACGCTGAGACGCACGCCGCCTCGATACTCTTTAATGCAGCCAAGAAGGTGATAGCGGAGTCGAAGACCCACTTGTCACCTTCGGGCGGCATGACAAGAGAGGCTGACCTCATATCCAAGGCTCAGGGTATAATGGGGGCCACGGCGGGAGACATCGAGGCATACGTCAAGGCTTATTCCGAGGCATCGTGCAAGATTCTCGGTATAGGCACGGACGCTGTTGACGATTACATTGCCGGCAACATCTACGGGCAGACATTCGCTTCGAGGAACACCAAGTATCTCTCCCAGTTCGCCGAGGACATCGTAAAAATGATTAAGGCAGGCTCGCTTCTCGGCTATTCAGATGACAAGGTTCTCTCTGCCATAAGGACGGGCTACAAGAACCCTTACGCATCGTCCATCATCACAAAGGCGCAGAAGGAGGACATAAACATAGCCAATCCGAGCTATGGCAGGGGATTCTACAAGTCGGCGTATCAGAACCTGATGAGGAACGTGAGGGAAACCATAGGTCTTGCGTGGTGCCAAGCGGAACAGAAATATGGAGAGAAAATAGGAGCTATCGGATTCCGTGTACATCGAGGCAGCTCTTACCCTTGCGCCACTTGTGACGACGAATGTGCGTACATCCACAAGCTTGGTCAGAATCCTCCATTGTATCACGCTCGATGTTGCTGCCTCGTAGAGTTTATTTTTGAAAATGACGATAATAAATAATAACTATGGAAGGATATGTATTGACGCCCGAAGTACAAAGGAAGGCGAAAAGGTACGGGATGGCTGACGAACGCTATCTCATTTACGCGGACCTCCGCGCGGTCGGATGGTCTGTTGACAACGCGTGGAACGTCGCGTTCAACGGGGAGGGAGCGAGCTGGTCAAACGCAATGCTCGAAAGGGAGAAGAAGAAACTCGAATCCCTCGAAAGCGTGCAGAAGCGCATTGAGGACGTGAAGGGCGAGAGGACAAGGGAGAAGGAAGACCTGACCCCCGAGGAACTTGCCAAGGAGACTTCAAAGGAAAAGATTCTCAAAGACCTTGTGATAGCGAGAAGGCGATACAAGGAGGGAAGCAAGGAGTGGACCGAGCAGACAAAGCTCATTGCCGAGTATTCAAGGATTAAGCAGGATGACATACAGGTGGAAGACACGACTATTCACAGTTTCTTGCCGTACAACTATCCTACATGCTGCGATGACTGCCTGATATTCAAAAATGGCAAAGCAAAGTTAAAACCGAAGCCTAAAGGTTAAAAGTGTTAACGGAATTTGGTGCTAACGGTTTTGGTGTGTAACTTTGCACCACACTTATGAACTCTTCGGGGTCATAATTTGTATAAATTTAAGGTTAATAAACGAGGGCGGCTGTTATCAGTCGCCCTCTATCTTTTATTTGTATTCCTTGCCTGTGACAAGTTCAAGGATAGCGGTAATCCTGTCCTCTATCAACTCGTCACTGAATGACGGGATACAGTTAAGCGACGGCAGCTCCTTTGTTTCGGCGGCTTCCTGTATGATAAACATTGCGTCATCAAAGGCTTTCCTGTCCTCGATGATATTGATAAGTCTTTCCGTTACGTCCATCACTTGCCCTCCTTGTCCTTTACTACACGACCCGCCATGTCAAGAACCATCGCCTTGTGCTCCTCCGCGTCAAGAACCTCCTGTGCGGCCTGCTCGTTCTCCTTGACAATCTCTTCCTCGCCCTTGCCCTCGTCAGCCTTGGCATTCGCAACCTTGGAAGCGCGGTCAAGATATTCTTTCAGAAGTTTCTGCTTCGCCACCTGGTACTCGTAGTCACCTACCGTGGTAGTGTCGGCGAGCATACCGACAAAGATAGCCTCGGTGTTCCTTGCCTCGACACCCGTTAGCTGGCGTCTGCCCTCATCGTCAAACACCACGTTAAGGTCATCAAGAGCCTCGTACATCGACGTTCCGATGACAAACTCCACGCCCCAAGAGCCGCTTGCGGTTGACACCTTTATAAACGGAAGCCTTCCCCTTTCAAGGTGCTTCGCCACGTCGTCGGGCACACCCGATATTCTTCTAAGCTCCGCAAGCTCCTTCCTTCCGAGCGTGCGGTTGTACTTCTTAATCACGTAATTGCCCACATGCACGGGCACTCCAAACTCAATCTTCATTTCTTGTCCTTTCTTTTGTTGTTATTAGGTTTAACAGTCTCAGTCTTCCCGCCCCTAACATCGTCCATACATCCGACAATCCATCCCATAAGGTAGGACAGGTGCTCGTTGGTGCCGTTCTCAGCCCTCTCGATACCGAGGACATCCATGAACGAGTCAATGACATGCACGGCCTCGTGGGCCATCACCTTCGCGGTCATCTCCCTCTTGGAGCGGAACACCACAAGGGAGCCGTACACGCCTGACGAGCGTTCCTTTATCTCGTCGAAGGTGAGGGCGTCGGAGCCTTCCCAATCAATGGATAGTCTTCCCCTGTCAGAGAAGAACGCCTCGTTGACGTAGCCCTCGTCCACCCCGACAGCCACGTACAGACTCCGCGGATAGATGCCGTTATGGAAGCGGTAGTAGCCCTTCCGCATCACTCGCCCTCCTCGTTTACGGAATCCGACGGAACGACAGGCTCGGGCAGCTCTTCGGGATTCTCGGGAACGTCCTCGATGGTGTCGTCCTTGACCTCCGCCCACTCATCGGCGGTCATAAGCTCGTAATGGCCGCACACGTCCTCTACGATATACATTCCGCTCTTGACGGTAGTCTTCTTGCAGTTGTCGAACTTGACAACGACGCTCGACAGGGTCTCCACGACCTCCACGCCCGATGATGTCTCGACAATCTCGGGGGTGTCAAGCTTTGTCATCCCCCTAACGACGGGGCAGGCATACAGCTCCACCGCACACTCGCCCGTAATCTTAATGGCTTTTCTGTACTTCTTCATATATGAAACGTTTTAAAATGTGAATAATCAAATCAGTCATCGTCCTTGATGAAGCTCTCAGGCTCCTCCAGGTCACGGTCGCCCGGAACGTCGGTAATGAGCATGTGCTCCATCAGCGTAACCTCGTCCATGCCGTATACGCGGTACTTGATTCCGTCCTGCATCCTCTTCTTGAGGAATCCGCACTTGTCCCACATGGCGCGCCCGAACTTGTTTGTCGATGGTATGTCCTTCTCCTCAACGTCGTTGTCGCGGCAGAACTGCGTGAACGACTCGTAAAGGAGCTTGCTCGGCATCCACACGGGCTGCTCGTTCTTCGCCTCCGCGTCACACCTGAGCGAGTAAGTCCTTATCCACGCGAGTATCGGCTGAGACTGCAACAGCGACTTCAGGAGCTGCCTCTTCGACCCCTCCGCTGCAGGGAAGCGGTACTTTCTCTTCCTCAGCTCCAGCATACCGCGGAACACCCAGTTGAACACACCCGACAGCTCATGGCGTATAATCTTGGCCGACAGCTCGGGGTCCTGCCTGTCCTTTGGCACGGTGACGTCGAAGCTCACGTACTGGAGCCTCCTTATGAACCCCAATGACGCGTCATCGGGGAAAGGCAGCTCGTTGAGGTTGAATATAAGGTAAGGAATGGAGTTCGATTCAAGGACGTTCCTGCCGAGTTCCCTCATCGGCACCGGCTCGCCCGACACGAGACGCTTGAACATTCCCGTGTTCTTGCGCCCGAACTTGCGGGGGTCGCTGTCGGACGACCAGTTGAATATGGCGTTGCGGATAGGATACCTGCCCCTCATTCCCTCGTCGCCCTCAGCTGTCAGGTCGCCGTAGTCCATCTTGCTTATGCGGTCCTGCCCGAAAAGCTGGCACGCCACGTCGAACACCACGCTCTTGCCGTTTGCGCCCGTTCCCACAAGCAGCAGGCACAATTCTATCTTCGCCGACTCCCTTCCCTCGTATATGTTGTGCGCCGTGCCCCTCTGCACCAAACCCAAGCCAAGGAACATCTGCAGGATAAGCCTTGACGCCTTGTCGGGAAGCACCTCGTGAAGGAAGTTGAGCCACCTCGGGCACTTCGCCTTCGGGTCAAAGTCGTACGGGTGGTAGTAGGTGACGTGGTACTCGGGCGAGAAGGGCATAAGCTCCGGTTCCACAAGGTTGGTGCCGAAATCCACGACCCCGTTGTTGAACGCCACTATGTCGAAGTGCGGCACGAGCATGTTGCACAGGCGTATCGTCTTCATGAACAAATCGCTCATAAAGGAGCCGCGCGTGAGGACGGCACTTATAGCCATGTCCTCAAGCAGCTGCATGTAAGCCATCTCTATCACGTCGGGCTCCGTGACCTCGTACACCTTTCCGTTGAACATGTAGTAGTTGCCCCTGTACCACCTGACGGGGCAGTCCGCCGCGAGCATACGCATCGACTTTCGGAAACGGGACAATAAAAACCCGTACTCGCGCGAGTTGTTCTTTCCCCAGTCGCACCTTAAGGACTCGAAGTCGTACTTGGTGTCGCGGGAGAGCACGATAAGCTGGTTGTGCAGCGTCTCAATCTTCAGGTTGTTGTCCATGTGTTATCATTATATAGTAATCAATTAATTTTTCTGCGTAAATACGCGGGGAAAGCCAAAATGTAGGTTTTTTGTTCCAATGTAGGACACGAATTTACGAAAATCCATTTGTACAAGCGGATTTCTGAATAAATGCACGATTTTTTCCGCCCCTACCCCCTATAAGTGACAAACCAACACGTATACGCCGACAAAGGTACGAATATAATCCTACATATATACATTTTTACGTATAAAATGGGACATAATTATACATTGTTAACTTGGAAAACGTGTAGGATAGGTATTCATTGTAAAGAAATGAGAAATGTCAAGATTAATGTTCTTTAACTGTATTTGTAAACA
>JBJEBJ010000080.1:0-36311 GCA_051869955.1 Candidatus Cryptobacteroides sp.
TCGGCGAGCCGATCTTTGGAGCGGATAGATATTTCGAGAAGAGAAATTTCCCTCCGGGACAGCACGGCGCTGCAAGAAAGCGTGCAAGAAAAGCTACAGATTACGGCAACCAGCTCAAGGAGAAGCAGAAGGTTAAATATATGTACGGCCTTCTTGAGAGACAGTTCCGCAATACTTATGAGAAAGCCTGCCGCATGCAGGGACAGAAAGGTGAGAACCTCCTCTTCCTTCTCGAGTCAAGGCTTGACAATATCGTTTACCGTCTTGGGATCGCTCCTACAAGGGCAGCAGCAAGACAGCTCGTCCTCCACTGCCATGTGACCCTGAACGGTGCTGTATGCAACATCCCTTCATCCATGGTGAAACCGGGTGACGTGGTTGCAGTCCGTGAAAGGTCAAGGAGTCTTGAGGTTATCCAGGCAAGCGTGGCTTCCGCTCACAAGTACTCATGGCTTGAGTTCGACGCAAAGACACTTACCGGCAAGTTCCTCAATGTTCCTGCAAGGACCGAGATTCCTGAGAACATCAACGAGCAGCTGATCGTCGACCTGTACTCCAAGTAATAGTAACACCTAAAAAGAATTAATATGGCAATCTTAGCATTTCAGAAACCGGATAAGGTGATAATGCTCGAAGGCACCGACACCGTCGGCCGTTTCGAGTTCAGGCCTCTTGAGCCTGGATATGGTCAGACCATCGGCAATGCCCTTCGCCGCATTCTTTTGTCTTCTCTGGAAGGTTTTGCCATCAGCTCGATCCGCATTTCCGGGGTGAACCAGGAGTTCGCCACCATTCCGGGTGTGATTGAGGGAATGCAGGACATCATCCTGAATCTCAAACAGGTGAGATTCAAGAGGATGGTCGAGTCCGTGGATTCCGAGGTGGCAAATATCACAATTAGCGGTAAACAGGAGTTTACTGCAGAGGATATCTCCAAAGGATTGTCTTCTTTCAAGGTGCTCAATCCTGAGCTGCACATCTGTTCGCTCGAACCTTCTGTCAAACTCGAGATTTCCATCACCATCACCAAGGGCCGCGGCTTTGTTCCGGCTGACGAGGAGAGGGATGAGAACACTCCTATCGGAACCATTCCGGTGGATGCCATCTACACCCCTATCCGCAAGGTGAACTGGACCGTGGAGAACTGGCGAGTTGAGCAGAAGACAGACTACGAGAAACTGAATCTCGAAATCGTCACTGACGGTTCAATCACCCCGAACATTGCTCTTCAGGACGCTGCAAACATCCTTATCTATCATTTCAAGCTCTTCACCGATGACAAGAAACTTGCTCTCGAGAGCACGGTGAAACCGGATTCGAAGGAGCTTGACGAGGAGTCACTCCGCATGAGGCATCTCCTTCTCAACAAGCTTTCCGACCTCGGCCTTTCAGTGAGGGCATACAACTGCCTGAAGGCTGCTGAGATCGATACGCTTGCAGACCTCGTGTCCTATTCAAGGCCGGAGCTCATGAAGTTCCGCAACTTCGGACGCAAGTCGCTCAACGAGATTGACCAGATGCTCGACAAGATGAAACTCACATTCGGTATGGATGTCACCAAGTACAATATTGAACCTAAGAAAAAGAATAACGTTTAATTATGAGGCATAATAAAGCAATCAATCATCTTGGTCGCAAGAGCTCTCACCGCAAGGCTCTCCTCGCAAACATGTCCTGCTCTCTTATCCTGCATAAGAGAATCAATACGACCGTTGCCAAGGCTAAGGCGCTGAAGTCCTATGTGGAGCCGCTCATTACCAAGTCAAAAGACGATTCGACACACTCACGCCGTGTTGTATTCAGTTATCTCAAGGACAAGAATGCAGTAGCTGAGCTCTTCCGTACGATAGCTCCGAAGATCGCTGACCGTCCGGGCGGATATCTCCGTGTCCTCCACACCGGTTTCAGGCAGGGTGACGCAGCTGAGATGGCTCTCGTTGAATTTGTTGACTTCAACGACGCAGCTCTCGCTTCCGCTCCTGCAAAGAAGGAGGCCAAGAAGGCTACCCGCCGCAGCCGTTCCAAGAAGGCCGCTGAGGCTCCTGTAGCTGAAGCTCCTGCAGCAGAAGAGGCAAAGGCAGAATAGTCTGTAAGAGTCCGTAAGGACTTTGAAATATTACAACCTTTGAGAGAGGCTGGCTGGATGACAATAATCCGGCCGGTCTTCTCTTTTTTTCATTATCTTTCAAAAAAATCCGTACAATTGTTGTTCATAACGGAATAATTTATCTATATTTGCAAACGAAAGCAGCTACTTTCGGGCCGAAAGCAAGAAACGTTAAAGATATTTTCGTTATAATAATTATTCAATACGTATGGATTCACTATTCTACATTGTGCCGGCAGCGTCTTTAATAGCTCTTTTCTTTGCCTGGCATTTCTTCAGGCAGATGATGAAGGAGAGTGAGGGGACGGTAACCATGAAAGAGATTGCCCAATATGTCCGTGACGGGGCCATGGCATATCTCAAACAGCAGTACAAGGTCGTGACGATCGTATTCATCATCCTTGCTGTGTTCTTTGCAATTCTGGCTTATGGATTCCACATCCAGAACCCTTGGGTTCCGTTCGCATTCCTCACCGGAGGTTTCTTCTCCGGACTTGCAGGATTCATCGGGATGAAAACTGCCACTTATGCGTCTGCACGTACAGCCAATGCGGTGACCCGCTCTCTCAATGCCGGTCTCAAGCTCGCTTTCCGTTCCGGTGCAGTGATGGGCCTTACAGTCGTGGGACTCGGCCTTCTTGACATATCCATCTGGTATGTTGTCCTCAAGGCTTTTGTAAGTGACCCTAATCCGTCACAGGTCCTCGTGACCATCACCACTACCATGCTTACTTTCGGCATGGGCGCATCCACCCAGGCTCTCTTTGCGAGAGTGGGCGGAGGTATTTACACCAAGGCTGCAGACGTCGGGGCTGACATCGTCGGCAAGGTAGAGGCTGACATTCCGGAGGATGATCCGAGGAATCCGGCCACCATCGCTGACAATGTAGGTGACAATGTAGGTGACGTAGCCGGCATGGGAGCCGACCTTTATGAGTCATATTGCGGCTCCATTCTCGCGACTATGGCTCTCGGAGCTTCCGCGTTCTTCGGAGATATCGATGCCCAGACCAGGGCTATCCTTGCTCCTATGTGTATCGCTTCCATCGGTGTTCTTCTCTCAGTGCTTGGAATTTATGCGGTTCGCACAAAGGAGGGAGCCGGACTTCAGGAACTCCTTGGATCCCTCAGCCGCGGTACCAATCTCAGTGCGGGACTCATAGCTGTCGTTTCTTTCGGAGTGTTCTATTTCCTCGGCTTCCAAAACTGGTGGCAGCTCTCCCTCTCCGTGATTTTCGGTCTTGTTTCAGGAGTCATAATAGGCAAGGCTACCGAGTATTACACCTCTCATTCCTACAAGCCTACGCAGAAGCTTGCAGAGAGTTCCAAGACAGGTTCCGCCACTGTCATCATCGGCGGAGTGGGCCTCGGAATGATTTCCACGGCAGTACCGGTCATTACCATTGCGATAGCTATCCTGCTGTCTTATCTTTGTGCAACCGGGTTCTCGTTTGATCCTGCCCTGATAAGCAACGGCCTGTACGGAATCAGCATTGCTGCTGTCGGAATGCTTTCCACTCTCGGAATCACTCTTGCTACAGATGCATACGGTCCTATTGCCGACAATGCCGGAGGAAACGCACAGATGAGCGGCCTCGACCCGGAAGTCCGCCAGAAGACCGATGTGCTCGATGCTCTCGGAAATACCACGGCAGCTACCGGCAAGGGATTTGCCATCGGTTCAGCTGCGTTGACGGCTCTTGCATTGCTGGCATCCTATATCGAGGAGATAAAGATAGGGCTCGGACATATCGGGCAGACAATTATCGAGGTTGCAGGCCAGCAGGTGGAAGTTGCTACGGCCACCATCCCGCAGATCGTTGAATATTATCAGGTAAATCTCATGAATCCGCGTGTTCTCGTGGGTGTCTTCATCGGTGCGATGATGGCGTTCCTCTTCTGCGGTCTCACCATGAATGCTGTCGGCCGTGCGGCCCAGAAGATGGTTACTGAAGTACGTCGTCAGTTCAAGGAGATCAAGGGAATCCTTACGGGAGAACAGCGCCCTGACTATGCGAGATGCGTGGAGATTTCCACTCTCGGTGCGCAGCATGAGATGATACTTCCTTCCGTGATTGCCATCGTTGTCCCGATTCTTACAGGAGTTTGCCTCGGGCCTTCCGGAGTGATGGGCCTTCTGGTCGGCGGACTTGGTGCAGGATTCGTGCTCGCGATTTTCCTCGCGAATTCCGGTGGCGCCTGGGACAATGCCAAGAAGTATGTCGAAGAGGGGCATTTCGGCGGAAAGAATTCCGACTGCCACAAGGCTACGGTTGTCGGCGATACCGTAGGTGATCCTTTCAAGGACACTTCCGGACCTTCATTGAATATCCTTATCAAGCTGATGAGCATGGTATCTATCGTGATGGCTGGGCTCACGGTGATGATTGGTGGATAATGTTGTAATAATTGGTTTTCCTTTTTCAGGGATGTCCGGGTTAGGGCATCCCTATTTTATTTCCCCCCAGCCCCCCTCAAACCTCCCGACCCCCTTTTCAAGGGGGCGATCAGTGCTTCGTGCACACCATCAGCACAAGGTCGGCGCTTCGTTGTTCTCCGCACGGCGTCTGATGACGCCGTGTTTTATTCGTCGGGGAAAAGGGGGCTTTCGGGAAGGAAAAAACACATGTTGGGAATGAAATATTTGATTATGTAAGAAATTAACCTTAAATTGCGATAATTTTATTGGATTTTTTAAGAAAAGGGCTTTAGTATGAAAAGGATTACGATTCGTGACGTTGCCCGTGAGGCAAAAGTGTCCGTTACCCTTGTTTCGTTCGTAATGAACGCCAAAAGAGATAAAGACGGAAATCTCGACTGCCCTGTTAATCCTGAGACCGCCAAGAGGGTCCTTCAGGTCGCACAGAAATTAGGCTACAGGAGAAACTTTGCTGCCGCATCACTCAGGAGCGGCCGTTCCAACTCCATTGCAGTCATCCCGAATGACATTTCCAACAAGTTCTTCGCAGGAGTCTCGAGATGCATCGAGGACAAGGCCAAGAGCTATGGATATACAGTTCTTTTCGCAAGCTCCGATGAGAATGCCGAGCGTCTTGCCAATGTCATGGACGCAGTCCTTGCCCACAATATCGACGGTGTCATCGTGGCCCCATGCACCGGAGGCGAAGATGCTGTCAGGAAGGCAACCGATGCCGGTGTACCGGTAGTTCTCCTCGACAGGGACATAGTCGATATGGAGAATGTCGGAAAAGTCCTTCTTGATGACGTGGAGGCAGGCGCCATGGCCACGAACCTTTTCATCGAACGCGGTTACAGGAAGATTGAGATGATTTCATATTCTCTCGGAATCTCCAGCCTTGAGGAAAGGGAGTCCGGATACCGCAAATCCATGATGGACCACGACCTCTATGATTTCGCGAAAGTGCATTACACTTCCTATGCGAAGGCTTCCGAGGACGTTCCTGCCATTATCAAGGACGCTGTTTCCCGTGGCGTGGAGGCCATTTTCCTCCCGACATATTCGCTTTCCGCACTTGTTCTCATGACCATGAGGGATCTCGGTCTCAAGACTCCGGACGATATGGCAGTGATCGGATTCGACGTCAGCGACATTTACCAGCTTTATTCGACGTCAGTCACCCACATCGTGCAGCCTCTCAAGGAACTCGGAGAAAAATCGGTGGACGTGCTCATAAACATGATTCACAACAAGCCTGCCGAGAAGGTAGTCCTCAAACCGGAGATGATAGAAGGCAATTCTACGGCAATGAAGCGTGGAAAATAATCTAAAGGGCGGGCTCCATGGAACCTGCCTTTTTTGTATTTATGGAATCTGAAAACGAGACCGACTGACGAAATGAACGGAGAAGCTGTAGTTGTGAAAAATGCCGGCAGCCATTATCTGCTGTCCTGCCTTCCGGAGTGGGCTCCATTTCCGGCAGTCCTGAAAGGAAAAATACGCCTGAAAGCCAACGACTCCACGAATCCTGTGGCCGTGGGTGACCGGGTTCTGTTCGAGTCAGACGCAATGACCGCATCAGAAGTGAGTCTGGAGCATCCTGCCCTCATCTGTTCGGTAATGGACAGGAAGAACCATATCATCCGCAAGTCCACCAATCTCTCCCGCCAGTCCCACGTGATAGCGGCCAACGTGGACATGGCATTTGCAGTCGTGTCTCTCTATTTTCCGGAAGTCAAACTCCCTTTCCTCGACCGCATGCTTGTCACCTGCGAGGTGTACGGAGTGCCGGTTACAATAGTGCTGAACAAGGTGGACCTCTACAGGGACGAGGCTCCTGAAACGGTCGAGAATTTCATCAGGATATATACCGAAGCGGGATACAGGGTCATCCAGACCTCGGCAAGGACAGGAGAAGGAATCGCCGAAGTCCGTGATGCCTGCAGGGACAGTGTCTGCCTCTTCTCGGGAGAGTCCGGAGTGGGCAAATCCTCACTCATCAAGGCCCTTGACCCTTCATTGGAGCCGAAAATCGGAAAAATATCCACGGCCCATCTCCAGGGAAAACATACCACCTCGCTCTACGAGATGTACAGGATAGCTGACTGCGGCTATGTCATCGACACCCCGGGGCTCAGGGGCTTCGGCCTGGTCAACCTTGAAAAGGACGAGATAGCGAGATATTTTCCGGAAATGCTCAAGGCATCCGAGAACTGCCGCTTCACCCCCTGCACCCATACGCATGAGCCGGGATGTGCGGTCAAGGAAGCCGTGGAAGAAGGGCTCATAAGCCCGGAGCGGTATTCGTCATACCTCGGCATGATCGAGGAAGACAGGAAATTCAGATAGAACAGGATGTCTCCATTGAACAGGGAAATACTCAGGCTCGCTGTTCCGAGCATATTCGCCAATATCACCGTTCCCATCGTGGGGATGGTGGACCTTGCCGTGGCAGGCCATCTTGACGGTGACGCGGCGGTGCTGATCGGAGGCGTATCGATAGGCACTCTTTTATTCGACTTGCTGTACTGGAACTTCAGTTTCCTGCGCATCGGAACCGGGGGACTGACCGCCCAGGCCTACGGAAGAGGCGACATGAAGGCCGCTGCTGATGCATTGTTCAGGTCATCGGGCATGGCCCTGCTCATTGCCGCCGCCTGCATATTGGCCCAATGGGTCTTCGTGGACCTGGCCTTCCTCGTCGTGAAATGCTCCCCGGAGGTCAGGGAACTTGCGGAAGGGTATTTCCATGTGAGAATCTGGGCCGCCCCTGCAACATTGTCCCTCATGGCCGTGAAAGGCTGGTTCATAGGGATGCAGGACAGCGTCCGCCCGATGATTACCGACCTGATAGTCAATCTCGGCAACGCATTTGTAAGCATTGTCCTCGCCATGGGTATACATGCCGGATCGGTCAGTTTCAGGGGAATCGGTTTCGACGGAATCGCGGCAGGCACGCTCATAGCCCAATATTCCGGGCTGCTCTATTCATTGGCCGTGATATTCACGAGATACCGCAAGGTATTCACCGGATATTCCGCCTCAGGAGTCCTCAGGCTATTCAGGGACAGGGAAATGAAATCGTATTTCAAGCTCAATGCCGACCTTCTCGTACGCTCGATGTGCATAATGGCAATCTATGCCGGGATGACGGTCATCTCTGCCCGATATGGGGACATGATGCTGGCTGTCAGCTCGATATTGGTCCAGATGATGATGCTTTTCTCGTATTTTACGGACGGATTCGCATACGCAGGGGAGGCTCTCACGGGCCGTTTCATCGGCATGGAAAGGCCGGATTCAGTCAGGAAGACAGTACGTTGCGTCTTCGCATGGAGCATGGGGGTCGCGGCCTTGTTCATGGTGATTTATGCCGTGCTCGGCGAGCCTGTACTGCATTTGCTCACATCTGACGGGGAAGTGGTGGCTGCATCCCTCGAATTCATTCCATGGCTGATTCCGATGCCGGTCATAGGATGCGCCGCATTCACCTGGGACGGTATCTATGTGGGAGCGACCGCCTCCAGGACCATCAGGGATTCCTCTATATGGGCCGTGGTGGCGTTCTTTGCTGTCTGGTATGCCGGGAGGGCTCTCCTGTCGCCGACTCCTGACGGTACACCGGAAATAGCCGTGCACATACTCATGGCCGCCTATATGATGCATGTCATTGTCAGGTTTATTTATGAGACGGCACTGTACAAGCGCAGCATCCTCACCGAGCCGTTCGCGCGATGAGGATGCCGCCCGAATCTTCAGTAAGTTGTATTACCTTATCCCGTATTTCTTCAAGATTCTGACAATAGGCTTGCGGATGGACTCAGCCCACAGAGTATAGCCGTAATTGTCCGGATGCACTCCGTCCACTGTGGCGTTGCGGTTGTCTCCGACGGCATCCGGGACAATGAAATATACGTCCTTGTATTTCTCCCTGCCTTCCCTGGTGGATTTCAACTCCTTGAATATGGAAGCGGCCATGTCCATCTTGGCCTGCTCCTTGTTCTCCTCAAAGACATTGAAATTCCTCTTTTCGCGGTAAATCGTCTGCTGGAAAATCAGCGGAGTTCCCGGATGTGCTGCCACCATTCTGTCAATGAACGGTACCAGGCGCTCCTTTATGAGGTCAGCCGTAGGGTTCGAGAACGAGTCAAATACGAAAGCATCCGCCTCCACCTCACACAGGACATCGCAGAAATAATCCTGCAGCAGGCATCTTCCGCTGCAACCGAGCGAAAGCATCTGGAGTCCGGTGGTCCTTGAGAACTGTGCCGGATAAGACATTCCGGAACGTGTGGTGCTTGATCCGTGGGTGTAACTCGAGCCCCAGATTGCGATCCTGTGGCGGAAAGGCTTCTCAATCGGCGCGATGGATTTTCCTTCATCCACGCCTATTTTGATTGAATACTCCTCGCTGTACAGAGGGAAATAGAGCAGGCATTCGTGTTCTGTCCCGTCCATGTTGGTGATGAGGGTGAACGGCTTGTCCATCTTGTTGTCAGCGGCGACTCCGGATGCTGCATAGAGCCACCTTCCGTCCTGCTTGATGTAGAGGTCATATCCCCTTGCTGAAAATCCGTTGGTATTGGTCGGGAAGCTGACCTGTCCGTATTCGGTGAGAATGCTGATGCTCGTGGTGTTGGTCTTGAACGCGCAGGCCATTCCGGAGGTCATCCTGACCTGGAAATTCTCTGTCGGTGTGAAGCCCTTGTATTTCACTGTGTCCACGCGATGATAAGGATTGGTGGTCTTTCCGGGCATCAGTTTTCCGACGATGGTGAGGTCAGATGCTTCCGTATAGCTGTATTTCACCCCTTTGGGTGTCTGTCCGAAGAGAGATGTGCCGGACAGGATGGTTGCGGCCGAAATGGTCAATAAGAGTAATGAGTGTTTCATTTCAATGTTATTTAATTCCCTTTGTTGGTTTTTTGTCTTTCAAAGTTAGTTAAAATTCCGGATTTTGTCTATTTTTGCATCAGCAAATGCGCGGAACAATTTCTCCCGCAGGAAAGCCGGTAAGTATGAGCCTTTATACATATTTCAGGATAAGCAAGCCTTCCAGTTACAAAGTGCCTGACACTGAGGTGGATGCAGAGTACAGGAGACTGAGGTCGAGGACTTTCTGGGGAGCTGTTGCCGCCTACAGTCTGTATTATGTATGCAGGATGACCCTGAGCGTCGTCAAGCAGCCCCTGATAGACGGGGGAGTGTTGAGCGCAGGCGAACTCGGACTCATCGGCTCGGCAATGCTTCTGGTATATGCTCTCGGCAAGTTCACCAACGGTTTCATAGCTGATTATTGCAATATCCGCCGGTTCATGGCCGCCGGGCTATTCGTCTCGGCCACTGTCAATCTGGTCATGGGCCTGCTGGGCCTTCTCGGAACTGCCCTCGGGGTGTCCGGAATCGTTGTCTTTGCAGTTTTCTTCATCCTATGGGGTGCCAACGGCTGGGTGCAGTCCATGGGAGCGCCTCCGGGCATCATCAATCTGTCGAGGTGGTTCCCGCTTTCGAAAAGAGGGACCTATTACAGCATTTTCAGCGCCAGCCCTTATCTCGGCAAGTTCCTGACATTCATATTGACAGGAGTCGTAGTGGGAAGTCTCGGCTGGGAATGGGGTTTCATATTCTCCGCCGCAGCAGGATTTGCAGGCACTGCGGTCGTTCTCCTTTTTGTTTCAGACACTCCTGAGAGCAAGGGACTGCCATCCGTGCAGCAACTGAGCGGGGAGGTTCCGCGAAAGGCTGATTCAATGCCGACCAAGGAACTCCAGAAGATAGTCCTGCGCCATCCCGGAATATGGATAATAGCCCTGTCAAGTGCGTTCGTGTACATTACCCAATATGCCATAAGCGGATGGGGAGTGCTTTTCCTGCAGAAGGCCAAGGACTTCACCCTTCCTGCCGCGACCCAGATCATTGCGTTTTCCGAGGTTTTCGGAGTGGCCGGGACCGTGCTTGCGGGCTGGCTTTCCGATACTGTGTTCGGGGGTGACCGTGTGAAACCTGTCCTGCTTTCTGGAATGGGTTGTCTCGCCGCACTGGTCCTGTTCCTGTTCACTCCGGGAGGGTATGTGCTCAATATAGTGTATGTCTCGTTTTTCAGCCTGTTCACAGGGGTTCTTTACTGCATTGTCGCCGGACTGATGGCGGTGGACATCGTTCCGAGGAAGGCTACAGGAGCTGCCCTTGGAATTGTCGGGATATCGAGTTATGTGGCAGCGGCCGTCCAGGATGCCGTCAGCGGATTCCTGATCCAGGGAAGTTCGGGTGCAACCCTGCCGGATGTGCCTGCGTCCTATGATTTCACACCTGCCGCCCTGTTTTGGACCGGGGCTTGCCTGCTCTCGTTCCTGTTGCCGGTATTCAATTGGAAATCAATGAAGAAACAGATTGTCTCGTAGATATGTGGAGGAAACGTTTCTTGCTCGTGATATTGTCCCTGACGCTCGCTGCAGGATGCAATCCCGGAATCTTCATTGATTCGCCGGAACTGCCTGATTACAAGGAAGTCACCATCGAAGGCGACGGCGGGTCATGGGAGTGCCCGTTTTTACGGGAAGGCCTGAAACGGATATATATAAACTATCCGGTATCGGACCTGGAATATGTCACGTATTACGGATCCGGAGGAATTACAGGCCCCGATTGCAATCCTTCCGAACTCGAGAGCATCGTCTTTGAGAACCCTGCCGAATGTTATTCTATCGGTTTCAACGGGAATATGCTGTATGTGACCTGCGGTTACAGCAACAGGCAGGACAGCATCCTGCTCAATTTCGAATATGACTGGGGAGTGACCAAGACAGTTCATATCACGATTACGCAGGGCCGGCCGCTGACGGCTTTGTTTGCGCAGTACGAGACGGATCTGGTGCTTGAGGAGGATTTCGAGAGAGTCGTCCGTCAGTACGGATTCCTGAACAACGGCCCGATTCCGCAGAAGGTGGTGGTATATCCCTATTCGTCGGCTCAATGCAGCAGTATTGTCGTTCCTGAGGCAGAATGGGCTGAAGGCATGAATCTTACGATGGAACGGCCGTTCTTTGACGGTCAGGACTGGCTTTATGAGCAGGCGGATGTCGTCACGGGGGAAATGGAAAATTTCATCCCGTCGTGGATGATGGATTTCAGACAATTTACAGTCGAAGTGCCTGCCGGAGTAAAGGCCAATGTGAGCATTATGATGCATTATACCCGCGCCGAGAGGAAGGGCGCAATGCATTTCAGAAATACAGTGGCCGGATTCGAGACTTCGGTGAATTTCACCTGCACGGTCATTTATCCTGTCAGTTATGAATATGGGGTGGAGTATGAATAGGTGGATTTCTTCTGTGGCATTTCTTCTGGTCAGCGTTGCGGTTTCCTTTGCAGGCGAGCCCGTTCCGAAAGGATTCTCCCGCCCTTTGGAATGGCGAATCGGGGCCCAGGTCACTCCTGCATGGGTGCCGGCCACGAATGATTTCCTGAAAGGAGAGAATCCGGATGGGAGACGTATAGGAGCAGGACTGTCAGGCGCTCTCCGTGCTGATTTCAGTTTCAGTCCGGGGACAAGGGAAGGACTCTTGTACAAGGGCCTTTATCAAGGAGTGGGCGTCAGTGCCAATTCATTATTTTCCAATGAGTTGCTCGGGACTCCGGTATCCCTGTACCTGTATCAGGGCGCTCCCATAGTGCGTTTCAATGAGGTTCTCCGCCTCGGTTACGAGTGGCAGTTCGGTGCGGCTTTCGGGTGGAAACCTTATGGCGGAACTAACGAAGGGGAAGATGCTCCTGTAAGTACTTCTGTCACGGCCCACATAGGCCTCGGCCTCAAGCTGGATTATGCCCTTTCGGACAGGTGGACGATGTCTTTCGGGGTCAGGGCCAATCATTTCTCCAACGGCAATACATCCTGGCCCAATGCCGGGGTGAATTCCATCGGGGCGGAGATAGGCCTGTCATACGTTGTCAGTCCTGCAAGGGAAGTGTCCGTGGAACCAGTTGTGTGTCAGGAAATTGTGGAAGCTGCGGATAGAAGGGGCTGGTTCTATGATATCATGGTCTTCGGGGCATGGCGCAAGCGGGCGGTATTTCTCGGTGAACCTGTTGAACCGAAGATTTGTCCTGGAAGGTTCGGGGTTCTCGGACTGCAGTTTACGCCGATGATCAGGATCAACCGTTTCGTTGCCGCAGGACCGGCTCTTGACATGCAGTGGGATGAGGGTGCGGGGCTTGCCCCGTATTGGGTGGAAGGTACAGACGGGGACAATATCAAATTCGCACGTCCTCCGTTCGGAAATCAGCTGAGTGTGGGATTGTCCGCGCATGCGGAACTGACAATGCCGATATTTTCGGTCAATGCCGGCCTCGGATATGACATCGTGAACCCGAAAGGGAACAAGCGCTTCTACCAGTCCCTGACGCTTAAGACTTTCCTGACCAAGTATCTGTATATCAATGTGGGTTATCGTCTCGGAGAATTCCGTGATCCGCAGAATCTCATGCTCGGCCTGGGCGTCAGGCTGTAAATATTTCAAAACAGATTCTTAGTGCTTCGGACGGGACTTGAACCCGTACAGGCATTGCTGCCCAAGGGATTTTAAGTCCCTCGTGTCTACCAATTCCACCACCAAAGCTTTCCGTTCGGCAAAGTTAACAATTTTTGTCAATATTTCAATATGTCGGAGATTCCGCTCTGGGCATTGTGCCGGTTCAAGGCGGTCACGAAATACTTGCCTTTAGAGGAGAGGGGATAGGAGAGGTCGGTCGTGACATCCAGGAGGGTGGCTGTCTTGTTGTTGCCGTTGCTCAGATAGACAGCATAACAAGAAGCTTCCTCGACCTTGTCCCAATGCAGCTCGCCGCCCGATATCACCAGATTCTGTGGAACCGGAACCGGAGCATCGGCTGACGTGCCTCCGAGATGAGGCATCAGGGCTTTCTTGCTGAACGCCCTCTTGATATTGCTCTGCACCCCTTTAGGATTCTCCTTCAGGGTACTGCTGTTGTAGATGAGATGTCCTGAGACATTCTTCTGTGCGGCGAGACTGCATTGAGTCTCGAACTCCGTCGCAGAAGACCAACCCTTGCCGGATTCATCCGACTTGAACCCGCTGAGCGTATGTCCAATCATCAGCGGAGTGCTGCTTACGTTCTGTGACCACCAGTCAAGCCTCGGGGTATAATAGTCCGTGGTCGCCTGGGTGGACCAGTACAATTGAGGAATAACCGCGTCAATCAACTTGGCAGAGCAGACTGCCGGAACGTCGATGTACTGGCTGTTGTAATTGTTGTTGTAGTTTCCCTGCGGGCCGAGGGTATAGGCAATCTCCGGGCTGACCGAAAGCAGGGTATTCTTCACTAACTTCACCATCTCGAAAATATTGCCCCTCCTGAAATCCTCAATGCTGCTGTACCCGCTGCCGTACTTGCTGTATTCCGCGCTGTCGTCCAGCCCGTTCCCGATGGCGGAACCGGAAGGATAGAAATAGTCGTCCATGTGGATGCCGTCAATGTCCGGATAGCGCGTAACCAGCTCACGGACAATGCCGGCGATTCTCTCCCTGACCTCTGGCAGTGCAGGATTGTACACCCAGATACCGGAATATTTCTTCACCATTGATTCCGGAATCATCGCGCTCAGTCCTTCGCTGAAATAGGAAGTCGTCGCAATCCTGTACGGGTTCATCCACGCATGGAACTCGATTCCGCGCTTGTGCGCCTCGTCAATCAGGAACTTCAGTACGTCATAACCCGGATCCTTGCCGGGAGTTCCGGTGATGTATCGGCTCCAAGGCTCGAAGGATGAACTGTAGAAAGCATCCGCCATCCCCCTTACCTGGAAGAATACGGCATTGATGCCCAAAGACTTGTACAGGTCGAGATAATCCGTATATAGCTTTTTCTGTCCGCTCTGGGAATAGTCTCCTGCCGGCCAGTCGATGCCCCATACCGTAGCCATCCACGCTCCGCGCAACTGGGCCTGGGGAAGTACGGGATTCTCCTTCACGATTTCCGGTTTGTCTTCATTTCCCTCCTGAGGATTGTCCGGGGTTGTCTTTTCCTTGTCGCAGGATGCGGCCAGCATTATCAGCGCTGCCGCTGCGAATTTTCTGATGGTTGATTTTGTGTTCATAAGTGTCAGTTGATTCTTCAAAGTTAGTCAACCCTTTCCTCATTTCCAATGCAGTTTCACCACAATTGGGCCATTTTTGCCAAAATTATGACAGATATCACCAAAAAGACAATGAAATATTTGGCAGTGGAGAGGATAAGACTTATTTTTGCCGAGGGATAAGGGAAGATTTCGCGACCTTTATACCAATTTTAGCGCCAACTGGAAAAAACATATAAACTTAATTAGAAAATGGGACTTTTAAATGGTAAAGTGGCTCTCATTACAGGAGCTGCAAGAGGAATCGGAAAAGCCATTGCCCTCAGATATGCAGCCGAGGGAGCTGACGTGGCTTTCACCGATCTCGTCATCAACGAAGCTGCTGAACAGACAATCAAGGAACTCGAGGCTTTCGGCCACAAAGTGAAGGGATATGCTTCAAACGCCGCTGATTTCGCCCAGACACAGGAGGTTGTGGACCAGGTCATGGCAGATTTCGGACACATTGACATTCTCGTGAACAACGCAGGCATCACCAAGGACGGACTCATGCTCAGGATGAGCGAGGCCCAGTGGGACGCCGTCATCAATGTCAATCTCAAGTCTGCCTTCAATTTCATCCATGCAGTAGTGCCTGTGATGGCAAGGCAGAGAGCCGGCAGCATCATCAACATGTCTTCAGTCGTTGGAGTTTCCGGTAATGCGGGCCAGTGCAACTACTCGGCTTCCAAGGCCGGTCTCATCGGCCTGGCCAAGTCAATTGCCAAGGAAATGGGTCCTCGCGGAATCCGTGCCAACTGCATTGCTCCGGGATTCATCATTTCCGACATGACCAAGGCTCTTCCTGACGAGGTGCGCGAGCAGTGGATGAAGACAATTCCTCTCCGCCGTGGCGGTACACCTGAGGATGTGGCCAATGTTGCCCTCTTCCTCGGAAGCGAGCTTTCATCCTATGTCAGCGGACAGGTAATCCATGTCTGCGGCGCGATGAACTGCTAATCAATATATTAGAAATATTTCTTCTCCTGGTGGTCAAGGCTGATGAAAATCGCCAGCATTATGGTGAATGCCCACAGCGACGAACCGCCGTAGCTCATGAACGGGAGAGGAATTCCGATTACCGGCATGATCCCTATGGTCATGCCGATATTTATGAATAGATGCATGAACAGGCAGCTTGCGAGGCAATAGCCGTATATTCTGGTGAATGACTCCCTGCTGTGTTCGGCATCTTTCATTATCCGCATAATCAGCATCACGTACAGGGCGATGACTGCTGTGCAACCGAGGAATCCCCATTCCTCCCCGACAGTGCAGAATATGAAGTCAGTGCTCTGCTCCGGCACGAATCCGTAGGTGGTCTGTGTCCCGTTGAGGTATCCTTTCCCCGAGAGGCCTCCTGACCCTATGGCAATCATCGACTGGTTCACGTTATAGCCCACTCCGGACGGGTCCTCCTTCATCCCGAGAAGCACCTCGATTCTCTTCCTCTGATGATCCTGCAGCACATTGTAGAAGATGAAATCCACCGAGAAGACCATTGCTACTCCCACGATGAAGGACAATACCGATATTTGGGCGAATCTGTCACGGTATCTCGTTGCAAACCATAGCACTACGGGAACAGACATCCCGGTTGCGGCCAGCAGGATGTAAAG
Source organism: Candidatus Cryptobacteroides sp. (assembly GCA_051869955.1). GTDB lineage: Bacteria > Bacteroidota > Bacteroidia > Bacteroidales > UBA932 > Cryptobacteroides. Next base: position 16,278 of record JBJEBJ010000080.1, read on the forward strand.
CGGCTTCACCTTCATCAGGAATCCCCATCCTGAAGCTTCTGCAGCAGCAATAATCTCCGGCTCGGCTTCTCCTGATGCGACTATCTCCGCTCCGGGGACAAAAGTGTTCTGGAGATATTCCCATATTGACGGCAGGAATGCGAATAAGGCGACGGACGCCCCGAATCCCAGGAGCCATTTCCATGCATTTTTGTGATTCAATGCATTGCACAGCAGGATGATGCCGAGGAGTACCATTATTGCCGCATAAGGGGAGGAGGTGAGTGTCAATATGAATACCAATATGGCTATTCCGATCATTGTTATCAGCCATCCGGAAAGGCCTTCACGGTACAGTACGAAAATGAATCCTACATATACCAATGCGGAACCCGTCTCGCTCTCGGCAAGGATTATGAGCATCGGCAGCGCAATGACTGCCGCAACGGACAGGAAATTGCCAGGATTTGTTATTTTGAATCCCGGCCGGCTCATGACGAACGCTATCAGCAGGGATGTCGTTATCTTGGAAATCTCGGCAGGCTGGAATCTGACCGGCCCGAATGCGAACCATGACCTGGAGCCCTTGACCTCCACTCCGAGGAAAATGACTGCCACGAGGAGAAACAGTACAAGCGTATACAGCAATCCTGCCCCGCTGTCCCACAGGTTAGGGCTTATGAGGAATATGATGATGCCGCCCAGCCCGAAAGCCGTGAGCATCCAGATGAACTGTCTCCCGCTGTTGGCCGTGAAGTCGAATATGCTGTTCACGTCAGCCCCGTGGACGGATGCATAGATATTGACCCAGCCGATGAATACCAGAAGCAGGTATATTATCACCAGCTTCCAGTCGTAGGCCTGACCTATTGTTCTTCCGCTGTATCCGTCCATATATCAATAAGTTTTGACTCGAGACATCAGGTCTCCGTTCAGGATTCTCTCTTCCAGGGGCTTGCGTTTCTCGTCTATCGAGCCTGTGAGATATTTCTCCACGAGCAACGATGCTATTGGGGCTGACCATGTTGCTCCGAAGCCGGCGTTTTCCACATAAGCCGCCACGGCTATCTTCGGGTTGTCCATAGGGGCAAAGCAGATGAATACTGAATTGTCCGCTCCGCGAGGGTTCTGTGCGGTTCCGGTCTTTCCGCATATGTCGAGACCTTCCACGGCAGCGACACTCGCGGTACCTCCCGAACCATAGCCGCTGTTCACCGCCCTCCACATTCCTTTGATTACCTTCTTGAAATTGGTGGTATCCACCATCGTATAGTGGCGCTCCCTGAATTTGTCGTCTATCTTGAGCGAATCGGAGTCCTTGATTATGTGCGGGATGTAATAATAACCCCTGTTGGCTACTGTAGCGCACATGTTGGCAATCTGCAGGGGGGTTACCCCGATTTCTCCCTGTCCGATGGAGATAGAGATGATGGTGGTGAATTTCCATCCGCCCTTGCCATAAACCTTGTTGTAATACTCCGATGTAGGAATCGTCCCGCCGAGCTCAGCAGGAAAATCGCTCCCGAGCTTGTGGCCGAAACCGAAACTTTCCACATATTCGTGCCACTTGTCGAGAGCCTCGGCCTCGCTGCTGTATTTCTTGTTTTCGAGGATGTTCCTCATGACATAACAGAAATATCCGTTGCATGACATCATGATAGCCTCTTCGAGCGGTAGAGGGGAGCTGTGGGCATGGCATCCCAGCTTGTGGCTTCCGAAATAATAACCTTTGTTGCACGGATATGTGTATTCCGGCTTCAATACTCCTTCCTCGAGACCGATGAGACCGTTGACGAGCTTGAACACTGAGCCAGGAGGATAAGGTGCCTGCACGGCCCTGTTGAACATAGGCTTGTGCGGGTCGCTGACGATCTCGCTGTAATGTCTTCCGATGTCAGAAAGCATCTCTACATCGATTCCCGGACTGGACACCATGGTGAGAATCTCTCCCGTGGAAGGCTCTATGGCCACGAGGCTGCCCACCTTGTTCTGCATGAGCTGCTGACCGTACTGCTGCAGGTCCGCGTCAATCGTGGTGACGATGTCTTTCCCGGGCACCGCCTCCTTGTCCATCTCCCCGTCCTTGTAGCGGGTCTCTATCTGGTTGTGGGAGTTGCGGAGATATACATGGTATCCTTTCTGCCCCCTCAGGTCCTGTTCCCTTGCCGCTTCGATGCCGGTCTTTCCTGCATAGTCGCCGGAACGGTATTCTCCCGGATGCTTCTTGATATAGGCCTGGTCCACTTCCGACACATAGCCCAGAAGATTTCCTCCGGCATTCACCGGATAGTCCCTGATGCTCCTGACCTGCCCCTTGAATCCCGGGAACTTGTACTGCACCTCCGCAAATCTCATGTATGTCTCGGCCGGAAGCTGCTTGAGCATTACCATTGACTGATAGCCGATTCTTCTCCTGTTCCGCCGGTAGTCGGCCATCTTGCCCCTGATGAAATCCGGTTCCACTCCGAGGACGTCCGCGAGCAGCAGGGTGTCGAATGCGCTCACCTCTTTCGGCGTCACGAGGATGTCGTAGGCTACCTTGTTTCCGACGATAATCTTGCCGTTACGGTCATAGATGACGCCCCTTGTAGGGTAGATTATGTCATAGACCATCGAGTTGTTGGATGCGTCGATCTTGTAGCTGTTGTCGATTATCTGGATATAGAAAAGCTTGGACAGCAGGATACCTGCCATCACGAAGAGCCCGATGCGTAGTTTGTTGTCCCGTGAGAGATTCATGGCTACTTCCTCTCGTTTGGATCAAGCATATGGACTACTACGAGTGAGAGCCCCACTCCGGCCACAAGCGATGCGGCGAATCTTATCAGATTGAATACCATCGGCCTGGCCGGTCCTCCGTCAGCCCAGATATATACGATGAGGAAAATGCTCTGAACAATCAGCAGGGCGAATGTAACCTTGCCGATGCCGTGCTTCCTCATGGAAATGTCCTCTCCGAGCAGTACCAGTTCCTTTCCGAAGACACCGTCGCAAATGAATCTCTTGGATGCTGCCACCGGGACGAGGGACAGGGCATTGAGCCCAATCACGCCCTCAGCGAGGAAATCTGTCGCGAGACCGGTGGCAAATGCTATGAGCATAGCTCCCGTGATTCCTATTCTCGTAGGAAGGCACAGCAGGGCGGCCGGCAATATGCTCAGCGAGATGTATGGGCTGACATTGAAATAATTGCATATCAGCAACTGGGCGCATACCGTGAGGAAAAACATTATGAAATAATTCTGCTTCATCTTCCGCCTTGATTGTCGTTGTCCACGAGTTCAGTTATCTCCTTCATGTCCTTGTTCTTGACGAGGGTGACATATCTCAGTGCGGTAAAATCCTGGAACAGGGATACCGCAACTTCGTATGTGGCGCCGTTGACGATTCTCGATTCTCCTACTGTGCCGAGAGGGATGTCAGCCGGGAATATTGACGAGAATCCGCTTGTATAGACCGTGTCCCCGGGAGAGAACCGGTATTGCAGGGGGATTTCCCTTAGCAATGCGCCTCCGGACTTCTTCCCGTCCCATTGCATCGGGCCTGCCGCTCCGGAATCCCCGATTCGGGCACTGATGCTTATCTCGCTGTTGAGGAATGATATTGCATAGGAATAATGCCGGCTCACCGCGTCCACGATTCCGATCACTCCGGCAGAGGTGATGATTCCGGTCTGCGGAGTTACGCCGTCCTCCGATCCCTTGTTGATAATCAGATAGTTGTGCTGTTTGTTGATGCTGTTCTTGCGGATTTCCGCAGGCATGAATCCGAATCTGCCGTCTCCGGTATCCACCATTGCGTCCGCCGCGTCATTCTCCCTTGCGATTCCTGACAGGGAATTGACCTTTTCAGTCAGTCTCAGCACCTCTTCCGAAAGCCTTTCGTTCTCCTTCCGGAGGGAAGTATAGTACCGTACCGACTCGGATGCTCCCCAGACCGTGCCCATGAATCCGTGTGCGGCCTTGCTGACGAAGAAGTCCTGCAGCGGGCCGTTGTTCCTCAACATATCAAGTGCGGCAATCTCCAATATGATGAAGACTGCCGTATTGATTATTGTCCCGGATATGGTTCTTCGGCGGGGCATGCTATCTCTTCAGGAAAGAGCAGTTCTCCGCATTCTTCAATGCGATGCAGGTTCCGCGGGCCACTGCGTGAAGAGGATCCTCGGCCACGTGGAAAGGAATGTTCACCTTTTCCGTCAGCCTGGTGTCGAGTCCCCTGAGCAATGCGCCTCCTCCGGACAGGAAGATACCGTTTTCCACAATGTCAGAGTAGAGTTCCGGAGGAGTCTGCTCAAGAACATGGAGGATGGATGACTCGATTCTCGTGACCGACTTGTCGAGACAGTGCGCCATTTCCTGATATGTGATGGTAGCCTCTACAGGATGCGCCGTCATCAGGTTCGCTCCCTTCACGCTGTATGGTTCAGGCTCGTCCACGAGATCAGGAATGACTGCACCTACAGCTATCTTGATCTTCTCGGCGGTGATTTCACCGACCTTGATGTTGTGCTGCTGCCTGAGGTATGACTGGATATCGTTCGTGAATACGTCTCCTGCTATCCTGATGCTGTCCTGTATGACGATTCCTCCGAGAGATATGACTGCAATCTCGGTCGTGCCGCCTCCTATGTCCACCACCATGTTGCCTTTAGGGGCCTCCACCTCGAGACCGATTCCGAGGGCTGCGGCCATAGGCTCTGAAATGAGATATACATCCCTTCCTCCTGCATGCTCCGATGAGTCCCTGACGGCCCTTATCTCGACTTCAGTACTTCCGGACGGAATGCCCACAACGAGCTTGAGGCTCGGGGAGAAGAAGGTCCTTTTCTTGCTGTTGACCTGCTTGATGAATCCCCTGATCATCATCTCTGCAGCATTGAAGTCAGCGATTACACCGTCTCTCAACGGGCGTATAGTCTTGATTCCGGGATGCTCGTGCTCATGCATGAGTTTCGCCTTGTGACCGAGGGCGATGCATTTCCCGGTATTGCTCTCCACGGCCACGATGCTCGGCTCGTCCAGCACGATCTGGTCATTCTGGAAAATGACCGTGTTGGCGGTTCCGAGGTCCATCGCAAGCTCCTGGGTCAGGAATGAAAATGCCATATCAAAAATTCAATTTTTTCAGTTGTTTACATAATTTCCGTAAAAGTACGAAAAAAAACTTAAATTTGCTTGAATATGTGAATCAATATGAACAGAAAATCTTTTCTCGTTGTCATGGCCGCGGGGCACGGCACCAGGATGGGGGCGGCAATGCCCAAGCAGTTCCTCTCTCTGTCCGGTGTGGCGGTATTGCAGCGCACCATACAGAAGTTTTTGAATGCCGTGCCTGACATACAGGTAGTTACGGTTCTTCCTCCAGACGGAGAATACGTGGACTGGTGGAAGAATTACTGCCTTGTAAAGAACTTTTCCTGCCCTCAGGCGATGGTCCGCGGAGGAATCACCCGTTTCCATTCGGTAAGGGCGGCTCTGGAGAGGGTGCCGGACGGTGCTGTGGTAGCCATTCATGACGGTGTCAGGCCTATGGTAACGGAGGGTCTGATAAGGTCGATGTTCTCACGCTTTTCCGAAGATGAAACATGCAGGGCACTGATACCTGTCGTGCCTATGGTGGACACAGTCAAGATGCTGCACAGGGAAAAGGACTCCTCAGGGAATACCGTGCTGGTGCGTGCCGATGCTCCGGAGCCTGACAGGTCAGTCCTCTACGGGGCCCAGACTCCGCAGATGTTCCGTTCGGAAGATATCAAGGCGGCATACGGGCAGCCTTACGACATGTCGTTCACGGACGACGCCTCAGTGGCTTCTGCATATGAAATACCTCTCGCATTCTGTGAAGGCGAGAGGCTGAATTTCAAGATTACCGCTCCCGGTGACCTGGAACTTGCAGAGGCCGTCCTGAAGATCAGGGGAGAGCGCTGATAGTGTTCTCAGTCCATATCCTTTGTTATTCCCGAGAAACTGGTGTTGTGGTAGTCCTTGACCCATACCTGGCGGTCGATGGCCTCGTCCAAAGCAATCATGGTCTCTGTAGCCAGAATATACGGAATCTTCTGGATGGTGTTCAGCAGGACCTCCATAAGATGGTCATTGTCAAAGCAATAGATTTTCACCAACATGGCATATTTGCCGGTGACGAAATGGCATTCCACCACTTCGGGAATCTTCCTCAGGTGGCTTACCACTTCATTGTACTTGTCAGCTTCCGAAAGGGAAATGCTGATGAATGCGCAGATGTTCAGGCCCAGAGCCTGAGGCTTGACAAGAAGCCTTGATCCGGTGATTACTCCGGCTGCCTCCAGCCTTTTTACTCTCTGGTGTATGGCAGCGCCCGATACGCCGCATTCGCGTGCGATTTCCAGAAACGGCATCCTTGCGTTCTTCACAAGGAATGACAAAATCTTCTGATCCGTCTGGTCAATGTGATACTTACTCATGGGATTCCTATTTTTACTAGATGCAAAAATAAGCATTATTTCATAAATGTGTCACATTTCGGCCGCAAAAACTAATTTTTTTAAAGCAAAAAGGCCCCAAAATCATCGATTTTATTTCTTTGACGTGCCTTTCCTCCTGAATTGCCGTCTGGCAGGTGATGCCGAGCCTATGATTTCCATACATTTCTCCTCGGTAAGTGAAGATGCCTCCACGTCCTTCGGAATCTTGTAGTTCTTGCCGTCATGCTTGATATATGGACCGTATCTGCCGTTTATGACCTGGATTCCGTTTCCGGAGAATTCGAGCATGATCTCGTTCCCGCTGCCTTTCGCCGCTTCGCTCTCGATGATTGCCACGCATTCTTCCAATGTCACTGTCAGAGGGTCCTTCCCCTTCGGAAGGGACATGTTGCGGTCGCCGAACTTGATGTACGGCCCGTATTTGCCTTTGGTCGCGATGATGTCCGTACCGTCATGCTGTCCGACCGTCCTCGGAAGCAGGAACAGCCTGCATGCCTCCTCGAGGGTGATGCTCTCGATCAGCTGGCCTGGAGCAAGATTGGCGTACTGGCGGTTCTCGCCTTCACCTTTCTGGACATATGGACCGTATTGCCCGAACCTTGCAACGAGCGGCTGCCCGTCGGAAGGATCGTTTCCGAGTTCCCTGCTCACATGGCTGTATTCCTTGTTTTCAAGCACTTCCTCCACCTTCTTGTGGAAAGGCGTGTAGAATTCCGATATCACATTGTTCCAGGCGAGTCCTCCTTCCGCAATTTTGTCGAAGTCCTTCTCCACGTTGGCCGTGAAATCGTAGTCCATGATTGACTGGAAATTCTTTACCAGATAATCGGTCACTATCATTCCTATCTCCTGCGGGAGCAGCTTGCCTTTTTCCGCCCCGACGGTCTCCGTCTTCACTGCCTCGGAGATTTTTCCGTTTTTCATGGACAGGCAGGTCACCGGAATCTTCTCGCCCTCCTTGTCTCCTTTCACAATATATCCTCTTCCGGTTGTCAGGGTGGAGATGGTCGGGGCGTATGTGGACGGCCTGCCGATACCCAGCTCTTCCAGCTTCTTGACCAGCGAAGCCTCCGAATATCTCGAAGGAGGAGCCGTGAACTTGCATGAAGATGTGAATCCGAGAGGGTTCATCCTGTCCCCGGCCTTCATCTCTGGGAGCATCACCTCCTCGTCGTCCTGCTGGTCGTCAGACCCTTCCATATAGACCTTGAGGAATCCGTCGAACACGACCTGTGCAGCCTGCACTGCGAATTTCTCCTCCCTCCTGTCGGAAGATATCCTGATATCCGTGCGGAGGATTGATGCATCGGCCATCTGGGATGCGATGGTGCGTTTCCATATAAGGTTGTACAGTTTCTGCTCCTGGGCCGTGCCGGAAATCTCCGTGTTCTCCATATATGTAGGTCTGATGGCCTCGTGCGCTTCCTGCGCCCCCTTGGAATGGGTCCTGTACTGACGCGGCCTGGAATAATCCTCCCCGAAATTCTCCATGATGAATTTCTTCGAGGTGCTGAGCGCGAGCGACGACAGATTGGTGGAGTCGGTCCTCATATATGTTATGAGACCTCTTTCGTACAGGCTCTGGGCTACGCGCATGGTGACGCTGACGGGAAATTTCAATTTGCGTGCGGCCTCCTGCTGGAGAGTAGATGTCGTGAAAGGTGCTGCAGGGGTTCTTGTCCCTTGTTTCTTGTCAATGCTGCTGATTGTGAATACCGCTCCTGCGCAGTCCGAGAGGAACGCCCTGGCTTCCTCAAGGGTCTTGAACCTGGTTGTCAGGGTGGCATTGACCTTCAGTCCTTCCGCACCTTCCGGGGTGAAGACGGCGTCAGTCTTGTAATATTCCTCTTTGCGGAAATCCATTATTTCCCTCTCCCTGTCGACAACAAGCCTCAGGGCAACGCTCTGCACTCTTCCGGCAGAGAGTTTCGGCTGGATTTTCCTCCATAATATCGGGGAAACCTCGAAGCCAACAAGCCTGTCCAGGACGCGTCTGGCCTGCTGCGCATCGACAAGGTTCATGTCAATGTCCCTCGGGTTTTCAATCGCCTTCAGGATGGCATCCTTCGTGATTTCGTGGAATACTATCCTGCGGGTATCCTTCTTCTCCAGCCCGAGAGTATCATAGAGATGCCAGGAAATGGCCTCTCCCTCCCGGTCTTCATCGGATGCAAGCCATACGGTTTCTGCGGAGGATGCGAGCTTCCTGAGTTCCGATACTACCTTCTTCTTGTCTGCCGGTATCACGTACTCCGGGGTGAAACCATGCTCCACGTCCACGCTCAACTTCTTGTCCTGCAAGTCTCTGATATGTCCGAAACTCGGTTTGACTATATAATCTTTCCCTAAAAATTTCTGTATTGTCCCAGCCTTAGCCGGGGACTCAACTATCACAAGATTCCCCTCCATGTTTCTCGAATTTTCTTAATTTGAATGCAAAGTAAAAAACAAATCGGGTTAATTTCCAAATTTTCTATGTATTTTTGTCTTTTCAACAGAATATATATGACAGCTGACACGAAGAAAAAAATAATCAAATGGTTCTGGATTCTCGTTTCCATTCCTGTGACGATGTTCATTGTAATGCTCCTGCTTGTCTGGGCTTTCGCCGACATTCCGTCGTTTGAGGAACTTGAGAATCCTGACAGCAAGCTTGCCACCGAGGTCATAGCCGACGACGGGCAGGTACTCACCACTTTCCATATCGAGAACCGTTCCCACGTTTCCTATGACGAATTGTCCCCGTATCTCGTGCAGGCAGCCGTGGCCACCGAGGACAAGCGCTTCTACAGCCATTCGGGAATCGATTTCCAGAGTCTCGGGCGCGTGTTCGTCAAGACCCTCCTTCTGAGCGATTCGAGCCAGGGAGGCGGAAGTACCATCACCCAGCAGCTTGCCAAGACCCTTTATCCGAGAGCAGACGTGAGCAGCCGTATTCCTGGTGGTTCCAAGGTCAAGCTTGTCTGGATCAAGCTCAAGGAATGGATAACGGCCGTCAAGCTCGAGAGGGACTATACCAAGGAAGAGATTCTGGACATGTATCTCAATGCCGTATTCTTCGGCAGCAGTGCATACGGAGTCAGGGCAGCTTCCCAGACATTCTTCGCCAAGGAGCCGTCGGAACTTACCGTCGAGGAGAGCGCCACTCTCGTGGGAATGGTGAACAAGCCTACGAGATACAATCCTGCCCTCCATCCGGACAAGGCCCTCGTCAGGAGGAATTTCGTCATAAGCCAGATGGAGAAGTCAGGCTATCTCACCAAGGCCCAGCGGGACTCCATCCAGCAGATTCCGATTACTTTGTCATATCAGGTGCAGGACCACAATGCAGGCCTCGCCCCTTATTTCAGGGACATGCTCAGGCGCGTGATGAGCGCAGACAAGCCGGTCCGTTCGAAATATACATACAGGGAGGATTATTCCGCAGACTCCACATTGTGGGAGGACGACCCGCTCTACGGCTGGCTGAACAAGAACCGCAAGCCGGACGGAACCCAGTACAATCTTGACAAGGACGGCCTGCGCATCTATACGACCCTGAATTCCAGGATGCAGAGATATGCCGAGGAAGCCGTTGCGGAACATCTCGGCAAGGACCTCCAGAAGAGTTTCGCGCGCGACCTCAAATACAAGACCAACAAGCCTTTCTCCAATGACGTGGACAAGGAGACCCGGGACCGTGTCATGAAGCAGGCCCGCAGGTGGAGTGACCGTTATCGCATGATGAAGAAGGAAGGCGTAAGCGAGGCCGAAATCATGAAGAGTTTCAGCGTCCCTGTCAAGATGAGGGTGTTTGCATGGAACAAGAAGGGATATGTGGACACGACCCTCACCCCGGACGACTCAATCAAGTATTACAAGTCCATCCTCAGGGCCGGATTCATGGCAGTGGAGCCTGTGACCGGTCAAGTCAAGGCTTATGTCGGTGGCCCGAACTACCGTTATTTCAAATATGACAATGTCCGTCAGGGCAAGCGCCAGGTAGGCTCCACGGTGAAGCCTTTCCTCTACACTCTCGCCATGCAGTCGGGCATGACCCCGTGCACCAAGGTGGTCAACGTGCCCCAGACATTCATAGTAGGGGAGGACGAATGGACCCCGAGAAGTACCGACAAGGACATCTGGATCGGGCAGACCGTGACATTGAAATGGGGCCTTACCCACAGCTCGAACAATATTTCAGCATATCTCATGAAGCAGCTCGGTCCGGAGCCTATGGCCAACATGATGAGGACAATGGGTATCCAGAGCCATATCGATGCCGTTCCGTCCCTGTGCGTCGGGCCTGCGGATCTCTCATTGTATGAGATGGTTGCGGCATACAACACGTTCCCGTCGAAGGGTGTGTACATCACACCTCAGTTCGTCACGAGGATAGAGGACAACCAGGGCAATGTCCTCGGCGAGTTTACCAACCGCAAGAGGGAGGCCATAAGCGAGCAGACGGCATATCTGATGGTCAACCTGATGGAAGGCGTCATCAACAACGGCACCGGAGCGCGTCTCCGCGCAAAATACGGCCTGAAAGGACAGATTGCCGGCAAGACCGGAACCACCAATGACAATGCCGACGGATGGTTCATCGGATACACCCCGTCCCTGACGGCCGGAATATGGGTCGGTGCCGAAGACCGGCAGGTACATTTCCAGTCCCTTGCCCTGGGAAGCGGTTCCAATATGGCGCTTCCGATATGGGGTATCTTCATGAAGAAGGTGCTGGCCGACGGGACTCTCGGAATATCCGAATCAGACCGTTTCATGGCTCCTGCCGGAATGGAGATTGACCTGAGCTGCAGCGGAGGGGACGAGGATACCAATGATTCTTCCAGGAGCGAGACTGACTATTATTTTGATTGACAATATATCATGGGAAAGATTGAGACTGTTGCCGTGATTTACGGCAGTGATTCTTCCGAGTGGGAGGTCGCATGCAGGAGCGGGGAATATACCGCATCCCGTATTGATGACAGGGAATACAATGTATATGAGATATTTGCGCGTTTCGGTAGATGGAATCTCGTCGCGTTCCGCAGGAAGGATTCGATGAGGGTGACATTTCCGGAGGAAGCCCGCCCGGAAGTGGACAAGAATGATTTCTCGGTCACCGTTTACGGGGAGAAGGTGAAATTCGACTACGCCTACATAATGCAGCATGGAACTCCGGGTGAGAACGGACTGCTGCAGGGTTATTTCGAGATGCTCGGAATCCCTCACAGCGGTTGCAGTGCATTCGTGTCTGCTGTGGCATTTGACAAATATTCCTGCAAGAGCTATCTCCGCGGAGTGGATTATGTCAAGTTTGCCCCTGATGCGTTCATACGCAAGGGAATGGACGTGGAGGAATTCTCCCGCGCGGCTGCGGAGCGTCTCGGATTTCCGTTGTTCGTCAAGCCTACCGACGGCGGAAGCAGTTTCGGAATCACCAAGGTGAAAGAAGCCTCGGGCCTTCCGTCCGCCATCAATTTCGCCTTTTCCGAAGGACCTGCCGTGATAGTTGAGAAAGGTATTGAAGGAAAGGAACTTACGTGTGCGGCATACAGGGATGGAGAAGGCATCAAGGCCCTTCCTCTCATCCAGATAGTGACAGAAAATGAATATTTCGACTACGATGCCAAGTACAACGGCCACAGCCGCGAGCTCTGTCCGGCACCGGTTGCGGAAGAATTGTCATCGGAAATCCAGGACATCACCTGCCGGCTTTATGCGCATCTTGGCTGCTCCGGAGTCGTAAGGATGGACTACATAGCGGCCGAGGACGGAATTTATTTCCTGGAAGTCAATACGATACCTGGCATGACCAGTGCATCGCTCGTCCCTAAGATGGTGCGTGCGGCCGGACTTGACATGACGGCTTTCCTGAGTACCGTCATCCGGAATTCATAGGAGGTGCAATGCTGCTGTCTGATTTTGTGAAAGAGGGAACTGCCGCCCTCGAGAGGCTTTATCCTTCCAAAGAGGCAAGGAATATCGTGCTCGTGCTTTGTGAGGACATTCTCGGCACGAAAAGCTACACGCATATCGTGGAACCCCAATTTGAGATTCCTGCCGGAAAGGAGAGCCTTCTGAAAGAGGCCCTGGACAGACTGGAAAAAGGAGAACCGGTCCAGTATGTTACCGGCAAGGCTATGTTCCAAGGCCGGTGTTTCAATGTTGGTCCAGATGTGCTGATTCCGCGACCGGAGACAGAACTTCTCTGCCGCGAGGCCGTCAAGGTATGTTCGCGGATCCAGCGGATGAGGCTCCCGTACGGAAAGAATGCGACACCGGTGAGAGTCCTTGATCTGTGTACTGGATCCGGATGTATCGCATGGACAGTTGCGCTTTCGGTACCCGGGGTCAGGGTCGTAGGCGTGGATATTTCCGAAGGCGCGCTCAACGTTGCGTCCGGACAGGATTTTTCGGTGGAAATGAAGAGCTCAGGGGCTCTTAGGCCGGAGTTCCTGAAGGCTGACGTTCTCGGAGAGAATCCTGATTTTCCTTACAGGGAGTTCGATGTGGTCCTGAGTAATCCGCCATACATTATGGAGTCGGAAAAGGCTTTGATGCGATCCAATGTGCTTGACTATGAGCCGTCTCTCGCTCTTTTTGTCCCGGACGGGGATCCTCTGGTTTTCTACAGGGCCATATCCGCATGGAGCATCAGCCATTTGGCTCCGGAAGGCATCGGCATGACCGAGGTTAATGAGTCCCTTGCCCGGGAGACCGCCGGGATTTTCAGGGATGCGGGTTACGGGCATGTGGAAATCGTGAAGGATTTCAATGAGAGAAACCGTTTCGTGACATATTGCAAATAGGATTTCTGCAGCGTGGCGTCAAAGGAAAATATGCCGTACACTCTCTGCAGATGCGGTTTTGTAAATTATCCGTGTTCATTTTCCGAACACGGATTTTCTTTTGTCTCTTTGCATCATGTTGGAATATAAACAATATGCTTATGAAACTGTTGAAATTCTTATTGCCGGTTTTGCCGGTTCTTGTCTGCGGTTGCGAGTATGTCGATCATTCCGGTGAGGAGGAAGCTTTCGCCACGAAGGTTTCAGTGGATAGCGTAGCAAGGCTTCTGTCTTATCTTCCTCTCGGTCCTGAACAAGTGTGCGAAGTTCATGACGCGGTTACATCCTCGTCCGCGAACGGGTATGACGAGGAATACATGATGAAGGCCCTTTTCACGTCCCCCGGTGCAGGTGTCGGAGATGACATGACGACCAGGGCTTCCGCCTCATATCAGGTCCCTATACGGGATCTCATCCGCGAACATCTCTCATCGTCGATTCCGCCCACGAGGGCAGGAGGTGATATTGACGAATATATGAAGCTGATGGAGGACTCAGGCCTGCAGATATACTGGCCCTATTCGGAGGAATGGGACGGAGAGAGCCTTCCGGTGATAACATTCGATCCGTCCAACGGAGCCGAGGTCAATGTGGGCTACCGTATCAGGAAGGACGGGTTTCCGGGCCTGGAAGAGGTGATAGTGGATGAGGATATGGCGATGTCAACGCCGGTCTGGGTGGTCAACCGGAATGATGACAGCGGCTATACTTCCGTAGAGATGCTCCGCCGGCAAAATCCGGACTGGGCCGGAGGCGGCTCAGTCATCGTGAAACCTTCGTCCGATGTCAGGACATTGGTTCTCAAGGATTTCACGATGAGGAGAAATTTTGACCCGTGGTTCGCCGGAGCATCCGAATTCTTCGTGAAGTGCGGGCGTGTCGAGGATTTCACGGCCAGTACCGAGGCCGAGCTGAAACTGTATTCGCCTCAGATATCAGATTTCATGATAGTGGTGAAGAGGAATCAGGTCAACAAGAAGATTCCGTTCAATGTTGTCCTGGTATCACAATGGACGGAGCAAAACGAGAGCATAGCTTTCATGATAGTGGAGGACGACGGGGGTACGAGGACTGAATGGAAATGTTCCGCAGTGGTCAAATACAATTCCAAGAGTTACGGATTCGAGGTATCCCTTCCGTTCAATTCGAGGGACGACATAGTCTGGCGCGGCCAGCTGACGGGGAAATATCTGGAGAAATACGACGGGATGACATCCCGTTTCGGAGATGTGGAACTGACATTCCAGTTCCAGTGATCATCGGGCAGGCGGTCCGTCATCCTTCAGTGACGGTCATCTCACATCGTGTGCAGTCAAAATGAAGGACGAACCTCCTTCCGTTGTTCAGAAGGAAGAGAGGACCCGATGTTTTTTCCGTACAGAAGGAAGTGCCATGGTCTTTCAGGTTTCCGTCCAGCCCCCTCAGGCACATCCCGAGCTCGTATCTGATGCAGTATTTCGTGCGCATGAGTTCCGCTCCGGAAATATGTGAGATTTCGTATGCGTCATCTATGCGTGATGCCCCGATATTCTCGTATACTCCCCGGGCCAGACGGTTTGAGATATTGAAACGGTAATCAGCAATCCTGCCTGCCATTGCTCCTGGAGAGCCTGATTCACAGGATAATCGTGAATTTGCAATCGGATTGGTCATGCATGGCATTGCGTCAAGCATCTCTGCCAGAGACCTGCGGATTCCGTTTATGAACGACGGGCTGACGAAAGGCAGACAGCCGCTTTCAGAGGTGATTTTTCTTGCTGAGAATGAATATGTTCCGGTCTTCTTTCCCATCTGGGACCTGAATGTGGCAAGCATCCTGTCCGGGTTTTCCGCCTTTTCGTGCCCGCAGGCGAATTCCCGGGAGACCGCCCTTCCGTCTTGTGATACGGCGGAGCATCCGAGAACGAATTCCCCGTCTTCCCTGATATATATGGACATGTCCGCTTCCACCGAAATCAGCCTGAGACATTTGCCGCTTTCCAGGACCTTTTCGAATTCCGTACTGACATTGCGGTAAACTGTCATGCCCGTCTTCAGACCGCTGACTGCCCTGCACCGGATTACATTGCCTCTGCACACGTCACCTCTGAATCCTGTAATGGAAGAATCCCTGCCGATGAAAGCGAAGCCGTCCCCGTTCCGGAGCGGAGATGCCTTGCCTGCAGCATTGAGGTCCATCGTGATATCCATCATGTCTTTCCCTGAAAGCCTTGCATTCTTCACGGTGCCTATGGCTTCACCCATGCCTTTAGGTGCATCAAGGCTTGCCCACCGGCCTCTCTTTCCGTCGAGGAACAGCTCGGTGTAGCCCCGGTTGAATGTCTTGTTGAGGTCAGGAGTGAATCCTCCGCTGACCTTCCCGAAAGATGCTCTCCGGTATGATTCAGGATGAGCCTCCACCAATGCGTCAAGGGCCGATGAATAGGCTCTTGTCACGTTCCGTACGTAGGAGATGTTCTTGAGCCGGCCTTCTATCTTGAACGAGGTGACTCCCGCTTCTGCGAGATCCCCGAGGCGCCTGAGGAGATTGTAGTCCTTCAGGGACAGAAGGGCCTTGTTCCGGACCAGAATCTTCCCGTCCCCGTCCGCCAGATCATACAGTGACCTGCAGGCCTGGACGCATTCTCCACGGTTTGCGCTTCTTCCTGTCACTGCCTCGGACATGTAACATTGTCCGCTGTAGCATACGCACAAGGCTCCGTGCACGAAAAATTCTATCTCCGAACCTGTAGCCTCGTATATGCGCTGCACGGCCTCAAGCGGCAGCTCCCTCTCCAGGACGAGCCTCGAGAATCCCAGGTCTCTGTACATCAGCGCAGTATCTATATCGCGAATGGCACACTGGGTGGATGCGTGGAGAGGTATTTCCAATTCCGGCAGGCCTCGTCCATTATCCCCGCGGGCAAGTTCAAGCAGAGCCGTGTCCTGCACTATGATTGCGTCAGCGCCTGCATCCTGCACCTGTAACATCAGGTCCCGGGCGCTTTCCAGCTCGTGATTGTAAATGATGGTGTTTATCGTTATGAACACCCGTGCCCCGAATCGGTGTGCGTAACTGCACAATGTCCGGATGTCATCTACACTGTTGCCCGCTGCCTGCCGAGCACCGAATGACGGTCCTGCAATATATACGGCATCGGCACCGCAGTCAATAGCCGCAATGCCGATGTCAACGTTTTTTGCCGGAGCAAGAAGTTCCAGGTATCTCATCCGGCAGGTAAATTATTTGGAAAGAGCCGAGATGAGCTGCTTTGCCTGAGCACCGAACTGAGGGTCGGACGCAACTTTCTGATAATACTCGAGAGCCTTGCTCTTGTTGCCTGCCTTCTGGAAGAGTGCGCCTACGGTAAATGCGATAGCGTTGGCATTCTTAGCATTAGGATCAGCTGAAAGATACTTCTCGAAGAAGGAAATGGCGTTGCTGTCCTTGCCGAGCTTCTGGGAAGCCTGACCTGCGATGAGGAGAGCCTGTGCGTTCTCCTTGATCTCGTTGGCCTTCTCTGCAAGAGCTACTGCATCTGCATATTTTCCACCTTTGAGCTGGGCTGCGGCCTTCTTGAGATATGCGGTTCCGAGAACCTGCTTTGCATTGGCCTCCTGGCCGTTGGCTGCTGCTATGTTGAGATATTTCTCTGCTTCCTCAAGGTTGCTTCCGCTGAGGAGCTGGCCGAGACGGAGAGCTGAAACAGCGTTTGTGGAATCTGCTGCAAGCACTTCCTTGTAACCTGCAATGGCACCTGCGATGTCCTTTGCCTTGAAAGCAGCATCGGCTGCGTCCTTTGCCTTGGTTACGAGCACCTTAGGGAGAAGTTCCTCAATCTCGGTGGAGATTTCCTCGTTGCCGTATTCCTTGGCTTTCTCGGCAGCTTCCTTCATTTTGGTCACAGCACCGTCGAAATCCTTGTTGTTGTAAAGCTCCTTTCCGATAGAGAGCATGACTGAAGGGATGGCACTTTTGCAGTTTGCCACGACGTCAGCACCCTCGTCTCCGAGGTTTTCAGCCATGGCAAGAGCTTTCTGGAAATACTCGAGGGCACCGGTTTTGTTACCCATAGTGAGCGCTTCGGCACCGCTATTGTAGGTAGCAGTTGCGGTGGCAAGATCCTGGGCGGACAACCCTAACGAAAGGGCCAGCGCCGAGATTGCAAGAATAATCTTTTTCATAATCTATTAGTGTTTTTAATTGTTTCCAAAATGCGCAATTCTTACAAATATACAAAAAATATAGTATTTTTGCGTAAACGGCGAAAATTTATGGCTCGATATATATATAGGTTACTTTTTTTCATCGCGGCATTGATTGTACCAATAATCATGCCTGCGGCCGATTTGCCCGTGCTGCCGTCCGCTTCGCAGGTGAAGACCGGCTTCCTTGACAATGGAATAGCTTATTATATTGTCACCAATCCGACGGAAAAGGGCAGGGCGGACATGTCCCTCGTCCAGAAAGGCGGTTACGGGGATGAAGACGAGGCTTCGGCAGGCAGTTCTGCAGTGAATGCGATGGCTGCCCTGACGGACCTTCCGCACTTCATGACTTACTCTCCTTATAAATTCCTGACGAGGAACTGCATATGGCCGGGCAAGGACGGATATGTCTCGGTGAAAAGCGATGCCACCATTTACAATTTCAGACATCTCGACCTCTCCAGATCTCAGGAGATGGTGGATTCCGTGATGCTGATGATCTTCGACATCATAGCCAAGCAGACCTATACTCAGGGAGGCAGATATGTGCCGGGAAACCAGGCGATTGTCATTTCGGGAGATATTGACGCAGGAGCGGTGATGAACAAGATGAACATGCTTTCGCTTCTCGTGACCAAGGTCTCCGGGCACTCCGGCGAAAGGGTTTACAGATGGGAATCCACCGGAGAAACATTGTACAGGCATGTGCAGGCGGACAATGCCGGACATGTCAGCATAACGGCGGAATATGCCTCGCCAAGGACTCCCGAGGCCAATATGCCCACCGTGCAGCCGCTTGTGTCACAGAAGTTTGCATCCGAGTTCGGGATAATAGTCAGGAAGAGGCTTTTCAAGGCATGCAGGACGGAAGGAATACCGGTTTCCGATATTGGGTTTTCATATCAGAACAGTGCGGAAGGTCCTGGGGACGAGAAATACAGGATTACCGTAGGGACCTCCCTGAAATGGCTTGATCCTGTGGTTTCCGTTCTCTCCTCCACCCTTGCCTCACTTGATGCTGACGGAGCCGCCCCTGAAGAATACAAGGATGCCCAGAATGAGCTCATGATGGACCTGAGAAGGGATTTTACCGGGGACGTGGTGGACAATTCCATGTATGTGGACATGTGCATATCCTCTTTCCTGTACGGTTCCACTCTGGCCTCTTCGAAAACCCGCATGGATTTCTTCAACACCAGGAATATTGAGACTGAAGTCGGTGCGCGTCTCTTCAACAATTTTCTGGCCGCTCTTCTCGACAGGTCCAGGAATCTTACGATAGAATGCCGTGCCGATTCCACTGCGGTGTCCGGCAAGAGGATATTGGAGTGTTTCGATGCATCATGGAAGCCTGCTGCAAATCTTCCATATTTGGTAAGCCGCAGCGATACATTGAAAATGAAGAAGAACAATTCCAAAGTCAAGATCAAGACGGCAGTCTCCGAGCCTCTTTCCGGAGGTCAGTTGTGGACTCTTGAGAACGGAATCCGTGTGATATACAAGAATACCCCGAATACGGGTACCTTCAGATACAAATGGCTTCTCAAGGGAGGATTTTCCCTGCTGCAGGGCCTGAAACCCGGAGAGGGTTCGTACATCTCCGACATGTTCTCCCTGTACGACGTGTCCGGGATGCGGTGCTGGGATTTCCACGATATGCTTGCAGCGAACGGTATCCAGATGGACTGCGAGGTCACGATGTCAGACATGAGGATAGGCGGTGCTGCACCGTCTTCGCGCCTGCAGCTTCTTCTCAGGTCATTGTATGCAATCGCGAACGACAGAGCCATGAACCGTGAGGCTTTCGATTATTACAGACGTTGTCTCGAGACCGGCATGTCCGTGCCCGATTCGCCTTCGGAAGTGCTTGACAGTCTGATGTTCTTGAACAGTCTTCATTCACAGGCACGCAGGAAGGTACGCCTTCCGGACGATTTCCAGAAGCGTGCGGAAAGATATTACGAGAGCGAGTTCTCCAAGATGAATGACGGTATCCTCATCATAGTGGGGGATTTCGATGAATATGAGCTCAGGAAAATCATATCCAGGGAACTGGGAGGTTTCCGTACAGAGAAGGTTTCTTCGCTGCGTTCCAAGATCCAGCACCAGACATTGTCCGGAAGGAATACCATGATGGCTGACGGAGCGGACGCTTTGCTCGAGGCCGGGTTCTCTGCTCCGGTGACATTCACATCCTCGATTTACATGTCCTCGTGCATAGCTGCCATGGCATTGGAAGACAGGATATCCGAGGCGCTCGCCTCTTGCGGATGGCATGGTGATTTCACATGGCGTTTCGACTCTTTCCCGGAGGAAAGGTTCAATTTCTTCATGAGTGCCGCTCCGGCAACAAGGACTGGAGTCCCTGCATCACTGCTTTATACGGACTCCGTGGATGAGGTGCTTGCCTGTGTCCACAGGTCCCTGGCTGATTTTGCAGCCGGCGGTATCGGAGGACATGACCTGGCCGTCTACAAGTCCACACTTACGAAAATGTTCGACTCCAGGATGGCCGGCCCGCAGACTGCGATATCCATGCTGGAGCTCAGATACTCTTGCGGCAAGGAC
>JBJEBJ010000081.1:0-7535 GCA_051869955.1 Candidatus Cryptobacteroides sp.
AAAATATTAACATCTAAAATTATTTTCTGTGTCTACTTCTCGCGCGCGGTACACTCATTTCGCACGGTACTGCCAACATGAGTTTTGAAAAAGTGGAAGAAATCTTTGCAACCACTTTGGAAATGTGGAAATTTAGCTGTAAATTGCGTTGGAAAAATGGAAATCATATGCTTAACAGAAAGATAGACAACTATTTAAGATATTATTATCAGAAATCCAGTAATGCCCTGCTGATAACAGGTGCACGTCAGGTCGGAAAGACGTATTCCATCCGCGAGTTCGGCAAGACTTTCAAGAGTTTCATCGAGATCAACTTTATCGAGAATCCCGATGCTGTAGGACTGTTCAAGGATGCTAAAGGAAGCGCCGACATACTGATGCGCTTATCTACTATCACGAATGCGCCGATGATAAAAGGAGACACATTGATCTTCTTTGATGAGGTCCAGGAGTGCCCGGATATTGTAACCGCCATTAAATTCTTGGTTGACGAAGGCTCATACCGCTACATCTTAAGCGGCTCTCTGCTCGGCGTGGAATTGAAGGACCTCCGTTCAGTCCCTGTCGGCTATATGGGCGTGAAGGAGATGTTCCCGCTGGATTTCGAGGAGTTCATCACCTGTGTGGGAATCAATGAGAATGTTATTGCCACAGTTAAAGAGGCCTGGACGAAAAGGACTCCGGTTGATGGATTCATCCACAACAAGATGATGGAGCTGTTCCGGCTCTATCTGATTGTGGGTGGTATGCCGGCAGCGGTCAGCAAGTATCTTGAAAGCAATAACCTGCAGGATGTCCTTGCCGTGCAGCAGGAAATCATCCAGCTCTACAAGAAAGACATCGCCAAATACGACCCGGACAACAAGTTGTACATCGAGGAGATATTCAACCTGATTCCGCCGGAACTCAATGCCAAGAACAAACGCTTCATCCTCAAACGCCTCAACGAGAATGCGAAGTACGAACGCTATGAGAACAGCTTCCTCTGGCTGAAGAATGCAGGTGTGGCTATACCCGTGTACAATGTGGAAGAGCCTAAGGTTCCTCTGCTACTGTCCCGCTCCCGTAACCTTCTCAAGCTATTCCTCAGCGATATCGGTCTGCTGGCGGCCCAATATGCCAACGGCATTCAGATGCGGATTATCAAGGGAGACAAGGACATCAACTTTGGCTCCATCTATGAGAATGCAGTGGCACAGGAACTCGTCGCACACGGGCTGGAACCCTACTACTACAACAGTAAGAAGAGGGGAGAGCTGGACTTCGTTATCGAACAGGGTGGCAAAGTGCTGCCTATTGAGGTAAAGTCAGGCAAAGATTACACCTACCACCGCGCCCTGTCCAATATTATGGATTGCGAGGAGTACGATCTGCCTGAGTCCTTCATTTTTAACAATGACAATCTCTTTGTCGACGGGAAGTACATCTATGCCCCAGTTTACATGGTGATGTTCATCGTTAAGTCCGATCCATCTGTTAGTCAATACAAAGTAGATATTTCGGGGTTGAAATAGTTAGAGCTTGATTCTAAAAGTGTTACTCGCAATGTGCGTGGGTACATCAAATACGCCTCGTTTCGGCATTTGTCCAGATGTGCAATCACCTTTACCATCACCGGTGATGTCTCCAACGCAATCACTGGTGCACACCGTGCACCGGTGCACGGTGTGCACCTCGGAGGTGAACGCGGTGCTCCTTCAGCAGTGCACAGTGTGCACCACAAATAATAATAAAAAGATAAATAATAAAGATAATATAGCGGAATGCATCGAAACTGTTCACCGCATAATCCTTTAGAGTACTCGGCTAGACAACAACAGGCAATGGCATTCCATCAGAACCAGTTGAATGAAAGAAGGAAGTAGTGTTCGTGTCTGATTATTTTGAGGCATTCTCCCTCACCTCCGGCACAAGCTCCAGAGTCGCTCCCATCGCTTCAGCGAACTTGAAGAGCATAGAGACGGCAATCTCGTCCTCCAGGAACCAGTGGTTGACGGCCTGGGCGGTGCGGCTGAGCTTTGCGCCGATAGTCTCGAAGTTGTAGTTGTTGAGTTTCATCTCGACGAAGAGGGGATTGAGCTTCTTCGTCGGGTCCAGCATATTCAGGATTGCATATGCCATCGCCCTTGACGGTGCCTTGTCATCAGCATAGGTGAACACCATCTTTACGTCATATCCGAAGTAGTCATATATCTTGACGAGGTTCGAATACCGTATGTCGTCAACGCTGAACCAGCGACCGAAAGCGGCGGTGGTGATGCCCATATTCGCTGTCAGGTCCTCGCGTTTGGCTCCGGTGGCATTGAGGAAGTTTCCGAGGAACTTCAGGGTCTTGCACTTCTCGATAGTCGCGGCATTGACCATCGGCCGCTGCCGTTTCTGCTTTTCATCCATTTTTCGTCAAATTAAAAACTAACGAATTTTTGTTTTAAGGAAATAACTCTCAAACTTTGTCAAATAAACCTATGCAAATATAAAGAAATAATTCATAGGTCGTGCAAAATTTACGAAAAACCGACGAAATGGATTTTGACAGAGTCAGAAGCGAGTATTCAATCCTCACGATCATGGCGAAACTCGGATGCGACATGACCCATAACGGGTACATGTACAAGGCCCCTTTCCGTGAGGACAGGACACCGTCGATGCACGTCGACGAGCGCCGCAACATGTGGTGTGACTACGGCAGTATCCTCCCTGACGGCAGACGTGCCGGCGGCGGCAACATAGAACTTGTCCGCCTGATGTTCGGCCTGAATTCCAACAAGGAAGCGGCCGAAAAGATCATCGACATCTGCGGTGGCCTCTGTGAAAGCTACGAACCGCCAAGGACGGTCAAGAAGGAAAGCGAAAAGAAGCCCGGTATAGAAATCATCAGTTCCCTGAATATGATTACGAACAGGGCACTCCGCAATTATCTGCGGGGACGCGGTATCAATCCGGATCTTGCAAACCTATGGTGTGATGAAGTGGATTTCAGGATAGGGGCATCCGGCAAACATATGTTCGCCATAGGATTCCACAATGACAGGAACGGATATGTCCTGCGCAACAGTTTCTTCAAAGGAACGAATGTCAACAGCATTTCAACCATAGTCAAGGATAGCCCTGTTGTCGGGGAAGCCTGGAAGGACAGGGAATTCTGCAATATCCATCCGGATGCGGGAAAAGGAAAGGTGATGGTCTTTGAAGGCTTCATGGATTACCTGTCTCTATTGACAATGAGGGGAGCCCGCAAACCGGACTGCGACTGTGTGGTTCTGAATTCAACCGTAAACGTCGGGGATGCCATCGGCTTCCTGCATAGACACAGCCGTATCGAATGCTGGCTGGACAATGACGATGCAGGCAGACAGTGCCTGGAGTTCATCAGGGACCGGTGCGGGGAAGGAAAGGTGGCCGACATGTCTCCGACCTATTGCCGAAACAATGACTTGAATGAATACTTGAGCCAGGCAATCAAAGGCAATGACCTGCCTCACCGTTCGCTCGGCAGGGGATTGTGACTACACTCAAACATCATAAGATATGGCAAAACTTGAAGCAAACGAAATTCCCTGGCAGAAGCTGGCAGGGTGGGGCATTCAGCAGAAGATGCTGGAAGCCAATCATGAGGCTATGCAACGGCTGATGGCCGGCAGGTACACTCCTCCGATGAACTTCTACCGCAAGGAGGAAGGTCTCTCCGTGGAGGGCCAGGCAGCAATCCGCTGCTACAAGGCAAAGGACGGTGCGGTCAAACTTGAACTGCAGGGAGTAGGGGAACCGATTACCGAGAATTCAAAACTCTACCTGTTCGGTGTAGAACTGACGAGGGACCAGGTCAGGAACCTTGCTGAAACCGGCCACGCCGGCAGTCTCGTTCCGAGCAAGGACGGAAGCAAGCAGTATTTCGTCAGCCTGAACAAGGAAACTAACAGACTCGTCAGCATGCCTGCGGAAAGCGTGACCGGACCGAAAGACGGAATGGTCGCAGGCATCAGGCTCGACAATGAACAGATGTCCAAATACCTGAAGGGAGAGGCGGTCTACCTGAAGGGTATGACCAGAACTGACGGGCAGAAGTTCGATGCCTGTGTGCAGTTCAGTGCGTGGACCCGCAAGAACGACTTCACCCATCCGGAATGGCTGAAGGAGGCGCAGAAGGCGGAGAAGGAAGCCCTGAAGAAGATGGAAAGCCTCGGGGAGAAACAGGGCGAGGACAACGGAAAGAAGAAAGGGAGGAGCCGCTGATATGGCAGACGCAAGAGAAGTGGCCCAGCGCTATGCCGACCTGTTCATCGCGAAGTTCGATGAGATAGATCCCAACGGTTGGAGGAAACCCTGGATTTCCTCCAACGCGACAAGTGCGTGGAATATCTCGGGCCGCCAATACACCAGGAGCAACAGGCTGCTTCTCTCTTTCCTGTGCGACTACAAGGGTTGGGAGATTCCTTTCTTCATGACCTGGAACCAGGCTAATAAGCTCGGGGTATGTGTCACGAAAGGGGAGAAGAGTTTTCCGGTAGTCTGGTTCAAGGACTGGTACGAGAAGGACAGGAAGCGCATCAGCACCCAGGAATATCTCAATCTTCCGGCAGATGAACAGCAGAGCTGGAAACGCAAATATATTCTCAGCTACAACAATGTCTTCAATATCGGCCAGACCAACTTCAGGACCGAACGTCCGGAACAGTGGCAGGCTCTTGAGGATAAGGTGAAGACCGTCATAGAGACGAAGGTGCGCTGCAGCAGCGAAGCATTCGACAAGGCACTTGAGAACCAGACGTGGCTCTGTCCCATCATCCAGAATGACGGCAACAGTGCCTTCTACAGTCCGGCTGAAGACAAGATTGTAGTCCCCAGAAAGGAAAACTTTCCTGACCAGCGGGATTTCTACGGTACCCTCAGTCACGAAATGGTACATTCCACTGGAACCAAGGACCGTCTGGACCGCGACATGAGCGGAATGTTCGGAACTGAGAGCTATGCCAGGGAGGAACTGGTGGCTGAACTCGGAAGTGCCATCCTCTCCTCGATGACAGGGATAACTACAAGTATCAAAGAGGACAACCTCCAGTATCTCAAGAACTGGACTGAAGCAATCGGGAATGACCCCGGCATCATCACTGGAGCGGTGTCCGAGGCAGCTTATGCAGCGGAACTCATCGAAAAGACAATCGGCATCGGCCAGGAACTCAGCAAGGATCTCAAGATGAAAGAAATCATCCCTGACATTGAAATCCTTTCCGAGAAGGAGCCGGTCAAGAGCCGAAGCCGTTTCGATGTACTTGAATATGTACCCCAGAAATCAAAATCCCGAAGCCTATGAATACAAAGAATGCCGGACGTCCTCGTGAGGACGGACTCCGGGAACCGGTTACCCGCATCGAACTTGAACGCAGGTGCGGCAAGATTGGCCGCCGCCTGCTTCTTATGGCCTGGCCATTGACAACGAGAGGGATTCTCGACAGACTCAAGGTCACGGCCTTTTCGTTCAGCTCCGATTCCCGTTATGTGACGGTCTTTATGGATATCGTTTCCATTGACGTTGAAAGGGCATACCGGAACAGATCATTCCCGTGCTCGACAGTACGGATTGTATTGACTGAAAACAGGGACGGCTCCCTTTCAGCCGAATCTGCATCTATCCATCTTCAGGAATATCAGGATTCTTTTGACAGTATGGACCTGGTGAACCTGGAAGAGGCATATTGCCGGATGACTGAGTACATCCGATAGAAAATGAAATCCCCGGGCAAAGAAGTCCCGGGGATTATGCGTCTTAAGACGCATGATAAAGCAAGGGGTTCCACAGAACCGGGAACCTGGTGCAAAGGTAATAAAATACACAAATACCTAAAACTCAAATATGCCCATATAATTCTCGGAATCAACAAAAAGAGCATACCCTTCATTCTGCTGCCGGTGGAAACTACCAAGTCTGAGGTATGCTATGGTGCATGTATATATAGCCCTAACTCGTTTAGCAATCCTCTTCATACATATACTCTTTCATCGACCAACTTCACCTCATGTCGGAATCTACCAATTAAGCATTGTGGAAGAGTTTGTATATCTGTCTGAATCCGTATCCAATAGAAACTACAGTCTCATCCTACTTAAAGGTGATTCATACTGACATAGACCTAAAACTGGGGGGAGAAACTCTCGGCCATACTTTCGGCTCCCTTCATCGTCAGATAGAAACTCACCACTCCAGTTCTCCCAAGCGGTGGAGAGCGGAGAACTATATCTCCTCGCTGGGACCGCAGTAGTCTCGCTCGGCGATTTCCACGCGCCAGAATATGCCCTTGTACTTGGAGGGCAGCTGTGTGAAATATCTGAGTCCAAATGATGCCATGCCGCTGTCGTTTGATCACGTTGTAAAGGTAGAGGGGACAGCGGCTTTTTACGGAAAGTTTCCTTACAGGTAAAATGGACGGATTACTTGAAGTTGCAAAATATTTAGGTGTTTGAGATAGATAAATTTGGAAAAGTCGGGGGGGGTAGTATTTTTGTACATAAAAATATAGTTCCTATTCATTGTTTTTTATATTTTACACGTTAAGTGTTACGAATGAGATACTTACTGCCCGCAGTTCCCTTGCATTATTCAAAGGTACGAAAAAATGGGGAACCGGCCAAAGAATCCATGTTGTTCTGAAATATATTCAACGAATGTGCGTAGTTTACATAAAGATAGTCTAATACAGTTATTTACAGCGGAGAGGACAACTATATATAGTCGCCCTCTCCGGGAGTCTTTTTCTATATCAGGATTAATTATGGGATATCCTGTTCTGATTCATGTTAAAATGAAGCGATGTAGGAACAAAGCCTGTAAACTCCTGCCGGTCTTCACCTTCGCCCAACATTACCTTTGTAACATCGATGTAGAATTTCAGGTTGCCATTCTCGATTGCATATCCTGCTTTCTTCTCACCGGCCGCAACCTGTACCTCGACAACAAGAGATTGCGCTTCTTCGCCTTCGGTTTCCGTAGGCATTGTCACGGTCAGCTTCAAAGGCTCCGGATTCAGATTCATCATGATGCTGTCTTTGGCAGCAGTAAGGGCAGGCACATACTCTATGTCGTAATTTACGTCACCGACCGCTTCTACGATTTGGTCTGCCAGGTTCTCATCCTTGACAATGGATAAAACGATGTCCTTGATAGGGAACTTCTCAAAACGCACGGTGTTGTTCTCTATCGTCGCCGAAATATCCATGCCGGGTTCGGCCTCTCCATTTTCGCCTTCCCCTTCATGAGCGGCGATATTCCAGGATGTCATCTTTCCTTTGTAATCGCCGGACATTACCGATGTGTTGATCTCATTCGGGTCTTTGACGTCATCGTCATCACTACAGGCTGTAAAGCAGAACGAACAGCCTGCCACAAGCATTAATGCAAATAATTGCATAGGTCTGAAAACTTTTCTCATTTCTTTAATTTAGAATTAATTATGTTTACCAACATTGTTTTTTACGAAGCTTCATAATATCAATAGTTCGGTAATTTTATAAAGATTATACAGCGGCTCGAAGGCCGTAGA
>JBJEBJ010000082.1:0-35677 GCA_051869955.1 Candidatus Cryptobacteroides sp.
TTCGTGGCCCCTTTTTCAATTACTATCTGGGGGAAATCTACGTTACCATCTACAAGATGGGCAAAAAAATAAGTTCATTGCGCAAATATATCATTGTATTCGTACTGGCTTTAATTACCTGTTTATGTTTTACCAGAGCTTGTAATAAGACGGTACGGCCCGGCAATGCGGCCATCACGATGCGCACTGTCACTGTTTACGTGCATGATACCGTAACGGTGTATAAGCCGACTAAATTAATCCGGACGCCATCGGATACAGTGCGTGTAATTGTTACTAAAAATCAGACTGACACTGTGCGCGACACGGTATTCGTCTACCTTCCGTCTGAAAGTGTAGAATGGAGCGATAGTCTATGCACTGTATATGCGCACGGGATTCAGCTGCAGGTGGATTCCGTGACGCATTATAATAGCCATGCCGAATCCACCAGGATGATAATGATAGCGGAAAAGCCGCCAAGATGGGCCGTCACACTGAATGCAGGATATGGGTTTTCTAAGAATGGCCTGTCGCCATACATCGGGGCGGGCGTAAGTTATCTCCTCTATATACCAAATACATCGAGACGAAGGTCTCGTAATATTTCGCACCCACGCCGCGAAGCGGCCGATTTTTAAAATTAGAAATATGACTTCCGGTGTCGAATCACCTCATTAGCCTCGCGTGAATTCAAAGGGGTATAGAGATCGGTCATCTGGAGAGAATGATGTCTTGCCTGGTCGCGCACGGCCAGCAGGTCAGTATGATCCTTTATGAGGTCGGTAATTCCCGTGTCCTTCAGTGAATAGAACTTGTACTGCGGAGGAAGGCTCAGGACCTTCTTCATCTTCAAAGTCCAGAAATCCCCGAAATGCTTGGCCGGCCGGAAGTCAGGGCCCGGCCGGAAATCTTTTGAGAAAATGTACCAGTCTGAAGGCTGCTCCAAAGTCTTCAAATCTACCATCAGCTTCATAACCACGTCCGGGACAGTCACGACGGCATCCTTCCTGTTTTTGGAGAACTTGCCGCTAATTGCGATGATTCCGGACTTTACGGATACATCCCCGACTCTCAGGCAGCTCATCTCCTTCGGCCTGATGAAGCAATAGTACAACATATAGCACGCGAGCAGGAAATGAGGGTTCGTCCTAATACAGTAATCTTTGATTCGTTCCATCACATCCTTCGGGATGACGGTCCTGTTCTTCTCGCATTTCCGTTTTCCCTGGATGGCTGAGAGGTTGGCCGTGAAGTCCTCGCTGGTGTAGGACTGCTCCATCAGCCAGGAGGAGAAGGAACGGAAGAACAACAGATAGTTGTCCCTCGTCCTTGCCGACTTGTTCTGGTCCATCCATAGCCAGTTCAGGAACTCATTTAGCACGGTGCCCTTCATCTGATAGATGTAGTTCACTGGAGATCTGCGGGCGCCATTCCATCGGCGGAAGACATTCATATATGACATATAGCCGTTATAGGTCTTCGGCCGCATGATGTCAGACTCAGTAAGTTTGTAAAGATAGCGGAAGTACTGCTCACACACATCTGAGAACAATGTGTATTCGTTCGGATTGTTCAATGCCAGGAAAGGGTTCCACCCCTTTGCGAGTTGTTCATTGATTCTGGCGATCATATCGTTGGCATACCGTCTTCTTAGAGTAACGCCCTTGACCTGAGGAACGGAAACCCTCTTGCGTTTGAGCTTCTGGGTTTCTGGGTCGTGACAATAAAATTCTATAAACCATCTTTTCCCTATTGAGAGCTTGGCCGGGATATAGCCATACAATGCGCGGATACTTTTGGACATTTTTTTTGAAGGGGTTTCCTGCGGATTCTCCTTCTCAGGTGATATTTTCGACGTGCCTCCCGATAATTTTTTTTGGCACAAATTTGTCACACTATTTTTATGAAAATTCCCGTAACTCGTTTTATTGCAACTTGTTACGGGAAAATAGTAGCGGGGGGAGGACTCGAACCTCCGGCCTCCGGGTTATGAGCCCGACGAGCTACCAACTGCTCTACCCCGCGGTGTTAAGGTTTTGCAAAGGTACGCATTATTTTCATAAAAACAAATTTTTCATGAAGCTTTTTGCCCGTTCACAGGGCCAGTCACGGCCGGACATCCCCCACAAACATCTATAAGGACTTGTCTGCAGACCTCTTCTTGTCAGACAGGACCATGAAAGTCACAGCGAAAAGAGTGATGCAAATACCGACTATCACATTGAGAGTCAGAGATTCCCCGAAAAACAACGAGCCAACTGCTATGGCTGTGACAGGTTCGAACACTCCGAGGACGGATGTCCGGGTGGCTCCGATGAGACGTGTGGCCACGGCAAGAGTCAGCAAAGACACCAGGGTCGGGAACACGGCGAGCCCCACAAGATTCATCCAGCAATACCAGCCGCCTACGCCCTGCATGAAATCCTCCCCTGAAAACAGGCTGCGGATCACAAAAAGCAGCGAGCCTATGAGCAGGGCATAAAATGTCAGCACGTGATTCGACACAGTACGCAATCTCCGGCTGCGGTTCACTATTACGAGATACATCGCATAGGCCAGGGCGGAACCTCCGGCGAGAAGAAGGCCGGCAACATTGAACGAGACCCCACCGGAAGGACGGCTCAGGACCAGCACCCCAATGAATGTCAGGACAATGGAAAGCCATACCTGCCAGGTCGGATACACCTTCAGGAAAACCATTATGATGGCCACGAGGACAGGGTACAGGAACACTATAGTGGTCGCAAGCCCGGCCGGGATATAATTGTAAGAAAGGAAAAGCAGCAGGCTGCTGAACCCGAACAGCACACCGAGTATGCAGAGACGGACGAACTGCGCGGCATTGACCCGGAACGACTCATGCCTGAACAGAAGCCACATTCCGAGAATAGCCACAGCCAGCAGATACCTGAAACTCAACATCGTATCCACCGGCACACCGGCCTGCATCAATGGTTTGGCAAACAAGGGATTGAGACCGTATGTCACACCTGTGACAATACCGGCTGCATACCCCATCACGGAGGAAGCCCGCTTCATCATATTACAAGGAACGCGAGAATCCCTTCTATATCATCACATGAGAACGACTTCTGCTCCCCTGTCGCGAGGTTCTTCAGGTTCAGGCTGCGTGACGCCACTTCATCCCCGCCATTGATGGAAATGAACGGAATACCCTTCTTGTCAGCATAGTCGAACTGCTTCTTGAGCTTGGTCTGGTCAGGATAAAGTTCGCAGGAAACGCCTGCTTCCCTGAGCCTCTTGACCACCGGCACGAGATATCCGATGACAGAAGCATCCATATTGGCGAAAAGCAATGTCGCGGAACCGGCAATGTTCTTGGGGAACTTGTCAAGCCCCTTCAGTACGTCATATATCCTGTCCGCACCGAATGAAATGCCGACTCCTGACATTCCCGGCAGGCCGAAAATTCCGGTCAGATTGTCGTAACGTCCTCCGCCACAGATACTTCCGATGGCATAGTCGAGAGCCTTCACCTCGAAGATAGCTCCGGTGTAATAATTCAGGCCCCTCGCAAGCGAAAGATCCATCTCCACCTTCTGGCTGATTCCGGCAGCATCTATATAGCCGAACAGTTCAGTGAGTTCGTCGAGGCCGAGCAGACCGGTTTCGGAGACAATGCCGGATGCGGAATTGCCCTGCATAAGTCCGCGCATCGTCGCAATCTTCTCTGCCGTGGTGCCCTGCAGATTCAGCACAGGCTCAATCACATCTATGGCCTGGGCAGAGAGCCCGCGTCCGAGCATCTCCTCCTTGACTGCGTCGAGGCCGATCTTGTCCAGTTTGTCAATGGCCACGGTGATGTCCGTCACCTTGTCAGGGAATCCGGATATCTCGGCAAGTCCGGTGAGGACCTTCCTGTTGTTTATCTTGATGGCGACATTGATTCCGAACTTGGTGAAGACCCTGTCCACGATTTGTACGAGTTCGAGCTCATTCAACTGGGACTTGCTGCCGATCACGTCCGCATCACACTGGTAGAATTCACGGTAACGTCCCTTCTGGGGTCTGTCGGCACGCCATACAGGCTGTATCTGGAAACGCCTGAACGGGAATGCAATCTCGTTCTGATGCTGCACGACATAACGGGCGAACGGCACAGTCAGGTCGTAGCGGAGGCCTTTCTCGCAGACCTTCATGGAGAGTTTGTTGCTGTTCACGTTGCCGTCCTCTCCCCTGTACGAGTCGAAGTCCACGCCAGAGAACGTGTCCCCGCTGTTCAATATGCGGAACAGCAATTTGTCACCCTCATCCCCGTATTTCCCGAGGAGGGTGGAGAGGTTCTCCATGGCCGGAGTCTCTATCTGGACATATCCGTAAGTCCTGTATACTGAACGTATTGTGTCGAAAATATAATTCCTTGCGGCCATTTCTTCCTGGCCAAAGTCTCTGGTCCCTTTCGGGATTGACGGTTTCTGTGCCATAAATTGTCTATTGTCTTACAACATTTGTCATTATCCTGCAAAATTAACAATTAATAGTGATTAAGAAAAGATTATTTTCTACCTTTGTGAAAACCTGAAAACGAAAGTCAACAATAAATATTGGAGTATGAAAGATTTTGTTAAAATGACGCTCGCAGTAATCTGCGGACTGTTCATCATGGGAATCTTGGGATTCATCTTGTTCTTCGGGGCAATAGGGACATTGGCATCGCTCGGAGGGAGCACTCCTGCCATCCCGCGTTCCGGCGTACTGCTCATGGACATGTCGAAGATTCAGATAAGCGAACAGACCCAGGATACCGACCCTATGTCCTTGATCAGGGGCGATGACACCAGGACAATTGGTCTCTGGGACGCAGTGCAGGCCATCGGCAAGGCAGCAGAAGACCCTGCAGTACAATATATTCTCCTCAAGGCGGACGGCCTCAATGTTTCGGGAATTGCCCCGGTCGAGGAATTGCGCCAGGCTCTTTCGGAATTCAGGAAGAGCGGCAAGGCAGTCGTTGCATACACGGAGAATCCTGCAACAGGAAGCTATTATCTCGCCACCGCCGCTGACAAAATATACATGAGCAGCTACAAGGGAGGCATGAACATGATGACCGGAGTCGGAACGCAGATGATTTTCCTGAAAGACCTGCTCGACAAACTCGGGGTCAATGTCCAGCTCATCCGCCACGGCAAATTCAAGTCTGCCGGTGAAATGTATATAAAGAACAAGCCGAGCCCGGAAAACCTTCTCCAGACACAGGAGATGGTCAATTCATTGTGGGACAATCTGTCAGCAGGCATCTGCGAAAGCCGCGAAATTTCACGGAAACGTCTTGACGAAATGATTGACAGGCTGGAACTCAATACTCCGGAGGACTTCCTGTCCAACAATCTCGTTGACGGACTGCTCACCACTGAGGAGTTCAAGGAAAAAATCACGGACCTCGCAGTGGAGAGCCGCTATGCAGATGTGAAAATGATTCAGTTTTACGACTATGTGGCCGCCAATGCTGCAACATTGCCGACGGCAAAGCAGAAAATCGCCATCATCTTCGCTGAAGGTGAAATCGTGGACGGGAATGAGAAACAGGAAGTTGCCGGCGACAGGTTTGCAAGAATCATCGCTTCGGTACGTGCAGACTCCACAGTCAAGGCGGTGGTTCTCAGGGTCACATCACCTGGAGGAAGCGTAGTAGCATCGGACAAGATAAGAACCGAGATTGACCTTCTCCGCAAAGACAAACCAGTGATTGCATCATACGGCAATTATGCAGCATCAGGAGGATATTGGATATCAAACAGTTGCGACAAGATTTTCAGCGACCCGAGCACCCTTACAGGTTCCATCGGCGTGTTCAGCATGATTCCGGACTTCAGCAACACTGCTGACAAACTTCTCCATGTCGGAGTGACCAATGTAGGCTCCAGCCGCCACAGCGACATGTATTCGCTAATGAGACCTCTCGATGACGAGGAGCACGCCTATATGCAGAAATCAGTGGACGAGATTTACGAAGCATTCCTCGAAAACGTCTCCGCAGGACGCGGAATGAGCCCTGAGGAAATCGATGAAATCGCCCAGGGCCGGGTATGGACCGGATCGGACGCTCTTGAAATCGGTCTTGTGGACGAACTCGGATCCCTCTCAGATGCAGTAAGATATGCTGCAATATCTGCAGGCGACAGCACCGCCGACCTGTCCAACTGGAACATAGCCACATATCCGAAGCCTCTCACTTCCCTGGAAATCATGCTTGAGACGCTTACAGGAAGCACCGACGCATTGGCCGGAACTCCTTTCGAGTCCGTAGGCCGGGCATTCCGGAGCTGGGATGCAGCATCGTCCGGAAAGGTCTATGCCAGAATGCCTTACGTGATCACCGTACAGTAGGAGAGGTCACACGCAGAGTCAAAATTGAGCCCGTGGAGGCCGTCACTTTGACGGATTCGTCCACACGACAGAAGAACGAGCCGGAAGCATGGCCGCACACAGCCGCGACATGTTCTCCGGCTTTCTCATTGTCCCTGCCCGTCATCCCCGGAACCACTATCACCATGGCCGAAGCCTTGTCCGAAATGCCCAGCTTCATGTCCGTGAAAATGTCGCTGAGTTTCTTCCCGGCACCGCGCATTCCCATAGGACGCATCCAGTCACCCTTCCTCCATCCGCGGACCACGAAAGGCATTGCAACAGCCTCTGAATCAACTGCAAGAAGGCCATGCAAGGCAAGTTCCCTTGCAGCCGGAACAGGGTCATCACCGGCTTTGGCAATCTCCACTACGAGCTCAATGGAATCAAACAGATAGGTCCCCGCAGTCCTGACAATGCTGCAGCACTCCGACTCCTGGATGCTCACATGCGGAATCTTCCCTGCCGACTTCCTGACAACTATCCTCCCGGGTTCAGTAGCCAGCACATATTCACCTGATTCGAACCTCCTTCCGGATACCGTGTCACCGGAAGCCAGCAGACGGCTGACTTGTTCGAGGAGTCTTCCGCGGAAGCCGTAGCTGCCGACAAGCCTGTAAAGAATATATTTCCAATGCCTTACAGACATAAGCGCCTCCGTATCAATCCTGAGAATCTCCCCCGGCTGCTTTTCCATGAGAACTTCCGTGGCATTCAGATAGAAATAGTCATCAGCAATCTCATGCTCCTCCGCGAAATCCCTCATTTCCGACGTTATCGTCTTGAGAAAAGACGGGTTGATTTCCTCAAATACCGGCAATACATTATGCCTCAACTTGTTGCGTTTATATACAGTCTCATTGTTCGTATGGTCTTCCCGGTATGCGATGCCCTCCTTTGAGACAAAATCCGAGATTTCCCGCCTCGTAAATCCGAGCATCGGGCGCACC
Source organism: Candidatus Cryptobacteroides sp. (assembly GCA_051869955.1). Lineage (GTDB taxonomy): Bacteria > Bacteroidota > Bacteroidia > Bacteroidales > UBA932 > Cryptobacteroides. The sequence goes on from JBJEBJ010000082.1 coordinate 7,299, forward strand.
AGAATAGCGCTTCCACCTCCGAAAACCGGGATTGCATTGATTTCCTTCATACCGGTAATTCCGCTCAGCCCTGTTCCGCGCAGGAGATTAAGGAGCATGGTCTCGACATTGTCATTGGCATTATGGGCTACTGCAAGGGCACAATATCCGTTGGCCTCGCACAGTTCATTGAACCATTCATAGCGGAGTTCCCTCGCAGCCATCTCAATGCTCACGGAATGAGACGAAGCATAGCCATCAGTATCGAAATCACGGCAATGACAGACCACTCCCCTGCTCTCGGCCCATTGACGCACAAATGCTTCGTCGCCGTCGCTCTCCTCTCCCCTGAGATGGAAATTGCAATGCGCCACGGCGAATTCCTTTCCGCATCTGTAAGCCAGCTCTGCCATGCACATCGAGTCAATGCCGCCGCTTACAGCAAAAAGGGCTGATTTCCCGTCCGGAACCAACCCTTCATATACCTTTTCAAATCTGTCCAGCATTATCTGTTCTTTGAAACTATCGTATAGGCAAATCCGAATGCAAGCGACTCTTTGAACTGTACTACCTGCCTGCCCTCAGGATGTTTCTCCAGAATCTTCTCGGTCTTGACCATCACCTTGTCATCATAGATGAGGTTGGTCGTAAGCGTCAACGAGAAATATTTGGCGATTTTCCAGTCCAGCCTGTTATCCCAGTTCACGCGGATATTCTGCGGATTGTCAAGGTAGTCCGAGAAGAGGACGAGCTGAGAAGAATAGGCAAAATTGTTGTTCACCTTCAGTTTCACATCGACGGTCACCTGGGCACCGAACTGGAATCTTGCCGACCTGTAATACTCTCCGAGATCATCAGGATAGACCTCAGTGTCCTTGTAATCCTTCCTGCGTACCATACCGTATGACTTTCTGAGATCTTCGTCGGTCGTGACCGTAGCTCCTCCGGTGAGAGGTGCCACATTGACAGTAAGCCATTTGGTAGGAACCCAGTCAATACCGAGACCGACCGTCACATAGGCCGGGGACATCAGTCCGGACTTCTTGATTCTCGCATCCTTCCACTCCTGCTTGCCCGGATCCCAGTCATCGTCAGTGATGTCCGCAGGCTTCGAAGGCACAGGATAATTGTAGCTGTTGGAGAATTGGGAACGGAACGAGAATCTCGCCGAGTAATTCAGCTTGTTGGTCGCCTTGTATCCGAAATTCCCCTCATAATAGATTCTGTCATCACTTTTCTGGACTACAGGCTTGTCAGCAGAATAAAGGAATCCATAGTCCAGCTGAAGACGGTTGTTGAAGAAAAGGTCCTTCTTCTTGTAATTGGCGCTGGCATCGATGAACGACTTGAGCGTATAATTGTTGTAACCGCCTGCCGCCCAGTTCGTGAACGAAGACTGGCCGAAGTCGATTTTCGTAAGAAGAGAATTGTTCCAATAACGTGGCTTTTTCACCTTAACCTCGGCCTTAGGAGCCTCGGAAATGGCTTTTGCGGCCTCTTCCGCTGCTTTCTGGGCATCGGTTATCTCCTGGGAGAACATTGCCGGGCAAGCCGTCAGCAAAGTAGCTGCAATGAGGAGTAACTTCTTCATAATCAGCTGCAGATTAAAATATTAATATGATATGGCAAATACCACCCTTTCGTGAGAAGGCTTTCCGGAGTATATGTCCACGCCCTCTTCCTTGCAGACTACGCTATCCACAGGGATACACCTGATGGTGGCCTTGGTCTCGTCCTTGATCTTCTGCTCGGTCTCGGCAGTGCCGTCCCAATGGCAGAGCAGGAAGTAACCCTGCTGGATTTTCTCCTTGAACTCCTCCCAGGAATCGCACTTCACGATTCGTGAATCCCTGAAGTTCATGGCCTTCGCATAGATATTCCTCTGGATGTCCACCAACAGGTCCTCAATGTATTTGTCAACGCCTTCGAGTGCAATGGTGGTCTTCTCGAGGGTGTCACGCCTGTGAACCTCAACTGTGCCGTTCTGAAGGTCGCGGCCGCCTATTGCAAGCCTTACAGGAACTCCTTTCAGCTCCCACTCGGCAAACTTGAATCCCGGACGGAGGGTATCCCTGTCGTCAATCTTGACGCTATGTCCTGCGGCCTCGAGCGCAGACTTCACCTGATTCATCTTCTCGAGGATGGCTGAATGCTCCTCAGCTGTCTTGTATATAGGTACCATCACCACCTCTATCGGTGCGAGGTTCGGAGGGAGTACGAGTCCGTTGTCATCTCCGTGAGCCATCACAAGTGCGCCCATGAGACGTGTGGAAACGCCCCATGATGTAGCCCAGACGTACTGGAGCTTGCCTTCATTGTCAGTATACTGCACATCGAATGACTTGGCGAAGTTCTGTCCGAGGAAATGCGAGGTGCCGGCCTGAAGAGCCTTTCCGTCCTGCATCATTGCCTCGATGGTGAGGGTGTCGAGTGCTCCTGCGAATCTCTCGTTAGGGCTCTTGTGGCCGACAATCACCGGCATTGCCATATAATTCCTTGCGAAATCGGCATATACGTTCACCATTCTCCCGGCCTCTTCCTGAGCCTCCTGCGAAGTAGCATGAGCCGTGTGTCCTTCCTGCCAGAGGAATTCCGCCGTGCGGAGGAAAAGCCTGGTGCGCATTTCCCAGCGTACTACATTCGCCCACTGGTTGCACATAATCGGAAGATCCCTCCAGGACTTGATCCAGTTCTTGTATGTACTCCATATAATGGTCTCTGACGTAGGCCTGACTATCAGTTCTTCCTCAAGTTTCGAAGACGGATCCACCACCACACCATTCCCCTCAGGGTCGTTCATGAGACGGTGATGAGTAACCACGGCACACTCCTTGGCGAAACCGGCAACGTGCTCGGCCTCCCTGCTGAAGAATGATTTAGGGATGAAAAGCGGGAAATACGCATTCTGCGCGCCGGTTTCCTTGAATTTGATGTCAAGGGCACGCTGCATTTTCTCCCATATCGCATACCCGTAAGGTTTGATGACCATGCATCCTCTTACCGGAGACTGCTCCGCAAGGTCCGCCTTGACCACCAGGTCGTTGTACCACTGTGAATAATTCACTGACCGCTTGGTTATCTGATCTGCCATTTTGACTGTAATTATTGTTGTTTATTACCGATTATATTCTTAATATTGCATATAGTCCGCAGGTACGAAAATTGTACTATGCAGGCATAGTGCCTCCTTAAGAGATACAAAGATACAAACTTTTATCAATAATAGGAGGTCCGATTATGAAACCGAGCATGAAAATCTTTGATATATTTTCGCCCGAAGGCGATATCAAATGATTCTCATCGTGAGAGAGAGCGATAGCGAACGGCTATCAGACTTTCACAAAATTTTTATAACTGTAAAAATTTTTGAAGTATGAAACGTAACATCTTGACCGTCATTGCAGCGGCGCTGGCATTGTCAGCATGCGGTACGGCGGCGCAGTATGCATCCTCAGGACAGCAGTTCCAGGACGGATTCTACAGCAGACCTGCCGTAACCCAGGCCAAGGAGGCGGATTATGCATCCCGTTCCGAGGTCGGTGAACTCGTCAAAGAGACAGAAAATTCACGAATATTCCTGAAAGCCGGACAGACTGACACATTGTATGTCCCGGAGAACATGTCAACTACGCTCAAATTCGACAAGCAGTCGAACTCAACGATAGTGACAGTCACCAACGAACCTTCATGGAGTCTCTATCCGGAGAATTGGTACGGATATGCAGGAAGTTCATGGTGGAATCCGTGGTACAGTCCTTTCAGATGGTCGTGGTACTGGGGAGCAAATCCATGGTACTATTCCAGCATGTACTGGGATCCGTGGTTCGGAGACCCTTGGTACTGGAACCGTCCGGGAATGTACTGGTCATGGTACTATGACCCTTGGTACTCGCCTTGGTATTCCCCTTGGTACTCACCGTGGTACGGACATCATCACTGCATTGCGTACGACCCTTGCTGGGGACATATACATGGAAACATCAGCACATCCGGCCGCTATTGGGGCAACCGCCCGCTAACATCGGGGAGCACCATGAGGGACGGAATGGGTGTCGCCTCCGGCAATGTCCGCAGAAGCACAGCATCCGGGTCATCCGTCAGCCGCGTGACAAGAGGCAATTCCGGGAGTGCAACAAGAGGAAACTCAGGAGGCATTACGAGAGGGGCTTCATCCACAGGCGGTTACTCCTCGGCTACGAGGGTGACGAGATCCACCACCGCGGCATCCGGAAGCGGAGTGACACGCGGTCAATCATCAAGACAGAACCGTACCGCCACCGGAGTAGTAAGGAGCTCTCCTTCAGGCGTCAGAAGCTCGGCGGGAACAAGCTCGTCATCGGCTTCCAGGACAATATCGTCCGGATCCACGAGGACGGCATCCTCAGGGGCATCATACTCCAGCCCTGTTTCCAGAAGGCCTGCATCAAGCTACAGCACCCAGACGCAGAGAAGTTCCGCGACCCAGGGCAGTTCGTACAGGTCTTCTGCAAGTGACTCATACAGAAGTTCTTCATCGTCATACCAGAGCCAGTCAGGAAGTTCTTCATTCAGGAATTCCACCAGCAGCTCGGCATACCGGAGCTCGTCCAACTCGTCTTCTTACAGGAGTTCGGGATCTTCATTCAGCGGCGGCAGCAGCTACAGCGGAGGTTCATCCCACTCAGGTGGCGGCAGCAGCATGGGCAGCGCCGGTGGCGCAAGGAGACGTTAAGATATCATAAAGCAGTTTTAATCTATATTCTTGATCCAATTTCAATCAGAACAACAACATGAAAAACAACTTTTCATACAGACTTGCGGTTTCGTTTGCAGCAGCATTTGCAGCAGCGATTGCCGCCAATGCGCAGACCGTTTCTGACGCATTGAAATTCAGCGACTACAATTATTATGGAACCGCCCGTTCCATAGCCATGGGAAATGCCTTCACTGCGCTTGGAGGAGACCTTGGTTCGGTAAATATCAACCCTGCAGGTTCAGCGGTGAATTCATTTTCACAGATAACAATCACGCCAAACGTAAGCATAGCGGTCAGCAATGCCAGCTATTGCGCCGAGCCGTCGGTAAACGGGGCATTCAGCCCTGCATATTCGAACAACAAGGCCAAGTTCACCCTTCCTAACGTGGGTGCGATGATCAATTTCAACACAGGAAGGAAAAGCGGGCTGAAGAACGTCACCTTCGGGTTCGTTGCCAACGCCACATCCAACTATACCGACAACACGGCATCAGGCGGGCGCAACGCCGAGACTACATTTGCAGGTTCCCTGGCCGCCCGCGCAACAGGCCTTCCTTTCAGCGGGCTCAATTCGTCAGCCGCCTATGATTCTTATGACTGGCTGTCCGTGGTCGGTCTGCAGTCAGGAATCATCGCGAACTACGGTGACGGGGATTCCGACTATATAGGAGTAACGGAAAAGCTTTATGACGACAATACCATCCAGCTTGCAGACGCAGTTGACCAGAGGTACGGGAGACTTGCATCGGGCAACAAATATGACATGGTGTTCAATTTCGGATTCAATTTCTCCGACAAGGTATTCTTCGGAATGAATCTCGGGGTGATTTCCATGGACTATTCGATGGATCAGTATTTCAAGGAGTACGCCGTCAATCCGGATAATTTCAACATCGACTACGATGACGGGCAAGGCGGCATAGCAACGACTTATTTCGATGCTCTCAGATACAGATATGCGTATGACGCATCCGGAGCCGGAGTTTACGGAAAATTCGGTATCATCGCCGTCCCGGTGAAAGGTTTGAGGTTCGGTCTGGCAGTCCAGACTCCTACCGCCCTGAGAATCAAGGAACATTGGCAGCATGCCGGAGACACATATTTCACTGATGCATCATTCAATGCAAGCGCCCAGTCTCCTCGCGGAGAATACGAATACAAGCTCGTCTCCCCTATGAGGTTCAATGTCGGTGCGGCATATACTTTCGGGTCATTCGGACTTGTCAGCGTGGATTATGAAATGTGCAACTACAGCAAGATGAAGTTCAAGGAAATCGACACGAATGACAACAGTGCTTTCGAGCAGGTCAATTTCGACATCCAGGATTACACCGGAGCCTCGCATATCCTTCGCGTAGGAGGAGAGGTCAAGCCGATTCCTGCTGTGTACGTAAGGGCAGGATACAACCTGGTGACATCCGGAGAGCGTTATTATGACGAGTTCGGCACCAAGAAGGCTCCGTCAGCGAACAGGCATTCTGTTGCGGCAGGTCTCGGATTCAGTTCGAAGGGCTCTTTCTTCGCCGACCTTGCATTCCGCGGAACATTCTTCCCGAAGGAGTATATCTATCCATACGACGACTATATTTTCGACGGAAACAACGTCCTGAGTTACACTCCTGAGATTCTCAACAAGAAGAAATCATGGGATGTGGTCCTGACTATAGGATTCAGATTTTGACGGAAAGGAAATAAATCCTATCTTTGCAAACCGGAATTGAGGTATGGTGTAATGGTAGCACTACAGATTTTGGTTCTGTCTGTCCAAGTTCGAATCTTGGTATCTCAACGAAATCAGGCTGGCAAATTGCCAGCCTGATTTCGTTGAGATAATCCGCTAACCCCCGCAGCGAAGCTGCCACCCCGGTGGGGTATTGCGCGGAGCTTTGCTCCGACGGGGCGTTGCACGCCTTGTTAATGTGTGCGAGAGTCCTTCGCCAATACGTTCGCCATCCCTTTTTCGTTGAGATAATCCGCTAACCCCCGCAGCGAAGCTGCCACTTACAAAGTCCTCTTGATCTCGATAATCTGGAAGGCCTCAATCACGTCACCAGGCTTGATATCGTTGTACTTGTCAATGCCGATACCGCACTCCATGCCGCTCATGACCTCCTTCGCGTCGTCCTTGCCCCTCTTCAGGGAAGAAAGCTCGCCGGTAAACACCACGATACCGTCACGGATGAGACGCACCTTGCTCTTTGCAGTCATCTTGCCGTCCTTTATGAGACAGCCGGCAATCGTTCCGACCTTCGAGATATGGAATGTCTGCTTCACATATGCAGTGGAAGTGACCTCCTCCTTCTTCTCAGGCTCAAGCATACCCTCGATACCGTCCTTGACCTCGTTAATTGCATCGTAAATGATGGAATAAAGCCTGATTTCGATACCCTCCTTCTCGGCGAGATTCCTCGCATCGGATGAAGGACGCACCTGGAATCCGACAATAATCGCATCCGACGCAGTCGCCAGCATGATATCCGACTCGGAGATTGCACCCACGGCCTTGTGGATCACATTCACATGAATCTCCTCCGTAGAGAGCTTGATGAGAGAATCCGAAAGCGCCTCCACCGAGCCGTCCACATCTCCCTTGACAATAATGTTCAGCTCCTTGAAATTGCCGATTGCAATCCTTCGGCCGATTTCCTCGAGAGTCATGTGCTTCTGGGTCTTGATACCCTGGATACGGATGAGCTGCTCACGCCTGTTTGCAATAGACTTGGCCTCCTTCTCGTCAGCCATTATATTGAACTTGTCTCCTGCGCTCGGAGCACCATTGAGACCGAGTACGGAAACCGGAGTGGAAGGACCTGCCTTCTCGACCCTCTGGCCTCGCTCGTTGAACATGGCCTTGATTCTTCCGTAATAACATCCGCTCAACATCATGTCTCCGCTATGGATGGTTCCGTCCTGCACCAGGATTGTGGCCACATAACCGCGACCCTTGTCAAGAGATGACTCGATCACGGTACCCACGCCGAGTTTCTTCGGATTGGCCTTGAGATCCATGAGATCCGTCTCGAGGAGAACCTTGTCAAGAAGTTTGTCCACATTGAGACCCTTCTTGGCCGAGATCTCCTGGCACTGGTATTTTCCTCCCCAGTCCTCCACCAGAATATTCATCTGGGAAAGCTGCTGGCGAATCTTCTCAGGCTGTGCGCCCGGCTTGTCTATCTTATTGATGGCAAATACCATAGGCACTCCCGCAGCCTGTGCATGATTGATTGCCTCGATGGTCTGCGGCATGACAGCATCGTCAGCCGCGATGATGATAATCGCGAGGTCGGTCAGCTGGGCACCACGGGCACGCATCGCCGTGAACGCCTCATGACCCGGGGTATCGAGGAAGGTAATCCTGCGTCCGTTGGCAAGCACGACATTGTATGCACCGATGTGCTGGGTGATACCACCGGCCTCACCGGCAATCACATTGGTCTTCCTGATATAGTCCAGAAGGGAAGTCTTTCCATGGTCGACATGTCCCATCACAGTGATGATTGGCGGACGGGTCTCCATGTCCTCCTCCCTGTCAGGCTCATTGTCCTGGTTGATCTCGTTCGTAAGCTCTGCAGTCACGAAGTCAACCTTGTATCCGAATTCCTCTGCCACGAGCACGAGTGCCTCTGCATCAAGACGCTGGTTGATGGATACCATAAGACCGAGATTCAGGCAAGCCTCGATAACTTTGTTCACAGGAGTATTGTTCATCAGGGTGGCGAGATCGTTGACAGTAACGAACTCCGTGACCTTGAGGACTTTCTTCTCAGCAGCCTCCTGAGCCATCTCCTCCTGGAGTTTCTGCGAAGCGAGTTCGCGCTTCTCCTTTCTGTGCTTGGCTCCGAAATTGTTCCTGGACTTGCTGTCATTCATCCTCGCATAGGTCTCCTTGACCTGCTTCTGGATTTCCTTCTGGAGTTCCTCCTCCTCGGCAGCGGTGAGAGCCGGCTTGAACTTCTCGTTCATGCGCTCCTTGCGGCGTGCAGCCTTGCCCTGGCCCTGCTGTCCGTTATTCTGGCGCTGGTCCTTCTTGCCATTGCCCTGGCCGCCCTGATTGCCGCCACGGTTCTTCTTCTGGTCCTTGCGATCTCCCTTGTCTTCTCCTTCAATCTTGTTGACGTCAACCTTCTGGCTTCCGCCCTTGTTGATGCGCTCGCGCTTCTTGTTCTTGCGTCCTGTCTCGAACTGTGACAGATCCACCTTACCGACGATTTTAAGACCGGTAGATGCCGTCTCAGTGTCATCATCCTTGCTGGATGCAGCCTTCTGGAGCTTGTGCTCGGCCTTCAATTTGGCCTTGTCAGCCTTCGGATTGAAATCCTTGAGATTCCTGTCCGACTTCTTCAGATCCGACTTGTGGAGAACCGGAGCTGCAGCGACTGCCTCCGCCGGGGTTGGAGCGGAAGGTATGTCCTCGCTGTTCTTCTCCTCTTTCTCCTCTTTTGAATCCACCTGCACCTCAGATTCACCGGCCGCAATTTCCGGCCCGGCAACAACTGCCGGCTCAGGTTCAGGCCTTGGCTCTTCAGTCTTCACTGCAATCTCTTCCTGCGCCGCACCGGATACCGGCACTTCATTAACGGCAACCTGGACCGGTTCCGTCTCCTGCACGCCGGAGGTCTCCTCCGCCTTCACAGGGCTCACCGTCCCGGCCGCAACTGCAGGCTCCTGTACCGCAGTCTCCTCCGGCTGTGATTCCGGAGAACTTGAGAGACCTGTCCTGATGATGACAGTCTCCTTCGAAGGCTCTTCTTCTTCCTCCTCCTTCTTCTTCGTGTCCTTCTCTATTATTTCCTTTATTTTGATGCGGACTTTTTCCGAATCCTCCTTAGCCTTCAAGTCTTTACCGAAAGCCTTCTCCAGTTCCGGAAGATATTCGTCGGATACCTTCACGTTCGGGTCCAGACTGAGATTGGCGCCTTTCCCGTTGAGAAAGTCGACAAGTGTCTGAAGTCCGATATTGAACTGTTTTGTCAGCTTGTTTAGTCTGATTTCTGCCATATAAACCCCTTTTGCTTTAATTATTCCTCTTCAAATTCCTCGCGGAGGATGTTCATTACATCTTCCACAGTCTCGTCCTCGAGATCAGCCCTCTTTGCAATGTCGGCCGGGTCAAGTGCGAGAACGCTCTTCGCAGTATCGCATCCGATGGACTGGAGCCTTTCGATGACCCAAGGGTCAATCTCGTTGCTGAACTCGCTCAGCAATACGTCCTCGTCATCCTCTTCAGCATCAGCGTCATCCTTAGGGACTTCCCTCCAGACTTCGATCTCACGTCCTACGAGCATGCTGGCGAGCTTGATGTTGCATCCTCCCTTGCCGATGCCCTTCTTCACCTCCTCAGGAAGCATGAACACCTTGATCTTGTCATCTTCCCCGGTTCCCATGTCAATGGAAGAAATCTTGGCCGGATTCAAAGCCCTCTGGATGAGGAGCTGGGTATTGGAAGTCCACTGGAGGACATCGATATTCTCGTTCCTGAGCTCACGGACAATTCCGATAATCCTGGAGCCCTTCACACCGATACATGCTCCGATAGGGTCGATTCTGTCATCATAAGACTCGACTGCCACCTTTGCCCTCTCGCCCGGGATACGGACTACCTTCTTGATGGTGATGAGACCGTCATATATCTCAGGCACCTCCTGCTCGAACAACTTCCTGAGGAACTCGTCAGAAGTTCTGGAGAGCACGATATAAGGAGTGGTATTGTTCTTCATCTCCACGCTCTTGATAATTGCGCGGACTGACTCGTTCTTCTTGAAATGCTCGCCAGGAATCTGCTCCGACTTCGGAAGCCTGAGTTCGTTGCCGTCCTCGTCGAGAATAAGAAGTTCCTTGGAGAAATTCTGGTAAATCTCTCCCGTGAAAATCTCACCGATCTTGTCAGTGTACTTGTTGTAAAGGTTGGCCTTCTCGATATCCATGATGCGGCCCTGGAGATTCTGGCGGATATTCAGGATACCCCTCCTGCCGAAATCCTTGAGTTCCACCTTCTTGGTGAAAGTCTCGCCGAGTTCGTAGTCATCCCCGTTCCTGTTCACGTCATCGATGGAAATCTGGGTGTTCGGATTCTCCACCACCTCGACTACCTCGAGATTCTGGTAAATCTCGCAGTCTCCTTTGTCGACATTGATGATGACATCGAAATTGTCAGCCGACCCGAAAGTCTTGGTCAGCTGGGTCATGAAGACATCCTTGAGCACGCCCATCATCACCGGACGGTCAATATGCTTCTCATCCTTGAAAAGCGCAAACGCTGTCTTGAGGTCGATTTTTTCTTCTTCCATTGTATTTATATTTATTTCATTCAAAATCAATATAAGGGACCACCGAGTTGACCGACGGGAACAGGAACCTGTCTTCATGCCTTACCAGTTCCTTCTTCTTTTTCCCGGGCACGGCCTCCTTCACTTCATATCCGAGGGTAAAACCCTCCTCGTCCGCCGCCATAAGGACGCCCTTGAGCTTTCTTCCGTCACGCAGTTTCACCTCCACCTCGGAGCCTATAGCCTTGATATACTGCTTGAGAATCCTGAACGGCTGGTCGAGACCGGCGGATGTTACGGTAAGGGAATAGTCTTCCTCGTCCCTGTTGAAAATATCCTGGAAACGGTTGTTGATTGCCACGCAGTCCTCCATCTCCACTATCCCCTCCTCCGACTCAATCGCAATGACTATATCATTGTCAGCCGACACCGTGACATCGGTGATGAAGCAGCCCCTTTCGGCCACTTCTTTCTCCATCTCCTTGTAAATCAATGCAATATCAATCATACTACAGTCAAGTAATAAAAAAAGACAGGAGACGCCCCGTCCCCTATCTCAACTCACTGGCGCAAAGATACAAAAAAAACTTCAATTATTTCCTCATTTAGTATAAAAATGCTTACTTTGCAGAATCAAATTGATTTATTCAGCATCAAAAGAATTGATTATGGAATTTACAGCTAAACAACTGGCAGGAGTCCTGAAGGGAACCGTTGACGGGGATCCGGAGGCAAAAGCCACTTCATTCGCCAAGATCGAGCACGGCAAGCCAGGCCAGTTGTGCTTCTACGCAAATCCCAAATACGAGCAGTACGTATATACCTGCAAGGCAAGCATCCTGCTCGTAAACAAGGACTTCGAGCCTAAAGAGACCGTTCCTGCGACGATGGTACGTGTGGAGAACGCATACAGTGCACTCGCAGAACTTCTGAAATACGTGGCAACCCAGAAAAGGACCGACAGAAGGCACCGCGGATTCAGGTCATCCTGGTTTCTCACCAGCAAATTCGGAAAGAAAGTGTATCTCGGAAGCCACTCTTACGTGGGTCACCACGCAGTCATAGGCGACTACACCAAGATTTTCGAGAACGTATATATCGGCGACAACACGATTATCGGAAAGCATTGCATCATCTATCCCGGCGTGAGCATATATCCTGGAATGATCATCGGTGACAATGTCATCATACATTCAAATGCAGTAATAGGTTCTGACGGATTCGGCAACGCTCCGCAGCCTGACGGAACATGGGAGAAAATCGAGCATCTCGGCAACGTCATCATCGGCAACAACGTGGAAATCGGAGCATGCACCACTATTGACAGGTCGGAGATGGAGTCCACGATTATCGGCAACGGGGTCAAGATTGACAACCTCTGCCAGATAGCCCACAACGTCCAGATCGGTGACAATACCGTAATGGCAGCCCAGTGCGGAATCGCAGGCTCCACCAAAATCGGTAAGAACTGCATATTGGCCGGCCAGGTCGGCATTGCAGGACATCTCACTATTGCAGACAACACCACCATAGGCGCACAGGCCGGCATTATCGGCAACATCCGCAAGTCCGGACAGGTGCTCCTCGGGTCTCCTGCGCTCCCTGTCAAGAGCTTCATGCGCAGCTACGCTGTGTTCAAGCAGCAGGGCGAGAGCAAATAGAATTGGACAGATAGGAAAAAATCCTTATATTTGTCCGATAATATATTATGCAATAGGATTATGAAGCAGCGCACACTGGGAAAAGCCTGCCGTTTCAGCGGCAAGGGACTTCACACCGGGAAGATTGCCGGAATGACTGTAAATCCGGCACCTGAGAACACAGGAATAAGGTTCATTAGGACAGATATCGGGCCGGACGCTTATATTGACGCTCTTGCGGAGAATGTCACGAATACTGCAAGATGCACTCTCCTCTCGAACGGTGAGGCGTCAGTATCCACCATCGAGCATGTCATGTCGGCATTGACCGGCATGGGCATTGACAATGCCATTATAGAGATTGACAACGTGGAAGTGCCGATTCTCGACGGAAGCGCCTCGTATTATGTGAAGGCTTTCAATGAAGCAGGAATCGTGGAGCAGGATGCTGAAAGGGTATATATCACCCTGCCACATGAATTCTCCATCCAGGACGAGAAGACCGGTTCATGGGTCAAGGTCACGCCAGCCGAAGACCTGTCTTACGACATTACCGTGGATTTCGGTTCGCGGGTTCTCGGCGTGCAGGAAGCCCATTGGGATCCATCACTGGACTATGCAACGGAAATCGGCCCGTGCAGGACTTTCGTATTCTTCCATGAAATAGAGTATCTTTTCGCCAACAACCTCATCAAAGGCGGGGATGTGGACAATGCCATAGTCATCGTCGAGCATCCTGTCCAGGAAGGCCAGCTCGAAAGGATGTCGAAACTTTTCAACATGCCTATGCTGAAAGTTAACGAGAGCGGCTACCTGAACAATCTCGAACTGCATTTCAGCAACGAGTGCGGCCGCCACAAGATGCTGGACATGATCGGCGACATGAGGCTTGCAGGAGGATATCTCAAAGCACATATCAGCGGCTTCAAGCCGGGCCACGCAATTAATACAAATCTTGCCAAGGAGATTCGTAAAGCTCTTGGCAGCAAATAATTACAGAATCATGAACAAAATTCACCCACTTGCTACCGTAAGCCCGAAGGCCGTTCTCGGAGACAATATCGAGGTCGGTCCGTACGCATTCATCGACGAGAACGTTGAGATCGGAGACGGATGCAAAATATATCCGCACGCAGTCATCTTCCCGTATGTGAAGATGGGCAGGAACTGCGAAGTCTATCCGGGAGCAGTCCTCGGAGCCGTTCCGCAGGACCTCAAGTTCGACGGTGAGATCACACATGTGGTCATCGGGGACAATGTGACAATACGCGAGTGCGTCACCATCAACCGCGGCACCAAGGCCAGCGGAAAAGGCATTACCAAGGTAGGCAACAATACCCTTATCATGTCATACGTGCACATCGCGCATGACTGTTCAGTAGGAAACCACTGCATCCTCGTAAGCTACGTGGGCATCGCAGGAGAGACGGAAGTGGACGACTGGGCAATCCTCGGCGGAGGCGCCAAGGCACATCAGTTCACCAAGATCGGATGCCACGCCATGGTAGGCGGAATGTCCAAGATCAACAAGGACATCCCTCCGTACGCACTCTGCGGACGTGACCCGATCTGCTATGCCGGAGTCAACATCGTAGGTCTCAGGAGAAGAGGATTCTCAGCCGATGTTGTCAGGAACATCAAGGACATTTACGACACTATTTATTTCCAGGGTTACAATATCACCGACGGATGCGCCAAGGTGGAGGCCGGATTCCCGGATTCAGACGAGAAGGCCACGATTCTCAACTTCATCCGCGGCTCCAAGAGAGGCATCATCAAGGCAAACAATCCTGGGGAGAAAGGCGATATAGATTAGAATACCGTGATACTGCTTGAGACGGCGTTCTTCCCGCCGGTATCATATTTCGCAGCAATAGCTGAAGAGTTTACCCTGTCACCCGGCAGGGTAAATTCGTTTGCTCCAGCCGAAGTCTGGATAGAGGCATGCGAGAACTACCAGAAGCAGTCTTACCGGAACCGCTGCAGAATCTATGCAGCAGGAGGCCCGGAGAATCTTTCCGTACCGGTAGTTCACGAGAACGGCACATATTCCCTTCCGATAAGAGATATCAGAATTGACTGGTCCACCCCATGGCTGACGAGGATCAAGAGGGCCATTGTTTCAGCATACGAGACATCGGCATATTTCGACTATTACAAGGACGGGCTTTTCGAATTGCTTGACAGACAGCCGGAAAGGCTTTTCGACCTCAATATGGCACTGCTCAGGTTTTTCCTGGAAAAAACAGGTATCGCTGCGGATATCAGGCTGACAGAAGAATTCACAAAGCCGGGTTCAGGAACATTTCCGGGCAGGGACTACAGAGGTGTGATACATCCGAAACGCCCAGACACCATCCTGCACAGGCTGAACGCCGACCGTCCTTACTGGCAGGTATTCTCGGTAAAACACGGATTCATCCCGGACCTATCGATCATGGACCTGATCTTCAATGAAGGCCCTGACTCCATCCTGATACTCAAGGATTCCGGGAAACGGAATCCAAACGTCTGAAATCTATATATCTTGCGGACACCAGGCCATTTTTCCCGACCTGTACCGCATAAGGAAGCGAGGAGAGATCGAATGCGTCGAATAGTCCGCTACCGTCCTCATCAGGTCCAGCAGAAGTCATATCGACTATAAAAAATCTCATTTTCCTGTCTTTTCGCATGAGGGAATCAGCAGCAACAAGATTCTCCCGGCAGTCACTGCACGACCTGCTGTAGAAAAGGACATAAGTCCCGGCCTTCAGGGTCCGGATATTCCGGAGACTCTCTTTTCCGGACTGGCGTCTTCCGGATGAACCGTCCGGCAATTCAAGGGCAGAGTCCGGGACTCCTCCCCTGCACATAACGCCCTTCACCTTGATTTCCGGCATGAGACTGCCTGGCATTGCCCGTGACAGGATATCGTCCATGACATGAGCAAAAGATAGTACCATCAGGGAATCATTCTCCCTGCGCCACACTTCCCGACGAGGGAATATATGATTATCAATCAAATACTTGCATCCTTCCTTATATCTGCCGTCACGCTGATAGGAAAGGTAATGCAGAAGATCTCCCGTCATCTGCCTGTAAATCCCCGGTTCGTCTGCAGACCTGCCGGCTACAATGTCAATCAGTCCAGTCACGTCGGCAACTGAGAACCCCTCCTGAAGAGTCCCGAACAGCTCCCTGAAAAATGCATCCGAATCAGGTCCGCCGTACTGATACTCATCTTCTTCGAGCAGGGCACGCAGCATTGTCATAAGCGACCCGGCATCCAGTTTCCTCCCCCTGATGATGCCGTCAGCATCGACAAGAAACATGGCCGGAGTTTTCAGCACCCCGTATTTCCGCTGGAAGTCGGAATCCATCCCGGGATCCCACAGATGCCTGAGTCTCACATCCGGAGCAGTGATTCTGAAACGCTCTTCCACATAACTGTCCCATGAAAGTGAATCAGTACCGACAAACACGGCAGAGAAATCCACATCAGGGTTCTCCTCCTGCATGAGATTCCTCAGGAGGATGGTCTGGGCGAGACAATTCGGGCATCCGGTATCGTAGAAAAACAGCACTGACGGCCTCCTGGAAGGGCTCTCAGGGAAAAGAGGGGCAGGATTGCCTGAACGGTCACGCAAAATGAGACGCGGAGCAGGCTTGCCCACGAGAGATTCCCTGTTGAAATCCGCAAATATCCTCGCGTCCATCATCTCTATGTCACTCGACATCTTCACTTCCCCGGGAATAAACCACTTGTCCACAATATGCACAGCCACGGCTTCGACTCCCATCACCTTGGATTCACGGAAATGCCGGTACAGCCAGAGAGCAACATATTGTCTTGTAAGAGAATCCCGGCACGTGCTTATGAGAAAATCCGACTCCGCCTCCTGATCGGCAATGCTCATGTGGGCCATTGTCTTCACATATTCTTCGAGCTTCGCGCCGAGGAGATTCATTGCCGTGGAATCCTGCGGTTCAGCGGCAACAGCGCATTCCGCATTGCCACGAGACGGCTGCGGGAGGAACATGAACAGGGCCACTATGGGCAGCAATATGATGAACCTGCGCATGACAGACTGCTTCAATGCACTTCAGGCAGAACGACACCTTCAGGCAGGAAGAGTGACGTATCGCCGTGATGTCTGAGGATGTCACGGACTGCAGATGATGAGATATGGGCGAACTCCTGTGCCGTAGGGATGATTATTGTCTCAACGTCAGGGGCAAGCCTCCTGTTGGCGTCCGCGATGGAACGCTCGGTCTCGAAATCTATCATGTTGCGGACTCCCCTGACGATATGCCTGATACCTTTCTCGCGGCAGGTGTCCACTGTAAGATTGTCATACTTTATAATTGACACGCCATCCAGTCCGGCCACGGCCTGGCGGATGATGTCAATCCTCTGGTCCATGTCGAAGAATCCGCGTTTGTCCTGGTTGATTCCGACAGCCACGACCACTTCGTCGAACATTGTCAATGCCCGTTTCAATATATTCAGATGTCCTGCGGTGAACGGGTCGAAGGATCCCGGGAACAGAGCTTTTGTTTTCATTTCAATAAAAAATTTCAGTTTTACAGCCTCCAGTCTATCGGAATCTTGCCTTCCGAAGCCAGGATCTCGTTTGTCTTCGAGAAATGCCTGCACCCGAAGAATGCCCCGCGTGCAAGCGGAGACGGGTGGGCGGCCTCGAGCACATGATGCTTGGAAGTATCGATCAACGCCTTCTTGGTCCTGGCGAAATTTCCCCACAGAAGGAAGACTACGCCTTCGCAATGTGCTGATATATAGCTTATCACGGCGTCCGTGAACTGCTGCCACCCGATTGCGCTGTGCGAAGCGGGCTCCCCTGCCCTGACCGTCAGGACGGAATTGAGAAGGAGAACGCCCTGGGATGCCCATCCGCGCAAGTCCGGACAACCGCTCATACGTATGCCGAGGTCGGTTTCAATCTCCCTGAAAATATTCTTGAGTGAAGGCGGAGGGGTGACGTTGGCCGGGACCGAAAAGGAAAGACCCATGGCCTGACCATATCCGTGATAAGGATCCTGTCCGAGAATGACGACTTTGACCTTGTCCACAGGAGTCAGTTCGAAGGCCTTGAATATCTCATTGCCGGGAGGAAAAATCCTGCGGCCCTCAGCCTTCTCCCTATGCAGTTGCTGCACCAAGGATATGAAATAGGGCTTCCCGAACTCGTCTTTAAGAGCCTCTTTCCAGCTCGGTTCTATCCTGACGTCCATCTCTATGAAAAAATATGCTCCACTACATCATCGATGGTCCTGACATACACGAATTCAAGACCCCTGATATATATTTCGTTGATATCCTCGATGTCCTTGCGGTTCTCCTCGGAGATGATGATGACCGACACTCCCGCCCTCTTGGCTGCGAGAATCTTCTCCTTGATACCTCCGACAGGCAGGACCCTCCCCCTCAAAGTCATCTCTCCCGTCATTGCAATACCGCTTCTGACAGGCTTGCCGCGCAGGGCGGAAAGCATTGAACTTACGATGGTTATGCCCGCAGACGGGCCATCCTTAGGCACTGCTCCCTCCGGGACATGCACGTGGATATCCTTCTTGTCGAAGTCCTCGGAAGTGATTCCGGCCATTTCAGGATGTGCCTTGATGTACTGGTATGCAATGGTCGCGGACTCTTTCATGACATTGCCGAGGTTTCCGGTCATGGACAACTGTCCCTTTCCGGCGCTCACAGAACTCTCCACGAACAATATCTCTCCGCCGGACTGGGTCCATGCAAGACCTGTCACGACTCCCGTGCCCTCGTTGCCTTTCTGCTTGTCGTGGAATGACGTAGGAAGTCCAAGATACTCTTTCAGATGCTCCTTCCTGATGACTGAAGGATATTCCTCCTCCATCGCTATTTTCCTCGCCGTCACCCTCGCTATCTTGGCAATCTGCTTCTCCAGGCCGCGGACTCCTGACTCATGGGTATATTTGTCTATGATATCGCTCATGGCCGCCTTGTCAATCTTGAGGCTCCGCTTGTCTATTCCGTGCTCCTCAAGTTCCTTCGGCACAAGGAATTTCTTCGCGATTTCCATCTTCTCCTCGGCAAGGTAGCCGGTCACGTTTATGAGTTCCATCCTGTCGAGAAGAGCCGGCTGGATGGTGGATATGTCATTGGCCGTGGTGATGAACAGGACGTGCGAAAGATCGTAGTCGATGTCCAGATAATTGTCATGGAAGGTCCCGTTCTGTTCAGGATCAAGTACTTCAAGCAATGCTGACGAAGGGTCGCCCTTGAAATCGCTGCTGAGTTTGTCAATCTCGTCCAGAACCATGACCGGGTTCGATGTGCCGGCCCGGCTGATTCCGTTCAGGACACGTCCCGGAAGAGCTCCGATATAGGTCTTGCGGTGTCCCCTGATTTCGGCCTCGTCATGCATTCCGCCGAGGGCAATCCTGACATATTTCCTTCCGATTGCCTTCGCGATGGACTTGCCGAGACTCGTCTTGCCCACTCCCGGAGGCCCGTAGAGGCAGAGTATCGGAGACTTCATGTCACCCCTGAGTTTCAGCACTGCGAGGTATTCAATGATTCTCTCCTTAACCTTCTCGAGGCCGTAATGGTCGGCGTCAAGGACTTTCCTGGCGTGCTTGAGATCGAGATTGTCCTTGGAAATCCTGTTCCACGGGAGCTCCAGCATGAACTTGATATAGTTGTACTGGATGCTGTAGTCCGGAGATGAAGGATTGTATTTTTCAAGCTTGGACATTTCCTTGTTGAAAATCTCCCCTACAGCCTCCGGCCAGTCCTTCCTGGCTGCCTCTGCGCGAAGCTTTTCGAAATCCTCGTCCTCGTCCATTCCGAGCTCCTCCTGAATGGTACGGAGCTGGTTGTTCAGATAGTATTCCCTCTGCTGCTGGTCAATCTCGGTCTTTACCTTGGAATTGATTTCCTGCTTGATTTTCAGGAGTTCCACCTGGGTGTCAAGCACATTGAGCAGCTTCATCGCACGCACCTGCATTGACTCGTATTTGAGGAGCTCAACCTTGTCGAAGAAGTTCTCCACCTCAATGGTCGTAGCGATGAAATTCACGAGGAAAGTGAAATCGTCAATGGACTTGACCGCGTTGGACGCCTCCTTCGGGGCGAAGGAAGACGAACGGATGATGACAGAGGCCTTTTCTTTCAGGGATTCGGCTATCATCTTGACCTCAGGCCGTTCACGGTCGGCATCAACATCCTCGAGGAACTGCACCCTTGCCCTGAGATAAGGGTCGGTCGCGGTCAGCTCACCCAGTTCGAAGCGCTTCAGTCCCTGGAGCACGGCTGACACTGTACCGTCCGGCATCTCGAATGTCTTTATGATACGGGCCGCGGTACCGTACGGGAAGAGGTCCTCCATCAGGGGGTCCTCTACGGAAATGTCATTCTGCGGGACGGCACCTATTATCGAATTCGACCTGTAAGCATCCTCTATGAGCCTGACCGATTTCTCCCTGCCGATGGTTACAGGATAGACGGCTCCCGGGAAAATGACGGCATTCCTGAGAGCGAGCACGGGAATGTCGTCCGGAAGTTCGGACTCGTTGAACTTCGGCATCATGTCACCTGTCATGACAGGGATGATACTGACTTCCGCACCGCCCTGGGGAGAGAAAATATCAGGATTGAAATCTTTCATACAATCATCAAAAAATAAAATAAAACCTTGTTCACCAGCACATCCGGAACACAAGTGCCGGAATATACCGACACCTCCGGCACCATGACACAATCTGCCAATTTGTCATCGGCAGACTATTTCTTGTACTGTATATTATATAGTCAATCTTTATGCCAATGGCAAAAGCATCCGGAATGCCGGTTCCAAATTACGCTTTCAATGTTGAATACAGAAAAAATATGAGCAATAAATTTGATTATAAAGAAAATAACATTAACTTTGCCTTTCAGTTTCAAACGCGAACGTATAAATATTTTAATAACAACATTATGACAAAAGCAGAAATCGTCAATGAGGTTGCCAAGGCAACCGGACTTGAGAAGATTACAGTCCAGACTGTAGTGGAGGCATTTATGGAAAGCGTGAAAGGCTCTCTCGTGAAAGGTGAACCAGTATACCTCCGTGGTTTCGGCAGCTTCATCATCAAGCACAGGGCAGAGAAGGCAGCCAGGAACATCACCAAGAACACAACGATGACAATTCCGGCACACGACATACCGGCATTCAAGCCTGCAAAGGTATTTGTCAGCACAGTAAAGAAATAATAATATTTAAAATTTTTCGTAACCATGCCAAGCGGTAAGAAAAGAAAAAGACATAAGATGGCTACGCACAAACGCAAGAAGCGTTTGCGCAAGAATAGACATAAGAAGAAGTAATTTTTCAGTGTCTGCCATTTTAGCAGTCTGCTAAGAGAGAGAGGCTGACCGGTAGTCCGGACGGCCTCTTTTATTTTGCGGGACAGGTGCAGAAACTCAAGAAGTTGTGACCTGCGAAGCATTCTGTTTATTAATATTGTACCAATCCAATCCTAATGGAGTCTGAAAAGGAATCGGTCAAAGACCTGATTGTTGATGTCAGCCCTACGGAAGTGCAGCTGGCCTTGATGGAAAACCACAGGCTCATCGAGCTGAACAAGGAATCCACGACAGGACACAGTTTCACGGTAGGAGATGTTTTCCTCGGAAGAGTGAAGAAAATAATGCCGGCTCTCAATGCCGCATTTGTTGACATCGGAGACGAGAAGGAGGCTTTCATCCATTACCTCGACCTTGGTCTGTACTTTGATGCATTCGATGAATTCGTCAGGAAGACCAATTCGAACACCGATGCCGGAAGAGTATTCTCCGACATCACCCTCGGCCCGGTCCTGGCAAAGGAAGGGCAGATCGAGAATGTTCTCAAACAGGGACAGATGATAGTGGTCCAGATCGTCAAGGAGCCTATTTCGACCAAAGGGTCAAGGCTCACGGCTGAGATTTCATTGGCAGGACGCAATATTGTACTCCTCCCCTTCGCAAAGAAGGTGAGCATCTCCCAGAAGATATCTTCAAAAGAGGAGAAGAAAAGACTTGAAACATTGGTAAAGAGCATTCTTCCGGCAAATTACGGGGCAATCATCCGCACGGCTGCAGAAGGAAAGAACGCTGCAATACTGGTATCCGAACTGAAATCGCTCATCAGCAAATGGGAAGGTTCATGGCCGAAACTGTCGAAAGCCAAGAACGTCCAGCAGTTGTTCACCGAATACAGCAAGACGACTACAGTCCTCAGGGACTTGTTCAACGACTCGTTCTCGAACGTCTATGTAAACGACAAGAAAGAGTACGATGAAATAAGGAAGTATATCGAGCAGATTTCCCCCGACCAGGCGAAAATCGTAAAATATTACGACGGCAAAGAGCCGATTTTCGACCATTTCGAGGTCACTCGCCAGATCAAGAGTTCATTCGGAAGGATAGTGCCTATCAAGCAGGGTGCTTATCTCGTGATTGAATCCACGGAAGCCCTGAATGTAGTGGACGTCAACAGCGGCATAAGGGCCAAGACCAAGGATCAGGAAGAAAACACCTACGAGGTGAACCGCTATGCTGCGGAGGAAATCGCACGGCAGCTGAGGCTCAGGGACATGGGCGGCATCGTGATAGTGGACTTCATCGACATGGAGCTCCAGGAGCACAAGAACGGCCTTTACAAGTACATGAGCGAGCTTATGCAGAGCGACAGGGCGAAACACAATGTTCTTCCATTGACCAAATTCGGCCTGATGCAGATTACGCGCCAGAGAATCCGTCCGGCAACGGAAATCAATACTGCGGAAGTATGTCCGGTATGCCACGGAACAGGCAAAATTGCGCCGAGCATGCTGATTGACGAACAGATTGAGAGCAGAATCTCATATTACACCGAAAATCTTTCAGTCAAGTCTTTCACACTCAAGGCAAGTCCTATACTGGGAGCATTTCTGACGAAAGGATTCAACTCCATCCTGAGGAAATGGAAAAGGAAGTATAAATGCAGGATCCAGCTTGAAGAAGTACTGGACTACAGCGTACTGCAGAATGAATTGTACAATGATAAGGGGGAGAAACTGGACAAATAGCGTCCGACTCCTATTGTCATCGGGTAATTTCAAAGGGGGCTGACCAAACGGTCGGCCCCTTTTACTGCTCAGAATCGGCCGGCATGTTGCCGCAGTATGCCTTCCATTTGTCAATGAGGGCCTGCATGTCGGACGGAAGCGGGGAATCGAAGCGGATGAGTTCCTTGGTACGCGGATGGACGAATCCGAGGGTCTTCGCATGGAGTGCCTGACGCGGACAGATTTCGAAACAGTTGCGGATGAACTGCTTGTATTTGGCATAGATTGTCCCCTTGCGTATTTCAGCGCCTCCGTATCTTGCATCGTTGAAAAGCGGATGTCCGATATGGTTCATGTGAACCCTTATCTGATGGGTCCTGCCGGTCTCAAGCCTGCATTCCACCACAGTTACATATCCGTAGCGCTCAAGGACCTTGAAATGGGTGACTGCATGCTTACCCTTGTCTCCTTCCGGATAGACCTTGAAGCGCAGGCGGTCATTAGGGTCACGTCCGATATTGCCGATAATTGTTCCTTCATCTTCCCGGATATTGCCCCAGACGACTGCCACATATTTCCTCTCGATTGTATGTCTGAAGAACTGGCCCGCCAAATCAAGCTGGGCCTCGTCGTTCTTGGCCACGACCAGAAGGCCGGAAGTATCCATGTCAATCCTGTGCACAAGCACCCCCATCCGGTCATCCTTGGCATCAGGCCCCTGGGAAAGCCCGAGGTGAAATGCAAGCGCATTGATCAGAGTTCCTTCGAAATGTCCGTGGCCGGGATGGACCACCATTCCCGCAGGTTTGTTGACTATCAGCACGTCATCGTCCTCATACACAATATCCAGAGGGATGTCCTCTGGTAGCACCTCGAATCCGCGCCTCTCATAAGGCATGACGAAACGGATCACGTCTCCGGGACGGACTATCATATTGGCCTTCGCCGTCTTGTCACCGAGCTTTACATAGCCGTTCCTGATGGCAAGCTGTACCCGGTGCCTGGAAGTGTCCATCAGATGACAGGCCATGTACTTGTCTATTCTCAGCGGGGTCTGTCCGGCATCCACATTCAGGCGGAAATGCTCGAACATCCCCTGCTCGTCCTCGTCCTGACAAGCATCATCGACAACGGCACCCTGAGGAGCACCGGCATCATATTCTTTCTCGTCCCCGTCAAAAAGACTTTCCGTGAAATCCGCCATTATTTTACAGTATCGAGTTTGAGATAAAGTGTCACGTCAGAGCCCATGGTGACAGACATGTCGGACGGTTCAGGCACTTGCCTGTAAACGACGGCATCGAGACTGTCGCTATATGTCCTGATGCCTTTGTCGAAACGCAGCCCATTGATATTCAAGGAATTGTCATGAATGGCATCCACAGCCCTGAGATATTTCATACCTGTCACGTCCGGAACTATTGTCTGGTTGTCTTCAGAAAGACCCACGACCAGGTCGATTTCTGCTCCGCTTTCTATCATCCTGCCAGGCTTGATTTCCCGGTTCCTGTAGAGCTGCTTCAGTACATTGTTGGTAGCTATGTCCTCCACATACAGGAGTTTCCTGAGGGTCAGCCCTTTGGACATAAGCTCGGCCTTGGCCTGGCGCATTGAGAAGCCTACAAGGTCCGGCATGGAAACCTTCTTGGGATTCACCGAATTGATTGTCAGAAGAATCCTGCGGCCTTCCTTGACCGTGCCCCCGGCCTTCGGGACCTGTGAGAATACAAGCCCGCGGCCCATTTTCCTGACATATACCGAGTCCGTCACCTCCACGCGGATTCCCACTGAGGAGGCTGTCTTCCTCGCCTGCTCCACGCTCATGTTCGTGAAGTCAGGAACTTCAATCGCCTGTCCGTGATGTGTGATGGCGGACAATGCAGACGATGCGGCAATCACGATTGCAAGTACAGCAGCCACTGCTCCGAGCAGGTTTTTGACAATCCAGTTTGTGAAGAAATCTTTGATATTCATATTGCCAATATTTTACGAAAACAATACTTCGAGCAGCCCGTCTGTCATGAGGGCAATCCCGATGATAATGATTATGATGCCTGTTATCCTGTTGATCCACAGCAGGGTACCGAGTTTGAAATTCTTCCTGAACTTGCTGAAGCACCAGGAGAACATGAACCAGTACACCGCAGATCCGCCGCTGAGGGCCAGAAGAATCGGAGCAACCCTGAAGTCATGCGGTTCGAGCTGGATTCCGAAAAAGGCGAACAGTGCGAAAATCACGAAGATCGCTCCGGGGTTCGAAATGCCCATCACAACAGCCTGGAAAAAATCCTTCAGGGAATATGACTGGGATGAGTCCTCCTTCTTCATTTTCCTGAACGGGTCCTTAAACGCAAGACTGCAGCCAAGCAGTGTCACGACTATCCCTCCTCCCACCATGATCAGGGTCCTGTTATCCTCGATGAATGTCTCCGCAATCGCCAGCGCAAAGATGGCAATGGCGGCAAAGAACGTGTCCACGAGACAGGCTCCGAGCCCGGCTATGAACCCTGATTTATGTCCTTCGCTCAATGATTTCTGTATCACGAATATGGCAATCGGCCCGAGAGGGACAGATGCGCAGATTCCGATAAGAAACCCTTTGAGAATGTCGAGCAGCATAATGCAGTATAATTAGCGTCAGCTTGCAAAGATAAGCAATTTAATTTATATCTTTGTCAATATGAAACCTACCATGAAAATCTTTGATAGTATGAAACAGCAGAAACGCATAATGGCTGTGCTGGTAGCAGTCTTCGTGGTGATGATGTCGATTCCGTATCTGGTTCCGCATCTCGGATTCCTGTCATTGTTCGGAATCGTGCCTCTTCTTTGCATGGAATTCATTGGTACGAGCGTAGGGGTCAGGCGTATGTGGCTCTGGCATTATTCGGCATTCGTGCTGTGGAACGCGGTCACGACGTTCTGGGTATGCAACGCCACTGTAGGAGGAGGCATTTTCGCCTGCCTGGCCAATGCGCTGCAGATGTCCCTGATATTCGGGCTTTTCAGATGGAGCAGGAAGATTTTGAAAGGGATTCTTCCATATATATTTCTGGTATTTCTGTGGATTGCGTGGGAGAGATATTATCTCACATACGCTCAGATTTCCTGGCCATGGCTCGTCCTCGGCAATTCCTTCGCAAGGACATTGTCACTCGCCCAGTGGTACGAGTTCACGGGGACTCTCGGCGGTTCGCTGTGGATCTGGATCTGCAATGTTTGGTTTTTCAGCATTCTTCTAAGCATCGCTGACGGATCATGGTTCAGAATCAGCAGCAAGGCCCGAATAGCCTCGGGTGCGGGATATATCATCGCACTTGCCGGCCCGATGGCTTTGTCAATGGTGATGTACTACAATTTTTCCGAGACGCCATCTGGGGAGTTGAAAGCCGCAGTGCTGCAGCCGGATTTCGACCCTTACCAGAAATTCCAGTACCTTGACCAGAAGACCCAGAACAGAATTCTGGCAGACCTGATGGACAAGTCACTGAAAGAATGCGACACGTCGGAGATGGTTCTGGTCGTGGCGCCTGAGACATTTACCGGGGACATGAAACTTCAGGATGGAGCGATTTCGAGCAGTACATTGGCATATTTCATTTCCTTCCTTCGGGAGCATCATTCCGCGAACCTGCTTTTCGGGGCATCTGTCCGAGAAATAATTTCTTCTCCGGAGCGTCCTTCAGAAACGGTACGCGAACTCGGGAACGGCAGGTGGGTGCAGCCGAGGAACTCCGCTTTGATAGTGGACAGTACGGGAGCACCGCAGATTTACCACAAGTCAAAGCTGGTAGTAGGAGTGGAAATGACTCCTTATCCTGCATTTTTCAGGAGAATAGAT
Source organism: Candidatus Cryptobacteroides sp. (assembly GCA_051869955.1). GTDB lineage: Bacteria > Bacteroidota > Bacteroidia > Bacteroidales > UBA932 > Cryptobacteroides. The sequence goes on from JBJEBJ010000082.1 coordinate 33,810, forward strand.
GATTGGCTCGGAGGGGTGATGGGGCGTTGCACGGGGCAGGAGGAGATCTCCCTGCTTCACTGTGTCCAGAGGGATACTGCCGGAAGAGTCGTAAGGGCCGTACCTGTGGGCTGCGCAATCTGCTACGAATCGGTGTATCCGGAGCATTGTGCCGAATATGTGCGCAAAGGGGCCGAGGTCCTGACTGTCATCACGAACGATGCCTGGTGGGGAAACACTCCGGGCTACAGGCAACATTTGAGTTACGCTTCCCTGAGGGCCATCGAGACCAGACGATATATAGCCCGTAGCGCCAACACGGGCATATCCGCGTTCATCAACAGCCGCGGTGACATAATATCTGAAACCGGGTGGTGGGAGAAGAGTTATTTGGTGTCTGACATAAGGCTGCGCAATGACCAGACTTTCTTTGTCCGCTACGGGGACATCATCGGCCGGGTCTGCACATTCATGGCCCTGATGCTCCTCCTCGGTGTGGCGGTACGGGCTTTCGTCAGGAAGAGGGAAGGGATTTAGAAATCCGGATTCGGTTTCAGTTTAAGATGCGGTTTTGGAGTCGGTTTCGGAGTCGGTTTCGGAGAACAACCTTCTCAAAGCAAACAGCAGGTATTTCACGTAACGGGCAGCACGGCCGTGACGGAAAACACTTGACTTTCCTGGCAACATAGCCTTGACGAGAAACACTGACTTGCCAGACAACATGGCCTTGGCAATCGCAGGCGGGGATCATGAAGGAATGGGATGCAGCGCACTGAACGAAGGAAATGATGAACGAAGAGAATGGACTGTCTGCGGTTATTCCAGCAAATCATCGCGCGGGGCAATCGCGGTTCTGTGCAATAGGGGACACTTTTTCCCGCGCGATGGCAACAGTTTCATCTCATCTGCCATTTTTTAAAAATCTTTATTATTGATTATCAATGAGTTATGATTTTATCGCTCGCGGGATGATTTGCTCGAAGTGTTAGCGTTATCTCCGTCCACCGTTCTATCCGTGAGAACCGGATTTTCCGGCCGAACTGTTGAAATTACCCCTTTATCCGTGAGACATTGCTTTATTCCGGACATTTTCCGATAAGCCTGATGCACACTCACAGGACGATGCGCATTGTGCGGCCAAGCAGTATCGCATTTCTCCGAACAAATAAAACGGCAGGGTGAAAACCACGCACTGCACCTGACCCAACCACAACGCACAGTGCGAGCGACCAGAACGGCGGGCAGCCGTTCCATTCTCCCACCGGGAGATGTAACGCAGTGACAGAGGGGTAAGGAACCGCGAGGGATAACAAGGCGTCATCAGACGGCGCGCGAAGAACAACGAAGCGCCGGCATTGTGCTGATGGTGTGCACGCAGCGCCGATCGCCCCCTTGAAAAGGGGGTCGGGGGGATTAAGAAGTCCCGAAGCGAAGCACAAAAAAAGCGGGGCTTTCACCCCGCATTTTTGTGCGAGCGAAGGGACTCGAACCCATACGCACAAAGGCACCAGATCCTAAGTCTAGCTTGGCTACCAATTACAACACGCTCGCATAAACCTTCCGGAAAGCCCCAAACTTGAGCCCATCATCAATAACGGCCTTTGGAAGCTGCCGATATTTGTATCCGAAAGGAGTACAAAGGTAGTAATATTATTTGAAAATTCCTAAATTTGCTTCAATTTAAGGAATCAGGGCACGCCGTGAAACTATTGCAATCCTTACAGAAAAGCACATGGCACGGCTGACGATAGACATGAATACACAAATCCGGGAGCATGACAGAGAACAATTATTCAGGATGGAAAGCCGAACTGGCTGCGGTCAGGGAGGCGAACGGGAGTTTGACACATTAATTTGAGAATTTTTTCGAAAATATTTGATAAAGAGGC
>JBJEBJ010000083.1:0-1580 GCA_051869955.1 Candidatus Cryptobacteroides sp.
ATGACGTATTCGGACATATATTTCGATAAGGACAAGACAAAGTTCTCTCATGAACTTTGCCAGATTCTTGACGAAGTAACACATGGCGGTCCAGCACTGGGCTGTCTCTGGAAGTCGCGCCCTTATGTCATTGGCTCTATATGTCCTCTTTCCGATGCCGAACTGGGCTTCGGCCTCGTTTCTGAGGGAGACCCCGATTCTTTCCCGGTCAAGCTGTTCCTGGGAAGGATTCTTCGGTGGCCGTCCCAGCTGCCGTCCCATTATTTCGATCCCTTTTTTCTTGAGGATTTCCCGGTTGTCCCTGTTGAGATAGATTTTGTCACCGAAGAATCTCTTCGGTTCAGAGCCGAACCGTTCCTTGTACTTCTCAATATGGACTGTAAGGTCGGAGGCCTCGTTGTAGGCATCCCAGCTGTGATGGTCAATGAACGAGTAGCCGCTTACTATGCTGACACCGATTTTAGCCCCGAACTCGACCTTGGCCCTGGCTTTGCCGCGGACTATCGGCCGGACATGTGGCTGATGGATGCTGACTATGCGGTTTTCACACGTATGTGTCCCGAGGCGAAACATGGTCTCCTGCTGGTGGTACATGTCAATGACCGCCTGTATGGTGCGCTTCTGCGTGCGGTTGAACCGCCCGTAGGTTTCATCGTCGACACCTATGAGATTAAGCAGCGTGAGGATGTCGCGGTAAAGCAGCGGAAGCATGCGGGTTATGGCGTCCTTTATGAGTCCTGCCCCTTTATGCTTGCGCTTGATGACATTGAGGTATATGGCACGTATGCGCTGACGCTCCACTCCGGCCGGCCGGCGCATCTTCTTTATGCCGCAGACCTTGTCAATCATACGGTCCATGTATCTGGATCCGTCCTCGATAAGGTCCAGGTCGGTCGGATATCTTATTTCCGCGTCCGCACAGGTGGCATCCGCCTTGATATCCGTGGGCTGTGTCCTGTCCGCCGACGGATGGGATCCGTCATCGTCCTTGTCCTCTCTCCCTTTGCTTTCCCGGGCTTTTCGGGCAAGTTCAAGCGTGAGGGCATTGATGTCGTCGATGGTGATCCGCTTACGGATGGTCGTGAACAGGGAAGGGTCGAAGATCGGACGGTCGGAATACTCTGTCAGGCCGCACATGTACTGCATGTAGGGATTTTCCTGAATGGCGAGTATCGTCTCCTCATCGGAAAGACCGAGCTTGTGCTTGATGATAAGGGCGGCTATAACCATACGTCCCGGACGATTGGAAGCCCCGACAGTGTCATTCTTCAGCCGCTTGTTATAGACCTTCTCATATTCCATCCATGGAAGCGAATCTCCCATCTGCACCCACCGGTTGGTCTTCGGCAGACACTCTAGAGAACCCTTCATCTCATCGAAGGTCAGTTGCCCGTGCAAGGATACTTTTTTCATGTCAGATAGTCTTCTTTTAACATCAAAGTTAGCTCTTTTTTGTTAAAACCGCAAGCTTTTACAACACTTAATCACATGTTATACAGCATAATATATATAATTCAGTAAACCCTAATTATGAGTACTATGCCTGATTCTGGCTCTTTAGTGTAGAAATGTTCCACTCC
>JBJEBJ010000084.1:0-1579 GCA_051869955.1 Candidatus Cryptobacteroides sp.
ATTATCCATTTTCATTCTCGTGGACGGCTTGAAAAAGTCATGGGTGTTTCATATTTAATTCTTTATTCATGCAAATATACACAGGAATCTCCAACCCCGGAAATCCAAGTCAAATCTGAAGCAGTTTGTTTCTTCAGATTCCATAAAAGAAAAATGAACCAAAATGGACTTTACATTTATGTAAGTTATTAATATCTTTGACTGAGAAAATTGACTGAAATGAGCAAATCCATACCGGAGCTGGCATATCTGATGACGGAGGTCGAGAGAAAATACGGAAGAAGAATCTCGACCGCCACTGATTTTGAATCCCTGTCCGTGGTCATCGAACTGCAGACAGGGTCAAGAATATCATCTTCAACACTCAAACGTCTCTGGGGATATGTGTCCATGGCACCGACTCCCAGGATTTCTACGCTTGACGTCCTGTGCGAATTCATCGGGGAAAAGGATTTCAAGTCATTCTGCAAGATGCTGAAGGACACCCGATCGTTCAACTCCGCATTCTTCACGGCCAAATGCCTCGACATCTCGGACCTGAATGTGGGGCAGAAGGTTGAAATCGGATGGGCTCCGGACAGGCTCGCCGTACTGGAATACCTCGGGAATCACAGGATGAGGGTCCTCAGCGCAGAGAATTCCAAACTCCGTCCCGGAGATGAGTTCGAGGCAAACCATATCATGCTGGAATATCCTCTGTACATCTCCAGGATATACAGGGACGGGGAAGAGACACCTCCTTACGTTGCAGGTCTCCAGGGCGGCATCCTTTCTGTCAAGGTGGAGAAATGACGGTCATTTGCAGATAGCCTCCACGGCTTTGCGGAAAAGATCCTCGAGATCGGACGAATTCATGACGTTTTCCTTCCCGGCATCAGATGCAGCTGCATGGATGTCTTCTGTTGCCGCTGCAGACCGGCAAGGCTCTTCCGGAGCCATCTGGGGCGGACCGGCATAAGGTTGCGCTGCAGGAAGCATCATTACCGGCAACGGCTCAGGAAGCGTCTCTTCGACTTTCAAAGTCGCTCCTGAAAGCAATTCAGGCCTTGCCAGACCGCTCATGTCATAGGCCGGAGAGGCCGATTCATCGTGTTCGAAAATGATATCCTTGAGAACAGCTCCGGCATACACCCCGATGAACGCAGAAGAGACCATTGCGGCTGCAACCATGATTCTCTTCCGGTTTGACCGGCTGAGCGCCAGCACATCCTGCATCACCTCCCATGCCGAGTCATACCGGTCCGACGGATTCCTCCTCATGCATTTCGCCGAGATTCTGGCATATCTGCTGCCGAACTCCCTGAGGATGACCCCGAGGGACCACAGGTCACTCCGAGCGTCCACCCTCTCACCGGCCATGAGTTCCGGAGAAGCGTACAGACGTGTTCCGGCAGGAATTTTCATGAAAGCGAAGGAATCGGAATCAGACAATCCGAAATCGACGACCTTGGCATGCATACCATTGGTAGTCAGCATGATATTGGATGGCTTGAGATCCCGGTGGACAATCTGGCGCCTGTGCATATGCTGCTCTCGAAAAAGTAGACACGGGAAGGTAGAAAAAGATTGAATGTTGTAC
>JBJEBJ010000085.1:0-7143 GCA_051869955.1 Candidatus Cryptobacteroides sp.
GGCAGCCGCCGTTCTTCGAAGACGCTTCCGGACAATCGTCCGGGAGCGTTTTTTTCATATCCGCGCGGCGTCTGATGACGCCTTGTTTATTTGCGCTTTGTGTTTTTATATCTATATTAGCGGCCAAATTTTGCAGAATGGAAAATTACAATACCGAGGAAGTCCTCCAATTCGCTTCAGAGGCCGGAAGAGTCCTCCTCGAGAACGGTGCGGAAATATCACGGGTCGAAGAGACCATGCAGAGAATCGCCTCTCATTACGGTGAGTCAGGCGAGAACTTTTTCGTCCTCAGCAACGGCATTTTCACGACGGGAAGGTCCTATGCTAATGCGGAATTCATTCCTATCAAGGGTGCGCGACTGGACAAGGTCGTGGCGGTCAACCAGCTTTCCCGGGACATATCCCGGCAGAATCTGTCCTTGGATGAAGCCAGAAGCAGGCTTGCAGAAATCCGGAACAGAAAACCCAAACCTGAATGGGAGCAATATCTCGGAGCTGCCTTCGGATGTGCCGGATTCTGTGCCATATTCGGCGGTAGCATTGCAGATTGTGCTGCTTCGCTTGTCGCGGCGGTAATTCTGAATTTCTTCGTCCTCAAGGTCAGTACACCTTATCTCTCCAAGACTCTCGGAAACATCTGCGCGGGATTCATAGGGACCCTCCTCTGCATTCTGTTCCAGCACTTCGGCTTCGGCCAGCATCTCGGCAACATGATAGTCGGGACCCTCATCCTGCTCATCCCCGGAGTCGCATTCACCAACGGCCTTAGGGACATTGCCAATGAGGATTATCTGGCCGGCATCACCAGGTTGATTGATGCGCTGATGATGTTCCTGTGCATTGCCATAGGTGTATGCTTTGCCTTCATCGCACACAGTTGGTTCGCAGGAGGTGTCATCCAGCTAACAGGAACGCTTACAGACGGTGTTACAGCCACGATACCTGCCCAAATGTTGGCAGCATTTGTCGGAACTGCTTCATTTGCAATACTTTTCGGCGCTCCGAGGAAGCATTATGTACCAGCCGGGATAGTCGGCATGACAGGTTGGCTCGCATTTCTTGCAATATACCGCTTCACTCCGGCCGGAGCTTTTGCCAGCACGTTCCTGGCATCGACTGTCGTGGCATTCCTCTCGAGATATGCTGCGGTGAGTCTCAGGTGCCCGAGCACCGTGTTCCTTATTTGCGGGGAATTTCCGATGATTCCCGGCGGAGGCGTTTTCTGGAGCGCATATTATATTGCTTCAGAGCAATTTCCATTGGCCATGAGTTCCGGACTCCAGGCTGTCAAGATAACCCTCGCCATAGTTCTCGGCATCATTATCGCCGCTAATGTATTCAACCGCAGGCCGATTTCTTGAAAAATTCTGCAACAAATCCAGTCTGACTCCGTTATATATTCGGGCATTGCAATATGCAGCCCATTTAATATGTAAACAACCGTCAGGATTATGGACGATAACAGGGCATTGATTCTTTTCCGAAAATACAACGTGAGACTGTTCAGGACAGCCTTGCGGATAACTGCATCTCAGGATGAGTCGGAAGAAATCATGCAGGAGACGCTCATAAGGTTCATCAAGACCGTTGATTCCGGATCTGTATTTCCTGAAGACAAGGAATGGTCCTGGCTCAGGACAACATGCGTGAGACTCTCTGTCGACTGGCTGCGCAACAGAAGCCGGTTCGTGCTCCCCGAGGAAGCCCGGAACCTGCCGTATGATGATGGAACTGAAGACGGTTCATTGTGGTCCCGCCTTGGGGACGATGCGTTCCAGATGGTAGTCTCGGAGATTTCTTCACTTTCTGAAGAATATCGTACAATATTGACTCTTAGATTGATAGAGAATATGGACTACGCGGAAATAGCTGGAATTCTCGCAATTACGGAATCGGGTGTGAGGAGCAGATACATGCGCGCCAGGAGAAAACTCGAAGAAAGAATCAGAAAAATCACAGCAGAATATTGATATGGACAATTTGGAGAAATATTTCATGAAAAACCTTGCTGCAGGGCAGATTAATGAGCCTCTGCCGCGAGTTTCCGGGGAGGATTTCCTCCAGCGTCTCCATGAGGAGTACAGAACAAAGTCCCGTCGGGACAAAAGGCTGTTCATTACCGGAATTGCCGCTATCATGTCGATGGCTGCTGCATTTACTCTTTTATGTTTTCTCCCGGCAGGGTATTATCGGAACAGGACCAGCCCTGAGATACTGTATGTCAGGGCATTCAATGATGAACTCGCCCCGATTTGCTCCGATATCAGAAGGATGGAGCGTGATTCCAGGTTATGCCGGGAAATGGGATGCTCCGAGGTTATAAGCGAACTGATGAAGTCTTCGGAAGATTTCGCCTTTTCGATGAAAGAGGACGGACCGGAAGAGTCAATGTATGCAGCCCGTCTTTATTGCGAAAGGCAGATGGAAAGCATACGTGTGATTTACAGGAAATGCATGACAGCTTATCTTTCAGGCAAATGAAATTCTTGAGAACAAATAACTTATAGCAGTATGAAACCAAAATACAGAATCGTTGCCGTCATTGCAGCACTATTTGCATTCACGACAGTACTTCCGGCTCGTGAAATCAATGTGGAACAGAAAGTTGAGAATCTGGATATAAGCGGATTTGACGGAATCGTGACAAGGAATGACTTGAAAAGCAGCCGAACGTATATTTCCGGAAAAGGAGACTCCCTGAATCCGGTCCTCGACATCCACGTGACCAAGGCCGACAGCTGGAATGTCAGGGTCGAGACTCCCGGAAAAAATTATGACAGGCTCTTTTCCGTCTCCAGGTCCGGAAGCAAACTCGTCATCACGGTGGGACAGTTCCGCATCCGGAAAAGTACCGGCAAAGAAATGCTGCTCAGGGATGTCAATGGGGAGGAGTTCCTCATATCTGTACCGGGGGATGATGTCAGGATTGCCGTTTATGTCTCCATGCCGGCAATTTCTTCCGTGGATTTGTCCAACTTCTGGTCAAATGTGTCATTTTCCGGAAAGTTCATCGGCCGGTCACTTGACTTCAAATGCTCCGGGATGTGCACGGCAAAAGGGCTTGACGGCGAGTGGGAATCATCCGGACTGAATATTTCCGGTTTGTCCTCATTGCGGAATTTCAATATAAAATCGTCCTCGATGACATTATGTACGGTTGGCGCCACTTCGATGAAAAACATGCTATTTGACTCGGAGGAGATGAATATCACCCTTGGCGGCACTTCTTCCGCCTCTTCAATTGACATCGAAGCCGGTACCTTGACCATGAACCTTTCCGGTTCGACTATCCTGAAACCGTCTTCGCTTTCTGTCGGCGACTTCAGGCTGAATGCAAATGGCGTATCCACATATTCCGCTACCCGGGCCCAAGTCTCAGGAAAGGCATCTATCATTGTGTCAGGAAGTTCCTCCGTCGTCCTGGACGGGAAGTTCAACTCCGTGGAAGCCAGGATGATCGGAGTGTCAAATCTGACTATGTCCGGTAACGGAGAGGAAATGGCCATTTCCGGAACAGGCTCATCTTCGGTAAGAGCAAAAGATTTGGTAATGAATAATGTGACGGCTGATATGTCCGGAGTTTCGCATTGCAGCATAACGGTTCTCGAATCACTTGAGAAGAAGACTTCATACTCGGCTTCCGTCGAGTATTTCGGGAATCCAAAGTCCGTAACAGAAAAATAATGACCTTGATCCGGTATCCGTTTCTTACGGATTCCAACATGCCGTAACTATCTGAGTTTCTGTGTATAAATATGCAGGAACTCGTCTTTTTTATATTAATTCAACTTTAAAATTCCAACTAACTTCCTAAGTGATATATTGTTACAATTTTCTATTTGACTATTGAAAAATTCATTTTTCTGTTCTAATTTTGTCCCGTTGAACAAACAAGTTGGACATTAATAACACTTATATGCTGAAATTTATTTCAGTGCTCAGATTCGGAACCAATTATTCGCCGGAAAGCATCCGTACTGCGGGTGTGCTCCGGAATATTCATTATCATAAATCATCACAAATCAACTTGTATTATATGGACAAAGCAGCAAAGTATTTTGCAGCCGTTGTCTTGTCCTTGGTGCTTCCTCTGCAAATGAACGCTGAGCAGGCCCCTCTGCAGTCAGCCATAGAGCAGTCGCAGCAGAACAAGACAATCGGAGGAACAGTGCTGGATGAGACAGGCCAGCCTGTGATCGGAGCTACTGTGATTGTTCCTGGCACCAATATCTGGACAATCACTGACGAAAACGGAAAATTCACGTTGGAGGCTCCTGCAGGAAGTATCCTGAGCATTTCATATCTGGGCTATGTCGAGCAGCAGATTGAAGGCAACGGTACAGCCATGGTCATCAACCTCGTTCCGGATGACAGGATTCTCGAGGAGTCCGTAGTGACAGCCCTCGGTATCCGCAGATCCGAGAAAGCTCTTAGCTACAATGTGCAGCAGATTGAAAGCGAGCAGCTTACAACAGTCAAGAGTACGAACTTCATGAACTCTCTCGCCGGAAAGGTGGCCGGTGTGAACATCAATGCTTCATCTGCCGGTATGGGTGGCGCTACCAGGGTCGTCATGAGAGGACCCAAGTCCATCAACCAGAGCAACCAGGCTCTATATGTAATCGACGGCGTTCCTATCAACAACCGCAACAACGGTGACGTATCCGGCATTTTCACTGACCAGCCGGGAGGAGAGGGAATCTCCGACTTCAACCCGGAGGATATCGAGTCAATCAGTGTCCTGAGCGGACCTGCAGCTGCCGCGCTTTACGGTTCAGCCGCAGCGCAGGGAGTCATCATGATTACGACCAAGAAGGGAAAAGAGGGAAAAGTCTCCGTGACAATTTCCAACAGTACCCAGTTCTCCAACCCGTTCAAAATGCCTGAGTTCCAGAACGAATACCCTAACCGACCGGGAGAAATCCGCTCCTGGGGCGAGAAAGGCACTTCCCAGTACACTGGCTTCGACCCGAAGCAATTCTTCAACACCGGCGCAGACATCCAGAACAATGTCTCTCTCACTGTCGGCAATGAAAGGAACCAGACCTATGCGTCCATCGGTACCACCAATGCCAACGGAATCATTCCGAACAACTCTTACGAGAGATACAATTTCACATTCCGCAACTCGACAAACTTCCTGGACGAGAAGCTCACCCTCGATTTCGGATTCAATTATGTGAAGCAGTACGACTGCAACCTCATGGCGCAGGGCCAGTATTACAACCCTCTCGTTCCTCTCTACCTGTTTCCTCGCGGAGAGAGCTTCGATGCCATCCGTACATTCGAGGTTTATGACCAGTCCAGGGGCATTTACGTGCAGAACTGGAATTTCGGTGACGCTCTCCAGATGCAGAACCCTTACTGGGTGGCAGAAAGGATGAACAGGACCAACAACAAGCACCGTTACATGGCAAATGCAAGCCTCAAGTACCAGATTCTCGACTGGCTCGACATCATCGGCCGTGTCCGCTATGACAGGACTATGAACAAGTTCGAAGACAAGCGCTATGCATCCACCATCAACCTCTTCGCCCACTCTGATTACGGATTCTACAAATACAGCAATTCCGCTGACCAGAGCCTCTACAGCGATGCCATGCTGAATATCAACAAGACCCTCGGAAAGTTCTCCATCGGAGCCAACATAGGTGTGTCAACATCGAGGACTTCGTATATCGAGGAAGGTTTCCAGGGCGGACTCAAGGCACCGTCCAACATCTTCACTCCGAATGCGATAGACTATTCTTCAGCTACCAATGACAACAGGCCTATCTTCGATTCGTACCGTCATGTCATCAATTCCATTTTCGGGAACGTCGAGCTCGGATGGAACAGCATGCTCTACCTCACCCTTACCGGCAGGAACGACTGGGATTCAGCCCTCGACGGCACCAGCAACGAGTCCTTCTTCTATCCTTCCGTCGGCCTTTCAGGAATCATCTCACAGATGGCGAAGATGCCAGAGTTCATAAATTACCTCAAGGTCCGCGGATCATGGGCTTCAGTCGGCTCGGCCATCAGCCCGAACATCACCTCCCGTTGGAGATATGAGTATAATCCGGCCACACAGAGCTATTCCACAGTGACTTACAAATTCCCTGAGACCTTCTATCCGGAGCGCACCAACTCCTGGGAGGCAGGTCTTACAGGACGTTTCTTCGACAGCTCCCTCAGCATTGACCTTACATTCTACCAGTCAAATACCCGCAAGCAGACATTCCTCAGGCCTATCACCGGTTCTGAAGGATACAACAGCGAGTATGTCCAGACCGGTAATGTCAGGAACCGCGGCCTCGAACTCACGGTAGGCTACGACAAGACCTGGAGGGATTTCTCCTGGACCAGCAGCCTCACCTACAGCATGAACCGCAACAAGATAATCGACCTGCTCGAGGATCCTGACGAGGTCATCAGCATGGGAGGTCTCAACGGCGCCGACGTCATCCTCAAGAAAGGCGGCACCATGGGCGATATCTACACCTACACCGACTTTGCCCGTGACAGGGACGGCAACATTGCCCTTGACGCCAACGGCAATGTCATCCGCGAGACCCTCACGAATCCTGAATACCGCGGCTCAGTCCTTCCTAAGGGCAATATCGGATTCTCCAATGAGTTCGGATGGAAAGGCCTCAATTTAGGATTCCTCATCAGTGCACGTCTCGGAGGCATCGTACTCAGCCAGACACAGGCCATCCTCGACTATTACGGAGTCTCCCAGCGTTCTGCGGATGCCCGTGAGGCCGGCGGAATACCTGTAAACAACGGACTCGTTTCGGCAGAAGGCTATTACACCGTAGTCGGAGGCGACAACCCTATCTGGTCCGAGTACATCTACAGTGGAACCAACGTGCGTCTCCAGGAAGCGCATATCAGCTACACCTTCCCTCGCGCGCTCCTCAAGAAACTCGACCTGACCCTCGGCATTACGGCCAACAACTTGTGGCTCATATACTGCAAGGCTCCGTTCGATCCTGAATCGACAGGTTCCACCGGAACATTCTACCAGGGCTTTGACTACTTCATGCAGCCAAGCCTGAGGTCATTCGGCTTCAATGTGAAGATCAAGTTCTGAACTTTAAAAAGAATATGAAACACCCATGACTTTTTCAAGCCGTCCACGAGAATGAAAATGGATAA
>JBJEBJ010000086.1:0-7076 GCA_051869955.1 Candidatus Cryptobacteroides sp.
CGAACACCATCTCGCTCACGAAATGGTCAGGCTGGTTGTTGTCGCAATGATATACACATCTTCCCCACTCGTTGTTCGGGTCGGATATCTTCGCCATTATCTCCTTCTCGTCCCTCGGGTTCTTCAAGTCGAACACTCCGAGATGTGCCTTGCGCTTCACATAGATGTCAATTGCGGAGAACGGGCAGGTCTTCTCATGAGGACAGCCGTCAGTACAGCGCAGAGGCGCTCCCTCCGGGGCGTTCTCCTTCTTGAACCATGTCAGGGAGCCGTCGGCCACAATGCTCTTGCAAGGCTTTCCTACGAACCAGCGCAGGATGTCCAGGTCGTGGCAGCTCTTCGCGAGGATGATAGGGGTGGTCTTCTCCGAGTCCCTCCAGTTTCCCCTCACGTATGAATGCGCCATGTGGCGGCACTCGATAGGCTCCATGTGCTGGATGCTTATCAGCTTGCCGATCATTCCGGTATGGATGGCCTGGTACATTGCCCTGAAATAAGGGCTGTAGCGCAGCACGTGGCAAACTGCCACCACTCCGCCGTATTTGTGTGCCTGTGCGGCAATGTCGGTGCACTCTTTCTCGGACTGGGCTACCGGCTTCTCGAGGAGCACGTCATAGCCCATCTCGAGGGCCTTCATGGCAGGTCCGTAATGGGTGTCGTCAGGGGTCGATACTACGACTGCATCGGCGAATTTAGGCACCTTGAATACTTCGCTCCAGTCTCCGAAACGGTGCTCCGCAGGTACATTGAAATTGTCGCCCATCGCGTTCTTGCGGCTCTCGCGGATGTCGGACACTCCCACTATCTTCATGCACTGGGGAAACATCTTTGCGTATCCCGCATAGGTGCGTCCCCTGTTTCCGGCTCCGATGATTACTACGCTAATCTGCTTGCTGACAGAAGCTTTAAGCCCCTTGACAGGGAAATCCACTTCAGGATCAGTCGGCATAAGGCTCTCGGCAGTAACACCCATGGCCTTGCCTGCGGCCTTCATGCTTTCCTCGCCTCCGAGGAATGTGGCCCCGGCTGTAAGAACTCCGAGGCTCCTCAAGAAATCTTTTCTGTTCATACGTCCCTCCTTTGTTATCCGATATGGCTGGCAATCAGCTTCATTTTTCCGTCCGGAATGAATTCCACGCCTTTCGATGATGCAGGGATGAGAACTGTCTCTCCCTGATGGATTTCAATCCTCTCGTCATTTTCCTCCTTGTCCACAATGGTTCCGCGGCCTTCGATGCAGATGACGACAAGGAACGAATCCGTGCCTGACAGGTCTTTGGCAACAGGCTCGCTGAGATTGTATTCACTCGTGGTGAAATACCTGCAGCTGACCAGTTGGTTATCCTTATTGGCCTCTTCGGTGTATTCTGTCTTGTATTCCGGATAAACCTTGTAGTCGATGGCATCCTTGGCGAGTTCGGTATGGAGCTCCCTCGGTTTGCCGTCGAGGCCGAGACGTCCGTAGTCGTAGATTCTGTAGGTGATGTCGGAAGTCTGCTGAATCTCTGCAATGAAGCAGCCCGTACCGATGGCATGTATCCTGCCGGCAGGAAGGAAGAACACGTCTCCGGCCTTGACCTTGAAGTCCGTGAGGACGTCCGTGATGGTGTTGTCCCCGATTCTTCTTACATATTCTTCAGGTGTGATTTCCTCCTTGAGACCTGAGAGCAGATGAGCTCCCTCGTCGGCGCCGACAACATACCACATCTCGGTCTTGCCCTTGGAATTGTGCCTTGCGGCAGCCAGCTCGTCGTCAGGATGTACCTGGATGGAAAGATCGGACCTCGCGTCAATGAATTTGATGAGAAGAGGGAAGACATTGCCGTTCTCGGCATATACCTTTTCGCCGACGAGTTTTCCCTTGAATGCCTCGATGAGGCTTGTGATGGTACGTCCCTCGAATTCACCGTTTGCCACTACTGACTCATGTCCGCTCACACCGGACAATTCCCAGCTTTCACCGATATTGTGCTGGTCGGTGGTGATTTCCTTGAAAGGGGCGATTTTCTCGCCGCCCCATACGACGGTCTTGAGTATCGGTTTGAATTTCAATGGGTACATATCCTATTCCTCCTTCATTTTGTCCAACTCGTTCAATGCGAAAGTATATGCTCCGAGAGAGATGGCCTTGCTTGCGCCAATTTTGGAGCGCATCACGCCGAGACGTTTCTGAGGGTCGTAGGTAACGGTCTTCTCGGTGCCGTAAACCTTCAGCTCGCGGGCGTCTCCCTTGGCGAACAATGCGAATTCCTCAGGGTCGTTGAGATTGTAGACCTTGGGCTGCACGCGGCTGATGGTGTCGCCCGACATTGTCTTGATGGTGCCGCGCATGCTGCGGAGAATCCCCGGCATGATATACTCGTGGCTGTTCATGATTCCGCCGCCGATGCAGATGATTCCGTCAATGAGGGTCGCTGCAGTGGCCATTGCCTCTCCGGCAGCCTCTCCGAGGTCATCGAATGCCTTGAGGGCGGCTTCCCTGTTGCCCTCGCGTGTTCCCTGGCAGATCTCGCTGATCTCCTTAGGGGTAAGTCCGTGGTTAAGATTGCCGGAGGCCTCTCCGTAAACCCTCGTCACGGCCCGGATGGCAACACTGTCCTCGATGATATATCCCGGAAGTTTAGGATTGGCGAGGCAGAATGTCTCTACACATGAATTGTCTCCGCGGTTGAGTTCTCCGTCTATCACGGTGCCGTATCCGAAACCGGTTCCGAACGTGTATCCGATGAGATTGTGGTAGCGTTTTGCGCTTCCGGCTTCTGCGAGCCTTCTGTTCAGGTCAGGCAGGGCACCGCCGAGAGCCTCACCGTAGGCATAGAGGTCTCCGTCATTGTTGATGTAGACCGGAATGCCGAATTTATCCTCGAGGAACGGTCCGAGTGCTACTCCGTCACGGAATGACGGGAAATTCGGAAGATAGCCGCCGATGATACCGTTAGGGTAGTCGGCAGGTCCAGGGAATGCAAAGCTGATTGCTGCAGGTTTGCCGTCCAATGAATCAATCACGGTGCTGAATCCGAGGACCATTGTCTGGAGGCAGAGGTCCAGGTTTTTGGAGTTTGAAGGGAGGGTGATAGGGTCAATGATGAATTCACCTCCGCGCATGGCTCCGAACACCATGTTGGTGCCGCCTGCGTCAAGTGTCAGGACAATTCGTGAGTCGTTTTTGAAATCTGTCATAATTTATAATTTGTTTAAGCGATTATCAATCAATGTTATTATTATGATGCCGGCCGCCGGTTAGTACCAGCAGGTCTGCCGAGGTCCCATCGTGAATACCAGTTCGCCGCCCTTGCGGAGGTCCTCGAAACTGATGTAAGGATAAGGGTGATCCTTCCCGTTGAGGGTGACGCTCTGGATATACCTGTTGTCTCCTCCGAGACCTTCGGCCTTCACGGTGAAGACTCCGCCCTCAACCTTGATGCTAGCACTGCTGAACGCAGGCTTTCCGAACCAGAATCTTGCTCCGGCCGGTTCCACCTGATAGAATCCGAGACTTGAGAGGACATACCAGGCGGACATCTGTCCGACATCCTCATTGCCTGAAAGCCCGTTGCAGTCGTTGAAATACAATGTATTGAGAACTTCGTCCACCTTGTCGGCAGTCTTCCACGGCTGTCCTGCCATCGTGTAGAAATAGATGATGTGGTGGCTCGGTTCGTTGCCGTGTGCATATTGGCCTATGAGGCCGGAGATGTCAGGCGATGATTCCGCTCCTTCCACCACATTGCGTGCGGCGAACAGGCTGTCGAGCCTTTCCGCCAGCTTCTCCTTCGAACCGTAGAGCCTGACGAGTCCGTCGAAATCCTGGGGAGCGAGCCAGGTGTACTGCCATGCGTTGCCTTCGCAATATACGTCCGCGCGGTGTGTGGAACTGTAAGGATTGAACGGCTCCACGAACGAACCGTCCGAGTTCCTGCCTCTTATGAACAGAGTGGCAGGGTCGAAATATTGCCTGTAGGAATGACTTCTTTCAGTGAAATATGCCATGTCCTCTTCCTTGCCGAGGAATCTGCAGGCTTCAGCCATCGCACCGTCTGCTATGGCGTATTCCATGTCGTAGGCCACGGACTCGCCGAATCCCTTGTCTGCAGGGATGTAGCCGTGTTCCATCCTCAGGTCCTGTCCTCTGTCAGGCCTCATTTCGGAGTTCTTGAGGGCCTTGTACGCGAGTTCCCTGTCGAATCCGTCATAGCCTTTGACCAGAATGTCCGCGAGGGCGGTCACACCCGGATTGCCGACCATGCAGTCGGTCTCGTTGCCCCAGAGATGCCAAACCGGCAGCTTGCCCTGCTCTTCGTATATCTTGATCATCGTGTTGGCCATGTCGCGCATCTTCTCCGGATGGATGACTGTCATCAGCGGCATTGCCGCACGGTAGGTGTCCCAAAGGGAGAATATGGTATATGTCCTGAAATCGTTGCCCCTGTGGATCTCCCCGTCAGCTCCGCGGTAGTCGCCGTTGACATCGCAGAACTCGGCAGGCTGGATCATTGTATGATACAGGGATGTATAGAATACTGTCCTGGCATCCGCATCGTCGGTCTCGATCCTGACCTTGGAGAGTTCCCGGTTCCAGGCCGTGCGGGCATCCTTGGCTGTAGCTTCGAAATCCCATCCCGGAAGTTCGGCTGCCATATTGGCCTTGGCGCCGTCAATGTCCACAGGAGATATTGCCACCTTCATCAGGACTTGCTCACCCTCGGTCGTGCCGAAATTCATCCTTGCGTACATTCCGTGGTCCTCGATGCTGTCGAAAGGTTTGCTGAGCCTTGCGTAGAAGAACACTTTCTGGTTCTTCGCCCATCCTTTGGACCATCTCCATCCTTTTATAGCGTCGTTGCCTTCCGCCTCGATATGGGTAGATGTGGCCTTGTCCCAGCATCCTCCGTTCTCAAGGTCGAAGACTATTGCGGCCGAGTCACTGGCCGGATATGTATATCGGTGGAATCCGACGCGGGAAGTTGCCGTAAGTTCTGCCGTGATTCCGTATCGGGTCAGGGGTACGCTGTAATATCCAGGCTCGGTGATTTCCCGGCTCCTGTCGGCATATGACCAGAGTCCTGAGCGCTCCGCGGCGGCAGCCTCTTCAGGTGAAGCCCCGGCTGGAGCCTTGGTCCCGCGTGCGTATACGACTTCTCCTGTGACAGGCATCACGGTCACGTCGAAGAGGTCTCCGATGCCGGTTCCCTCGAGATGGGTGTGCGAGAATCCGATTACGGTAGAGTCACTCTCATGGTATCCGGAACACCAGTCCCATTCCTGCGGGATGCTGGTAGGCCCGGCCTGCACCATTCCAAAAGGCACGCTGGCACCGACGAAGACATGTCCGTGTCCGCCGCTTCCGATACGTGTGTTCACGAAGGCGGCCGGATCCCCGTCTCCGGCAGTCCTGCAGCAGGAGAGTGGAATCAGTGCAATGCACAGTAAATTCAGCAGTCTTGGTCTCATATCAGTTTCAGTATCATGTGGTTTTATGTGGTCAAAGAATGTTCGTGCGTTTGGTGAACTCGATGATTTCCGGAATATATCCAAAAGCCAGTCCGGTCACCGTGTCCGCACACCCGTAATAAATGGCTATCCTGCCTGTGTCCGGGTCGTGGAGGGATGTGCATGGGAAAGTCACGTTAGGAACGTCTCCCGTGAGCTCATAAATCTCCCTCGGCGACATCAGATACTGTCCGCTTCTTGCGATTGCCTTCCACGGCTTTTCGAGGTCGAGAAGGGCGGAGCCGAATGCATAGACATAGCCGTTGCAGGAATGCAGCACTCCGTGGTATATGAGCAGCCAGCCTTCCGAAGTCTCCACCGGCACCGGTCCGGCCCCGATTTTCATGCATTGCCATGCACTCACCTCGAAAGGAGCCGGAGCCATGACATGGCGGTGATGTCCCCAATATTCCAGGTCCGGGGACTCGGAATAGAATATGTCCCCGAATGCGGTGTGGCCTGTGTCGCTCGGACGCGAGAGCATCGCAAACTTGCCGTTTATCTTGCGCGGGAAGAGGACTCCGTTCCTGTTGTAAGGAAGGAATGCGTTCTCGAGCTGGCGGAATGTGACGAAATCTTCGGTTCGGGCAATACCGATGGTCGGGCCGTGGTATCCGTTGCACCATGTCACATAATAGCTTCCGTCTATTTCAGCCACTCTCGGGTCGTATCCGTATACCCATTCCCCGATTTCCGGATCAGCCCCCTCGAACCGGATTGTCTCAGGATTGATGTCCCATTGGAGACCGTCCTTGGAGAATCCTGCGTGGAGGGTCATCCTCCTGTTCTTGTCATCGCATCTGAATACTCCTGCATATCCGTCCCTGAACGGGACTATCGCGGAATTGAATATGCTGTTCGAGTCAGGAAGGAGATCTCTCGGAATCACAGGATTCTTCGAGTATCTCCATATCGGGTCATTGCAGCCCGCAGGCCTGTCCTCCCAGGGTATTCCCGGGAGCGGACATCCTTGTATTCTGATTTTGTCCATGACCTGCAGGTATTATCAGATAAGAGGCTCTGCCTCCATTGCAGCAGGCTGGGGGATTCCCATCAGCTTGAGGATTGTAGGAGCGACATTGCAGAGGGCTCCGTCTTTTACGCTCTTCACCTCGTCGCCTGCGTTCACCACGATGAACTGCACAGGGTTGAGGGAGTGTGCCGTGTTAGGGGTTCCGTCCTCGTTGACAGCGTAGTCGGCATTGCCGTGGTCTGCGGTGATGAGTACTGCGTATCCGTGTGCAATGGCGGCGTTCACTACCTTCTCCACGCATCCGTCAATGCATTTCACTGCCGTGCGGATGGCTTCGTAAACTCCGGTATGCCCGATCATGTCGCCGTTGGCGTAATTCAGGATGATGAGGTCTTCCTTTTCGGTGTTGATGGCCTCAATCAGCTTTTCTGTCACTTCAGGGGCGCTCATCTCCGGCTGGAGGTCATAGGTGGCCACCTTCGGGGAATTGACGAGAATCCTATCCTCGTTCTCGAACGGGGTCTCGAGTCCGCCGTTGAAGAAGAATGTAACGTGTGCGTATTTCTCGGTCTCGGCAATGCGCAGCTGGCGTTTGCCGGCTTTTGAAACGACC
>JBJEBJ010000087.1:0-7041 GCA_051869955.1 Candidatus Cryptobacteroides sp.
TCCTGGGCGCAGCAGAGAGCGGATCGTTCGAAGTCGCCGAGAGCACGTTCTGACGGACGAAAATCCATATTGCGGACAAATCTCCGCAACTTTTGCTGAAAATTGCGGGAACTCTCCCGCAATTTTCATATATTTGTGCCGGATAAACAACGCAATAGCATTATGCAGGCACTTTATGAACAGTTTTACCGGCTTTTAGAGATTACCCCGATGGATTTCTTCAGGGAGCAGCATCAAGTCATCAACTGGGATGTACGCATTCTTGGCATCCTTGGCCAGAAAGGTGTGGGCAAATCAACACTTATTCTTCAGCACATTAAACTGGAGGGGAACATTGAAGAATCCCTTTATGTCGTAGCGGATGATATCTATTTCAGTGCTCATACACTGATAGATACTGCGAAAAACTTCTATGCGCGAGGAGGTAAATATCTGTATATTGACGAGATTCACAAATACGAGAACTGGAGCAGGGAAATCAAGAACATATATGACAGCCTGCCGCTGCTGCAAGTCGTCTATTCCGGTAGTTCCATGTTGGATTTGAAACAGGGCGGTGCTGATCTGAGCAGAAGGGTCATTGAATACCATCTTCCTGTCTGGTCATTTCGTGAATATCTCAATCTTCGTTGCGGCTGGAATCTGAAGACCGCCACACTGGTAGAAGTGCTGAACGGAAAGGTCGATTTTCCATACGGACCGGAACGTCCTCTCAAATACTTCGAGGATTATATGAAGAAGGGGTGCTATCCATTCTTCCTTGAACCTGAATTCGAAACCCGACTGCGCCAGATTATCAATACGACAGTGGAAGTGGACATCCCGAAATTTGCGAAGATGACCATTGCGGCCACTCAGAAACTGAAAAAGTTCATGTACTATATTTCCACAAGTGTCCCTGTCAAAATCAATTATTCCGACATGGCGAGAGACCTGGAAATAGACCGCGATGTCCTGCCTGAGTACTTGCGGTATCTGGAAAAGGCGGAGCTTGTGTCAGTCCTCAGGATGAAAGCCAATGGCGATGCTATTATGCGCAAGATGGACAAGCTATACCTCAACAATCCGAATATGGCTAATGTCCTGTCAGGAGACAAATCAAATAACGGCAACTCCCGCGAGACCATATTTTTCTGCTGGGCCAAGCAGAAATATGACATTGTTGAATCCCCGATATCCGACTTTGAAATCGACGGCAAGACCTTTGAGGTCGGCGGAAGAAAGAAAGGGAAAAAGCAGATAGAAGATGCGAAGGAGGGATATATTGTCAAAGATGATATCGAGTATGCCTTTGACAATCAGATTCCTCTCTGGATGTTCGGATTCCTCTACTGATCGGAAATGCAAATACTACTACTTTATGGTAGTCATAAAATGACAATCATAAAGTAGTAGTAATACTGTTTCAGATATATAAGATTGAAAGAACTCTTCTAATAATCAATATACTTTTTTGAAATGCTTACCGAAGGCCAGGTCTTGGTCGAGACGTAATCCATTCCGCTAATCCTGCGTTCAAGATTATCCTGCAGCATCTGGACTGCCTCATTGTAGGTTTTACCTTCATCTCCGCAGATGCCGTGTCCACCGATGTCCCATTTGCTCTTCAATGTGCTCGTGCTTGTCTCCGGTCTCCACATATTGTAGTTCTCTGCCTCAGATGCCGCAATTGCAGAAGCCATTGATGGAATCTGAGATGCGTATGCATTCAACGCGCCCTTGACAGCATCCCAGCGCTCCTTTGCGACGGATTTGAACGTATCGCTCTTTAGCAGCATTGGATACCACATATAACTTTTGTCACTCTCTAATGGTTTTGAAGGATATCCGCTATATTTTCTGTATGTCTTGGTGGCATCCTCCAGCAAAGAAGCCGTATAGCTGTAATTGCACTCGAAATTGTCATCCGTCGGCAAAGTATTCCAGTCGAAATCCCATACCGGACCTGCATACAATTTCCCGTTATTGATATACATATAACAGCTCTTAGGATGCTGAAGTTCGCTGTTCATCATCACTTCCTGAATCAGCAGGAAGTCCACTACCGAACTGATATCCAGAGTCTTGAATGCCTCTTCGAAAGCAGAAGACGTGCCTTGGTAACCTTTGTATAGATTCTCCTCGACCCCGAAGACAATGTCCTTGGCATATTGTAGCATCTCGTCATTGCCGTCATCCTTGAACAGGAATGGCACATAGTGTTTCGTAACGAACTGCCACTTCTCGTCAAATCCATCGTCGCACTCCATCAGATAACCATAATCCGCAGCTGATGTGAACGCGTCCCCTTCGCTATATGGATCATTGATATCCAGACGGTTGGCGTCAATCTTGATCTGCTCGCACAGATAATAGTTTCCGACATATACCCCGTTGTACACCAGTTCCACGAACTTTCCGGAAGGATTCCAGGCTATTCCGTCGTTCGGGAATTTCTCCTTGAAAACATCCGCAATTCCGAATGCGACGGCATTGCGCAGAAGAGTGCGGTCTTTCCAGTTGGCCAGAAGAACCCATCTCTTGTGGGCAGGCATATCGAGCATACCGTGTTTCTTGTCAAGCTTGACAGCGAACGCTTTCTTAGGCATCTGCTGTGTCACATTGCCCCTGAGCCTTGTACAACCGAGTACAGGCTTGCTAACGGTTGCTCCGTTCTTGTCAGTCAATGCCGGTGTTCCGTCAGCATTGTATATCATGAAGTTATCCGCTCCGTCTGTCATCTGCCAGTCAGCATCCTTAGGAAGCCATTTGGCACCAGTTGCATTGTACCAAGCAGTGCTGCCCTTCGTGTAATCGCTGTTGCTTTCGGTGGAAACGGTGCCCGTGACCTGGTTTACAACGACTACTGGAAGTCCGGTGTTCTTGAATTCAATGTCATACACCGCAGCATCCCCGGCCTCGTTTACTACCGCAACCTGCTTGCACTGAGTGAAATCCACGGATGTCTCACCGCTGACAATCTCGCCGGATTCTGAAATGAGCCGTGTTCCATCCGGAATCTCGAAAGTCGGAATGAGGTTTCTGTTGTTCAGATATGGCAGATACAGAGATATCTTGTTGTTGACTGTGTCGACTTCACAAAGCTCTTCCGAAACGTTCTCGTATGTGGTGTTGCCGGATGTGTATATCAGCCTGCGGTTCAATATCTTGCCTGGGTTATCCGCAACGGTGAACTTGAAGCTGTTCAGTACAGGATGTGTGTCATCCGGAACAACAGGCTCGTAAGGCGGAATTTCCTCCACTTCCATATCCGCGAAGTTGGACAATGTCAAAGGATAATAGACGAGCACGTCGGTCCCGAAATTCATCTTCGAGGTTCTGGTTAACCTGGCTATATGCTTGTCCGTGACAATCTTGAAAGAAATGATGTCTCCTGTCCTCAGATGTGTAGAGCCGCTAAGGTAACCCTTCACGATACTGCCGGTCTTCAGCACAGGCTCATCAACCCAGAGGAGAGTGAGTTTGTTCTTTCCGGACTCAGGGACATCCCATCCGGTGATTGCCTCGTCGTTGCTCTTGGTGATATCCATCGTGAAATCTCCCCATAACTGTCGAGGTTCACCGTCTGCAGAGACAGCCTCCAACTCTATGTATTTCAATGCATCTCCCTCAAGTGCAGTTCCGTCTGCATTTACCTCGTACCTCAGGAAAGTGAGGATGTGGGAGAATGTGAAACGGTAGCCGCTCATTGACCAGGAATCGTATTTTCCGATTTTGTAATCCGTAGTCATCTTCTTGAGGACGGTGCTGTAATACTGTGTCTGCGGCACATTTCCCTTGACAGCAGTCGCAGGGTTGGATGCATTCCCCTCATTGTAAGGATAATATGCATATTCAGGCCTGCTGAACAACTTCGATCCGCGGAATGCAGGCTTGCCTACCTCCTGATACTTGTTGGTGCTGACGAATTCTGAGTTGGTCAGATTGGTGCCGTAAACGCCGATTGATTCGCTTGTGCCCCACAGGAGACCGAATCCGCTCGGATACGCATCATTCTCATCTACAATGCCTTTGGTCGACGAGAATCCGCAAACGGCTTCGGGCATGTCTGCTGTCACCGTAACCTCGTCAAACTGTTCTTCGCTCAGTTCAGCCCGCGTACATGAACTGAGCGCCGTCAATACTGAAATGGCCAATACTGACAGGATTTTGTTTTCTCTCATAATTGTATTGTGTTTAAGGTTAATATCACTGTGGATTAAAGCAATATGCCCTTAATATATTCGTGTCAGATTCCGTCGCCGGTTCCGCCTTCACCGCCGGTTTCTCCGCTGCCGGAACTTCCTGAGCCTCCGGAAGAACTGCCGTTGCCGGAGCCGAATTTGAAATTGTTTGCGATGATTACTCCCGGGAGGTAGTATGAACCTCCGGCTGATGAATCGTTGCTGACGTAGTCCATAAGGACGATTCCAGTAGGTCCGGTCGTCTGCTCAAGCCCGCAGTTGAGCACGTGCTGGTAGAATGCCGGATTGAGTTTGTCCGCAAGGCCCTGTATGTCACCGCCGTCACCGCCGTAATCGTTTCCAAGGCTCGGTTTTATACTATTCTCAAAGTTGGTGTCAGTCAGATATCCGCACAATGAGTTGATGAATACATAGTTGGAATACTTATCGCTGATGGCCATGTCGAAGGTGCCAGTGACATTGGAGAGTTTCTCGTTGTAGGACTCGAACCAATAGAACTGCTGCTTATACATAAATCCTGAATTGGTATATTGCATCTGAGAAGGAACTACCCTGGCCCACTCCTGATACCAGCACGTTACATTCTCGTTATTGGTGTCATATCCGAAATTCATTGAAGGAATGCTGACGTTTGAATGATTCCGAGGATCAATGAAACCATCAAACATGTATTTTTCTACAGTACTATCCTCAGCAGTGTAACCAGTAAGTATTTGACCGCTCTTGCTATATGCATTACTGATATCCGGAGCAAGAGCTGAAGTTCCGTCACTTGACTTGACGGTATATCCGCGTGCTTTCCAATGGTCCTTGGCGGTGCCGCAGCCGTTGACGATGAGGAATGGGCAATCCTTAAGGGTGGTCAAAGCAGTCTGGAAGTTGGACTCAGCTGTTGCAATTGATTTATTACGTCCATTGAGATCCGCCTCCGGTTCGTCTCTCTGATTCAGCCGGACAATCACCAATACATGATTCTTGGCATGCTCAAGGGTGAGGTCCGGGCTGTATGGAATCATTATGCTTTTCTGGTCCGCAGTCAGGCCGTCATACCAGACTTTGAGACTGGATGCATATCCGGATGCGTTCCTATTTGATGCGCCGTCACCTCCTGGCTGATATGAAAGTATTGCCACTGCGCATTCAGAAGAACCTTCTGCGGTCACTTTGTTGAAAAGGCTTTCCATCACTGTCTTGACCTGAGTGCTAACTGAGGTCTTGTTGCAAGTTACGTCCTGCTCACCCAATGAGGTAGTCGTACTGCTTGGCCTGTTGCTGATAATCTCGAATGCCCTGATACCGAGATTCCACTGCTGCTCGAACGTGAGAGTCTGCGATTTGTAATATTTGGAGTCGCTTCCAGTATCAGTATAACCTGCGGAGAAAGATCCGCCGGTTCCCGGCAATGACAATTTCTTCATCGTAGTTTGCTGATCCAGCTGCGACATCCATTTGCTTGCATCGATTTCTATTCCGGTTGCCGGCAGATAAAGATTGCTGATGACTGTTTTCAGGTTTTTAGGTATTGAGATGCCATTAAGCGCTTTGCTGACATACGATGCTCCTGTTTCGGAGATGCTGACCTTCAAGTCTTTAACGTCAGCTCCCGGACGGAGGAAAACTGTGAATGTCAATGTCTTTCCTGCTTCGATGACAAGCGGGCTCAGGTTACCGTCTGACCCTTTCTGCCATGTGCTTATCTGGATTATGTCAGAGCCTCCGGAAAGATTGGCGCAGGTCGGATATGTTCCGGTCCATGTGCCGAGATCTGCTGTGAATCCACCTGCAATTCCGGTACCCTGCACCTGTATTTCACCTATGCTGAGAGGCTTCACCTCGCCCGTTCCATCGGATACTGATGTAGGAAGTTCCAGCTCAATCTGTACTGCAGTCACGATTGGCACGAAGTTGAGGGATACGCTGCCGTCCTCTCTTGTCGCGGTGTTTTTTGCTGCCATATAAGCATATCTCATATCCGGAGCGACAACGTAATTGCCATTTGCATCCTGGGAGATACTGAGAGGGTTCTGCGAAGCCGGGATTATTCCGTTGAGAGTGGAGCCGTCCATCTTCACGCCCTGAAGAAGGGTATTGTTGTCACCGAGGTTTTCGAAGAGCTTTGAAGAAGGATACATTGCATAGAAAACGTGTTCGCCGTCCCCGTTCCACTGGAGGCTGGAGTTGCCGATTCGTGTCAGGTATGCAAAGTCGTTCTTTTCTCCTGCAGTTGCGGCGTCATTGATTTCATAGTGAGACCTCGGGCCGTTGGACGCCTGTTCACAATAAATTTCTATCATGTCCCATATATCTCCGTCCTGTGGCGACGCAGGTTTGTCCAACCAGTCGATTCTTTCGAATTTATGGCCGTCCACCACATATGTCTCACCACTGTACACGGTCTTGGTGTCCGGATCCGAGTTCTCGAATCCTGCACGGACTCCGAACTGGATTTCATCTCCGTCGGCAGCCCCAGGATTGTTCTGAATGCTCTCGTTCACACAACCCGTTACAAGAGCGAGACAAGAGAAACCGAGAATAATCTGATGTATCTTATTTGCTTTCATATTCGCTCCTCCGTTATTATTCCCAAGATGAATCATTCCAGTCTTTATACTGGTCGCCACTGAGATCTATTTCATTAAGTTCCTGGCCGGTTGTGGTCACTCCGCTTCTCGGATCCTCCGTGACAACCGACGCCGCCATAAAGCCCTGTTCCAGTTCCACGCGGCGGAATAATGTTCTGGGCATAACATAGTCCTTCTTCATTTTCTTCTCCATTTTTTTACTTCATTTTGTTGCTTTTTGCCGACTTTGATTCTGCTCATTTTTACCCGCATAGAAATTGTCTTTTTAATCGGCC
>JBJEBJ010000088.1:0-33685 GCA_051869955.1 Candidatus Cryptobacteroides sp.
AGCACAAATTCCTTCTCTTCCATTTGTATTCTGGTCTTTGTCTGCCGAATCCTCCGATAATACATGCAGAGTTCATCCAGGGTCCGGGGATTATCCCCAAGGAATTCAGGTGGTTCCACATAATGGAAATCCGTCCAACTGAGTCTTTCGTAATTGTCCATTATGAAGGTACTGACTGTTTTGAAGCTCTTTCCGT
Source organism: Candidatus Cryptobacteroides sp. (assembly GCA_051869955.1). Lineage (GTDB taxonomy): Bacteria > Bacteroidota > Bacteroidia > Bacteroidales > UBA932 > Cryptobacteroides. The sequence goes on from JBJEBJ010000088.1 coordinate 197, forward strand.
ATTTGACAGAGTATTTGTTTACATTATTCGGGAAGCGCACGATAATCGAGTTATTATCGGCCATCAACGTAAGTATATCATTAAGGCCGGACGCAGTCTTGATGTGTATGATATCGCTTCCTTGCCGTTGCCCAAGAATCTCCTCCAGGGCTTCTTTTGAAAGCGGAGTGGAGCCTAAGTAAATGTTACAACTATGTTGCGGATTCAGTTGGATAATCATAGTGTTGTTTTTTGTTTCGTTCGCAAATTAAGTACCTGTGCAGCGTGAATATCATGTCATTATGGCTGCCATAAGACTTTCCTGGTTGCGAAAGTAGGGCGGCTCAATGCAAAAACGTAGCGGTCATTAATCATTCAACAGGATGAATCCCTCCGGAAGGGAGTCTACTTGATCATCGTTGAAAGTGGCGATTGCCCGGATGATGTCATTGAGGCGGGGGAGTTCAGTGTATTTTACAAATCCCATTATTGCGCCCGTCTTACGGTATGGTGCAAGGAGCAGCGTCCCGTTGCTGAAACAGGTATATCGTATGTCATTGGCCCTCGGGAACCCTTCCATCGCGGTCTGTACAAGGGCATAGGCGGTGTTCTTGGATGCGACCTGTTCAACCTTGAGGTTCCTCTTGCAGTCAGCCACAATCTCATCGCAATGGTTTCTGAACTCCTCTGGACTCCAAATCAGGCCTATGTTCTTGGAATGAGCTTCTTCGTCAGTTAACAGTAGTTCTCCTACTTCATAATCATTTTGAATAAGATAAACTAGGCCGAACAACCCGGAATAGTAGTATTCAGACGGTGGTAAAATGGGAACGAGGAACAATTGTAAGATTAATGCCTTCTTTAACGAAGCCGAATCTACTGAAGATCCAATGATTGACATATAAATGGACATCAAACCCCGCAGAGCGTATTTTACCTGTACCAGTTCTTCGAACATATCGAACATGTCGTCAATGTAAATCTTCGGAGTAGTCAATCCGTAGGGTTCTCCAAGTACAACTTCGAGACTGGAATCCTTCCATTTGTCCGTATGCAGAACGAATGTCTCCCCATATATGCTGATGCTTATCTCACATTCTTCGTTACCGTCTTCTCCGTTTGTCTTTTCGATGACGTCATAATTGAAATTGCGTCGTTTCGCTTCATATTCAATCTCCTCTCTTCCGAACTTCCTATCATTACGATAGTTGTTTCCGTAATAGTCCGGTATAAATACAGGAAGAATTCTAAAAATTGTATCGTAGCACTCGTCATCATATGCTATTGCAGAGGCAATCAGTTTGGTATCCAGGGAGGAGACTCCTTGGAAATAGCTACTGATTTCTGATAGTACAAGAAAGTAGTTCATACACAGTATTATTTGAGCAGACGGAATCCTTCAGGGAGGGTGTCTCCGTCTTTGAACGCAGCGATTTGCCTGAGGATATCTTTTATATGCGGCAGTTCCGAATAATCCACAGTTCCGATGATGGCATCCCTGCGGCCATAAGGTGCGAGCAGCAGGATACAAGAGCTGAAGCAGGTGTATTCAATCGTATTCGCTTGAAAGAACCTTTCTTCGCACAAGTCCAACTTTGCCTGGCAAATAGTTTGAGCTGTTAATTCCGCGACCATTTTGTTTTTCTTGAATCCTTCCCGGATAGCATCAACCCGTTTTTTGGACGGGGCTCCTTCGACATATCGAACTTGTTTTGGCCCGTCTATTGCGATTGCCAGAAGACCATAATACATATCATCTTCAACTAAGGTCCCTCGGTAGTCGTCATTGAAGTATTCCGCATCCTGAATGTGCTCCGGACCGAAGTCGCCACATATCATATCCAAGTACATCCTGTAGAGTTGTATCATAGAATCTGGCACAGCCGCTATGTCTTCCATCAAGTCAACGAGAGACTCGACGGGCATATTCTTCAGTTCATATCCTTTCCTCTTCGTATTAAAATTGAAAGGTACATAGTGCAGATTCCATCCACCTTTGTAGTAAGGCCCTATGACAAAATGCTTCCCTTCAATGTCAACCTTCACCTTGGAGATGCCATTTCTCTGTCTTCTTCGGCACAAATGGCCTCTCTTCTGCAATTCATTGACTATTACCTCACACGAGAGCTCTTCATCGCTGCTTTCATTCTGGTAATAATCAGGTATTACCGTCATAATCAGGTTCCTGATCATATAATCTAAAGCATAATCTATAAAATGACCCAATGCGATGGATTCAGCCGCAGCAATCCTCTCCGTGTCCATAGAGGATACCCTGCGGAAATATTCGTTGATATGGTATAATTCCAGAAAGTAGTTCATATCGGTTCATTCTATTGCAGTTCCATTACGCAGACCCTGCCGGAGCGTTTCATCCAGTGTTCGTGTGCTTCGAAGCAGTTCCGGTCCTCGCAGACCCACAGGATTCCGCAGCGGAACCCTTGAGGGATGACCGGCTCGGGAGCGTATCCGTCGGTGAGGATGACAAGCCCGTCGTAGCCGTTCTCGTGGGCGTAGCGGATGGGCTCGTCGAATGACGTGCCACCGCGTCCGAGGGCAGTCACTGTCTTCTGCTTCTTCCGGAGGCTGCACACCTTGGTGATTCCGCAGTCGAACTCGACCACGTCAAGAGCCTCCACGCCGTAGCGGAAGGCGGAGTTCACAACTCCGTAGAAGTAGGAGAGGCTCTCCGAGGAAATGCTCCCTGAGACATCCACGGCCACCAGCACCTTGGTGGAGAACTCCCTGACAGAGCCCATCTGGTCGAACCCGCTCCTGCGGCTGGGTTTCATACGGGTGAGCTTCCTTCTGGAGCAGAGGATGCTCGAGCGGAACCCGGCAAGTACCGTCCTCCAGTTTATTTTGGACTTGGTGGAGGCGACGAGCTTCTCGGCAAACTCCCAGGGGATGGAACCCCAGTCCTTGGTGGAGTTGATGACTCCGCTGATTTCGCTCCACGTGAGGTCATCCTCGTCCCAGAGTCCCGACAGGTCCGTGTATTTCTCCAGTCCGGCGCCGTCCGGTCCGATAGTGTCGGGCAGGCAGCTTCCGTTCTGGCCCTTCTGTGTTTCACCTCCGCCCTGAGGCAGCAGGGTCTCAATCTTCCTCGAATACACCTCATAGGGGAGACTTTTCTCCAGATTGAAGTCCCCCGGCGTCTCGATCTCGAAGAACCGGTGGTAGTAGTTGTCCCCTATGGTGACGTTGCTCCCGAGGGCGGACGCTGCCTGCGAGCATCCGTCCGGCCTTCTCTGGTAGGGGTGGCCCATCAGGATGCGCACAGCCTCGGCCCTGAGGCACTCCTCCAGTTCCGTGTCCGACATCCGTCCGGTAAGCTCCGGATTGTACTCGAGCCTCCTCTGTCCGCATCTGAGAGGACAGGTCATCCCCCTGTTCTCCCTTGCCTCGTGTAGGCAGAGCACTCCGAACATCGGCGGCTCCGAGATGAACCACCTCTGCAGGATCTCTGATATTCTCTCTCCCGTGAGCATCGTCTTCTACTTTATTGCCTTTACATACATGATGAGCGACATCGTAAGCATCGGACAGTCCGATGAGATGAAGCGGCAGGCGTTAGGGTATAGGTTGGAGCTGACGTAGAGGTTACCGAAGTGCGCCGCGGCCTCCTTGGTGGTCTTCGTGAGCATCTCGAAGTAGCTCTCAAGGTTGGCGCTGACGGCTGCCTTGTCCTCCTGAGGGATCTTCTCAGTCTCAAGGTAACGGAATATACCCTCGTTGACAACCGACAGCTCGTGGATGCGGTATTTGGAGAGAGTGTCGCGGTGGCTGTCCAGCTCGTAGAGTACCTGCCTGCCGCTGACTAGCTTGTGCGATGACACGCTCTGGCGGAATGCGTTCGCTGCCTTCGGCCCGACTATGCTGCATATCGCCTTGTAGTGCACGTCAGTAAGCTTCTTGCATCCCGTGATGATGTCAGACACCCTCTTCCAGCCTCGCCTGTCCGGGGTCTTCTCCAGCCCCGTGTCCGCACCCTCCTTGGCGTCGGGGTTCTTGTCCAGCCAGATGCCGTTCTCCTGGATGAAGTCCGTCACGCGCGAATCGACTCCCACACCCTTGGCCCAGAGGAGCCATTCCTGCACCGTAGGGACGAACTGCACGATGTTGAACCTTGACACCAGTGCCGGATCGAGGTCGGTGAGCTGATACTGGTCGCCTTCATTGACCGCTGCGATGACGCGGCTTCCCTCGGGAAGGGCCCTTCCGGCGAGACGGCGGTTCAGGGCGAGGTCCATTATGGTCTGGAGTATCTCCGGACGTGCGCGGTTCAGCTCATCGAGGAAGAGGACGACCGGCCTGCCATGGGCGGGGAACCAGTAGGGCGGCATGAATTCTGTCTTTCCGGTCTGTTCGTTCTTGCGGGGAAGTCCTATGAGGTCGCCCGGGTCGCTCATCTGGCCGAGGAAGAGGGCCACCACGTTCATCCCCTTCTCAGAGAAGTATGAAGTGAGTATCTCCGATTTGCCTATGCCGTGATTGCCCACGAGCATCAGGTTGTGCTCCGCCGGAGTGATATCCAGCAGCTGCCTCAGTTCAGTGATGTTTGCTTTTATGTTTGCCATTGCCGTATTGTTTTATGCTGCGAAGGTAGGAGTCTCCGTTGCAAAAATATGGCAGCGTGGCTATTATGTCAGATTGCCGAAATCTTGCATTGCAAACCGTTTATTTTGTATTGTGAATACAATGGCTGATATGAAGGAAAAAGAATTGTATGATGACGAGCTTCTTGAATCTCTTGTGGAAGATATTCGCTTTTTTGCTGATGGGCTGGAAAGCCCGGAAGAGGGAGCTGCTTACAGTGTCAAGAAGGTAAAGGATGCCATCACTGGCGGTGTGCGCCTTAAGCCTGTCTGGGATGCCGCTCTGAAAGGCCATAGCCTCGAATTTGCGGTCCGTAACTGGCATATATACCTGTTCCTTTGTGAAGGGTTTCTTCAGGTCGGTTGGGAAACAATCCCTCTCCCAACTTTCGAAACGGCCGTGGCGACCCTGAACTACCTTGAAAGGATTCTTCCCGAATATATTCAGCACAGGAGGGAGAAAGCAAAACTTGAAAAAGATAGGGTTAAGAAACTGAATGTGGTATGCGAGACTATCGTGATGCCGGTCCTCGGACCTTTGGCTGAGAAAGCCTCGATGACCTGTAGGGTCCGCGCAAGGAATGACTCCGTTTCCATAGTCCTGAAAGACAGAAAGGGCAAAAGCCGCTCCTTCAGAATAGGTTTCGAAAGGCCGATCCAGGAATCCCTCGACCCGGCAAAGGAGTACCTTCAGTCAATGGCACAGAAAAGGGCCGGAGAACTCTCTCCGACCCCTTGCGGCTGATTGGACCGTCGCCTCAGTCAAGCACTTCGAAATCGAAGTCGCTCAGGTGGCAGCACGCTTTCTGGTAATCGAACCCGTACAGGCGCATATACGCCTCCTTGAGTTCCTGTGCACCGTTGGTGAACGGAGATGTGGCGTGCGTCTTGGTTGTCACCACGACGCTCATGTCAGGTGTGAGTACCTGACCGTTTGTCCTTTTGATCCTCTTCGGGGTCACTCTGAATACTCTCGACATGGTTTTGTTGTTTTGAATTATGTCCATCAAAGATATTCGTCTACACTGCAAGAGCATGGCAGCTATTTCACAATAGGGTCCCCACAGTACTCCTTCCTGCCACAGTCCCGGCACCTGAACCCTGCCCATACCGAGTCGAAATGATCCATTGCGGCAGCCACGAGCGCAGGGTCGTCCGTGAGTATGCCCGCTTCAAAGTTGCGTCTGCGGCCGGACTTCATTCCCATCCCGGCGCCGGTGAGGTTGGCAGACCCTATGTAGGCCTCCTTACCGTCGAAAACGAATATCTTGAAGTGTACCCTCGGGCACAAGGCCCTCTCCAGTCCCGTAAAGAGTGACGGATAACGGTCGAACTCTTCCCGAAAGACAGAACCGGGCTCCTTGGCGTGCAGGAGCCTCACGTTCACGCCCTTGCGGACCAGTTTCGCAAGGACGGCAAGGAAAGGCAGGCTGTCGGGGCCCACCTTGACGTGCAGGTCCTTGATGTCGGCGGTCCCTATCCAGAGAGATTCCTTCACCGAGGCGCATCGGACGATGACCTCGTTGTAATGGTCGGTATCACAGATGTATCTTGTCGGCATAGGCGAATTATTTGTGCAAAGATAACGCCTCTCCCTGCCAAAGTAATGCATCCATGAAGAGTACTTTTGCGATTATATAACAAATCTGGTTTGAAATAAAGATACCTTGACATGAATAATGACAGACAATTGGATTATAAACCGGACATTCTTGGCATTCAATGGAATCCGGGCGACCTCGTGCTGGTTGCGGGGCCGGTTGTTGTCAGAAGCATATACATCAACGGGAACATCATCGCAAAAGGAACGAGAACGCAGATTCCCGTAGGTCTCTTCTCACCAGGCGGAGACCCCGGATGGAGAATGGACAGGATAATGAGAATACGATCCTCCAGCATGGCCGGCAATGAATCTGGTGACAGGATGGTAACGCCGTTATATATCGATGACTCTCCGCATATGACCATATCTTATCTTGTTTCGCGTATTTTCCATATGACAGAATCGAACGGAGTACGGATGGTTATAGTACATCCTCTCCATTCAATTGACGGCAGCATATTCGACAATCAATCGAAAGAGGTGGAGATGAACGGAATACTCAGGGTACTGAAGGCCCTTGCCGTATCCCTAAAGATAATGATTGTCGTGTCTGCAAAACATTCGGAGCGTTGTCTGGAAAAAGACTGTCTGCCGACGGCAGACGATATCCTGTATGTGACTGAAGCGGAGAAGCACTCTGACCAGATTATTCTGATACATCTTGTGAAAAACCTTGAACATGATATCCAATGTTACAAGATGATTCTTCCTGTCACCCCATATGAAGGGATTTCTTCAGGCGGAGTTGTCATCAATGCAATCACGGACAATGAGGGATATTGCTTCAAAAGGGCAACCACTGCCTTTAAAGGAATGGAAAATAGGGTAATGGAACAACCGATGTACCGATGGATCAAGCAGGATGCCGGGAATTATTGGAAGTTCAGTTTCCTCGACTCCAGCTTCATGGGATGGGACTTATTATTGGAACCCTTTCCTCTGGAGGATGATTCCCGTTATGGACGAATCAGCATATGCAGTTGGGCGGGTAAGACGATTGTACTGGAGGAGGATGCCTATTGCGATGACATCAGCTTTATCAAACATAAGGCGCTGGAACTTGCCCGGAGACATTTCCCCGATGTGGATATTCATGAAAAAGCGTAAAAGGGGGTTTCGTAGTTGATTGATTATGTCACTGGAATATAGTATATTTACCTCACATTTTTAAATCATAACAGACAAACTATGGACAGCATAGACAAATACTTAGAGTTCTTGAATTCCCCCATTGATTCAAAAGACATCAAGAATGCAACGGTGGATGACCTTAATGTGCAGATAAATACCAAAAAGGATTTGCTTGAAATTTTGGAAGGAAAAATATCTTGTTTACAGGAGATGCTTGATGAGCTTGAGGCTGAAGTATCCTCGATGATTCAAGAAATAGAAACAAATGACACAAAAATCACTTCAAAACTCCAAAAGAAGGCTTATCTAGAATCCTTGTCCGACCAGAAGATGGATATCAAGGAAAAACTGATAAAAGAAAAAGACCTGTTTGGCTCTCTTCAGCTAGAATTCGAAGTCCCAGAATCACAAATAGACAGTTTCAGAGAAGAGTACTACAGATTCAGTGGCATATATAATATCAATGTGCCAGAGTCATCTTCAATTATCATGGTCAATGTCCGTATGAAAAGGGTCTCCATATGCATAACCTTCCCGGAAATAGCGCGTTCCCGAAAAGAGTTCGGCCAACTGAACATATATGTATTACCTAATCCTGGCATCCAACCTTGGCAGTTGAAAGGCACTATAAAACGGATGACGGACCTTCAGTTCTTCGCTGGTATGCGAGTATTGGGTGCCAACAGATATATCCTTGTAGCACCACTCGAAGAGCAAGCGGATATGATAAGTAAACTGCTGTTATCGCTCGCTGAAATTGAAGGAGATATTGATGGCCCTCTGACATGGGAGTCGAGTCGCTGATATTGTCCTACTAAGATCACTTAGTTGCTGAATCTTGAATCGGGATTCTTCCGGAGGCTATTCCTTCCAGAGTATCAATGACATCTTGAGATATTCCGCGCATGCATGTGCTTATGTATTCTTCGATAGATGGACCATTCTCCTCATTAACATCTTGAGAGTATAGTTCTTCAATGATAGCTGGGTATCCGTAAGGATTTTCAATCCTTAGTGAGACGACAGCGAAAAGCCCGGAAAATAGTCTTCCACTTTTGAATTCATTCATGCATACCATCCTTGTGAGGCATTTTTCAAGTGCTTTTTGGTGCGTGCCTCCTGATGGTGTCGGTTGTCCATTTACAAAAGACAATATGCCCCCTTTGCCCTCTTTTCTGTGAGTGAATGCTATCTCAAGCCAGCCGTCAGTTAGATATACAGGTGGGTAAAGACACTCCTTGCCGACTTTGTCGTTGACAAGGTCCAGCATCCCGTTCGGTTTCAGATACTCCTGTCCGTTCAAAACATAGGTCAGCCCCCTGTGCAGATATGCATAAGTCTGAACGATTTCTTGAATAATCGAATAATCAAGCTCATAGTTTCCGATTATAGCAGTATCGGGTGTGAATTCAATGCACGTGCCGGTCCAATTCCCTATTTGCTCCTTATTTTCGCACTCCATTATGCTGCCGTACTTGAAATGGGCATAATTGCAGCAATTCCCATTATTTGATTCTATCCTGAAATCGCTGCTTATGGCACATACTACACTTCTTGGTATCCACCCATAGTCTTTCAGCTTGCCATTTATGAGATTGTCGCGGGAAAACCTCCGTCTTCAGGCGGGGGATGAAAGCGCCCGCATCCGCTTTCATAATTCAGTGGAATTTAGTATATTTGAACTATGTTGACATACAGGTACAAACTCTACAGTTCAAAGCGCAACCGCAAAATTGATGCGATGCTGCGCGAGGCCTGTTTTGTCTGGAACCATGCCCTCGCTCTTCAGAAACGCTACTATTCCTTGACTGGAAAGTATTGCTCTTGTGCAAGGATGAAATCCCATTTCGCCAAGCGCATCAGCCGCAATCTTCTGCACAGCCAGACCGTTCAGGAAATTCTAGAGCGGCTCGATGCCTCATACCAGCGATTTTTCCAGCATCTGGCGGTTCGTCCACCGAAGTTCAAGAGGGCGGAGCAGTTCCGAAGCATAGTGTACAAGCAGGGCGGGTTCAATCTAAATTCCAACGTGCTTGTGCTGAACTCCATAAAACAGCACTTCCAGTTCTCGTATTCCCGCAAATGGGAGGGAACGGTCAAACAGATTCGAGTCAAGCGCACCCCGCTCGGCGAGTACTACCTGTACATTGTCACGGATGCGGTTGCACTGCCCTGCCGAAAGACACACGATGGTGCATCGGTGGGGATGGACTTCGGCCTGAAGACCTATCTCACCCTGAGCAACGGGACGAGGATCGGCAATCCGCTGTTCCTGAGACAAGGTCTGAACGAGTTGCGCCGGGCCTCAAGGCGATTGTCCAAGTGCGAGAAGGGCTCGGCACACCGCCGTGTTGCCAGGCAGGCACTGGACCGTGTCTATGAAGATATCACGAACTGCCGTGACGACTGGCAGTGGAAGCTCGCCCACGAACTATGTAGGCAGTACGACACATTGTGCGTCGAGGATCTGCAGTTGACGGGGATGTCCCGGCTGTGGGGTCGGAAGATGGCGGACCTCGCCTTCGGATTGTTCGTGCAAAAGCTCGAACACACAGCATCCAAGTACGGATGCGAAGTGAGGAAGGTGGCCCGGTTCTATCCGAGCAGCAAGACATGCAGTTGCTGTGGATATGTGTATGAGCATCTTAATCTACATGACAGGCATTGGACATGTCCGCAGTGCGGAACGGTTCTTGACCGGGATGTCAATGCCGCAATGAACATAATGAGGCAGGGCATTGCCTCTTCAGGGAGCCCCCGTAAGACGAAGGTCACCCTTCGCAAGGGACGCTAGCCACCTGAGAATCTCCGTCCTTCAGGACGGGGAGTATGTCAAATATGGAAAATCCCCACCAGAGACTATGTACACTAGTTCACTATAAGGAATGCCTCGTCCATAATCCCGAATCCTGAAGGAAGAATCAGTAACGGTTATATCTATTAATTTGCCATAACCCAAGAGGAATTCTTCAGAAGCGTAATTCAAGATTGCACGGAAAAGGTTGTATATTCCGTCACTCTTGTTTGTTCCAGAACCTGAACCTAATCGCCCCAAGCCGTACATGCCGGCATGTAGTCTCACATGATTGAGGTTAAAGTCATTCATAACACGATAGAAATTGTCAAGCCTTTGGACTAGTTACTACTTGTCGCGTTGCAATGAATCATCTCCGTCTTCCCGTCGTGGAAGAAGAACATTTCCCCACCTGCGTTCAGTTCCCAGAACGCAGACTCGGATTTCAGCAGCACCTTGGAGTCCTTCGGGTCGGAGACCCTGAACACCAGACGCGTGGGAAAGTAGGAGAGCAGTGCCTTCACCTCCTGTGCGGGATGCCTGGTCGCAAGAATCAGGCGCATCCCGACTTCCGGTCCTTCCTTTGCAAGGCGCAGGACAGAGTCCTTGACGGTCCGCCTTGAATCCCTGCTGCCGAAGTTCACAAGGTCTGAATATTCATCAATCACCGCCACAATGATCGGGAATCCCGAGATGTCAACTCCAACATTGCGCAGGTCCTTCCTCCTGTCAAGTTCACGGCATAATGAGCCGAGAGTCTCCTCCGCATCCCAATGAGGCTTTGTCGTATCGATCGAGAAGAATTTGACTCCGGATGTTTCCGGACAGCTCTTTAGAGCGTCCACTATTGTACCTATCGCCGTGCTCTTGCCCTGCTTCGGGGCTCCGGCGATAAGTATGTTGGAGACTTTTGAATAATCAAAAACCCTTTCTTCGCCGCTCTCTGTAGTTCCGATAGCCACCGGCCATCTGCAATCGTTGTTGTCCATATTCTATAATCCTTTAAGTTCCCTGTGTATCTTCCTGAGAGCCTTCAGGAAGTCCCCGGCCAAATTGTCGTCTTTTCGGCAGTCCGGAAGCCTGGAGATAATATCGGTCTGAAGACGGTCTTTAATCTCTTCGCAGTCCATTCTCGGAGGTGTGTCAAAGTCCTTGAGGAATCGTCTGTGGCTCTCTTCTACCTCCTCCAGTTCGAAATACTCAATGCCCCTCCTCCAGACGAACTCACCGAGGCTCTCTCCTGCAGGGCGGCTCTGTGCCTCATGCATGAACTTGTCAATGAACTCCTGCTCGGAGCAGTTCTTCCACCAGAAGAGGCGTGTCCCGTCCTGCTCGCTTATCTGCTGCATGGTCACATCCACCTTCACTTCGAAGGTGTTCATCCTCAGAAGGTCCGGGACAGGGTAGTCCTGATGAGTCACGACTGCGTGGGTCGCATAGCACATACAGATATGGTCGAGTTTCGGATGCCTCAGCCAGCTTTCCGCCCAGGTCGTCCCGTCGTCGAGATGATTGTCTATGTCAAGCTCAGCGTCGCTCATAAAGGACTTGTGTCCGCAGCCCGGATTCCAAAATGGACGGCAGGAGATGATTTCCAAGTCACCCTTGACATCCCTCTGGAGGGTGGCGTTGATAAGGATCATCCTTGTGAAGTCGGACCCGTAGAACTCGTCATCCGCCAGGTGGAGTACGTCCTTCGCCGAGTCTCCCCAGTACTTCAGCGTTCCTTCTACCGTGAGGTCATCGTCCTTGGGGTCCATCGGGAGGTCGAGGATGTTCCGGTACATCCTGCCGGTCCGGGAGAACATGTCGCAGGTGAGTTCATACAGGTGCGCATTGACGCTCTCCATCCTTTTTACCTCTGCCTCGGAGCAATGGATTTTGAACATCTTCGAGAGAAGATAGTACCGTCTCCCAAGCAGGTCCTCGACCTTCTCGGCAGTCCTCTCGCTCTTCTCCCAGCGTCTGGACGAGAGCGTCAGGGGGTCTCCCGTGAGGCGGAGTATGCTTTTCTCCACGTTCTGCACCTCTGCGCGGTACCTCTCTATTCTCTCTTCTTCCGGAAGCGTGTCAAGAGCATTGATGGCCTCAAACCATTTCATTTGCTGCTCATATAAATCTCCGTAATGTTTCATCGTCCCTGATTTTATGCTGCAAATATGGGATATGCCACTGCAATAATATGGCAGTTGTAAATCTCTACGGAATTGCGGCCAAATAAATATTTCAATATTGTTATTTATGAATATTTCCATATTCCAATATGTTTTATATATTTGCAAAAAAAATGAAATATGGATTGCGAAGTATTGTACAGAAACTCCCAGAGACTGATCATGCATCAGAGCCTTGACTTTAAGAGGGAGCTATATTACAAGATCAACTGGAACGCTCGTTTCATCGGCATCAAGGGTCCTAAAGGCGTCGGCAAATCCACCTTGCTCCTTCAGTACATCAAAGAAAACCTGATGAATGAAAATGTCCTGTATGTCTCTTTGGATGATATGTGGTTTGCTACCAACTCAATTATGGACTTGGTAGAATACCATTATATCAATGGTGGCACACACCTGTTTCTGGATGAGATCCATAAATGCACTCATTGGCAGACATACATAAAAAACATATACGACAATTATCCGACGATGAGAGTCGTATTCACCGGAAGTTCGATGCTTCAGATTGAGAAGGGTGAAGGGGATTTGTCAAGAAGAGTCGCTATGTACACAATGCACGGGATGTCATTTCGTGAATATCTGAATTTTGAGGGCATTCTGGATCATCCTGTAATAACCTTGGATGATTTGCTCACAAAACACATTTCCATTGCATCGGATATCGTGGAGAAAATCAGAATCATACCTCATTTCAAAGACTACTGTAAGTATGGATATTATCCTTTCTACAAAGAAGACAGGGAAGGTTTTCATGCTCGCCTGAACGAAGTCTGTCGTCAGGTAATAGAAAGTGACATCCCTTCTGTAGAAAAAGTTGAATATGTAACTGTCCAGAAGTTGAAGAAGCTATTGATGATCATCGCATTGCAAGTGCCTTTTGTTCCTAAGATGGATGAACTATATGCGCAACTTGAGACGAGCCGTGAGCAAGGACTTAAATTGCTGGAATTGCTTCAGCGGGGCGCGTTGCTGGGCCTTCTTAAAACAAAGGTCAAATCCGTGAAACAGATGGCAGCTCCGGAAAAGATGTTTCTGGACAATCCAAATCTGATGTATGCTTTCAACAGGAATCCGGAGATTGGCACTATACGTGAGACCTTCTTTTACAATCAGGTCAGCAGAGCAGCAGAAGTATATTATCCTAAAAATGGGGACTTTCAGATAAATGACAAGGTTCTCGTCGAAGTTGGTGGTGCAGATAAATCCTTCAACCAAATCAAGGATTTGCCTGATAGCTATCTTGCAATTGACAATGTCGAATTTGGCAGAGGAAACAAAATTCCTTTATGGCTGTTTGGCTTTCTATATTAGTCAATATGTGAATACGGTCATGTCACAGGATGGGTTATATGTCCGTGATTTGGCTGCTGCAAATATGGGATATGCCCTGCAATAATACGGCAGGAAATAATCCTGCCGCAGAATTGCAGCGGAGCGTGTTTCCTTTGCGTTCAAACTACAGACAGCGATGGAAACAAACAATTATCCTATCGGCCTTCTCGGAGGCCACCCGGAGCTCCTTCATTGCGTAGGTGAGAAGGAACTGCAACGAAAGAAGAGTCTCATTCAAACTGCTCTTGAGGAAGAGGGAATTTCCGGTCCTTTGGAAGCTGAAGTCCTTCCCCAATGCACGGTGTTCCGTGTGAGCTTGAATGGGACTGATGAAAGAACCTCAATCAGGCAACTCAAGGGAACACTATCTGAAACTATAGGCAGGCCAGTTAGAATCATACCGGAAGAGTCGGGAGGCAATAAGGTGATGATTGAGGTACTGAACGATGAACCATCTGGTGTGCCTCTGCGAGGTGTACTCCAGTCTCCGCAGTTCCGAAGGTGCACTTCATCACTTCCGCTGGCTCTCGGACTCGGGACGGACTTTAAACCGGAAGTCCTTGACCTTGACACGGTACCAGAAATCGTGATGACAGGTCAGGACAACGCAGAATTGCCAACGATGATGAACGTCTTCATTGCTTCACTCCTATATGCGGTACCCCGTGATACCGTCAGGATGATGCTTATGGACCTGAATGGAGATGGACTGTCAGTATGGAAGGGAGTCAGCGGTGTCGAGTATGTATATGGTGATAAGGAGGTATGCACTGTGCTCAGGAATCTCACCAATGAGCAGATGGAGAGAGGCGGAGCTTATATCCGAAAGACGGTGGTGTTTATTTCCGGTTTCGATGAAAAGGTTGACTCCGGTGAAGGTCTTTCAGACCTCCTGAAACAGTTGCACGGACAGGGCTGCCACAGCGGATACCATTTCATTGTTTCGGACACGTCTATAGACTGTACCTTTAATGAAGCACAGATGGAAAGAGATACCGTTAGGATTCTCTTCCGTCAGACCGCATCGGAGAGTCAGAATAGTCCTGCCACCCATCTCGGTACGGATGTTCTTTCCGGAAAAGGGGACTTCCTCTTGTGCAAGGACAGGAGGACCAAGCGCATTCAGGGACCGATGGTCACTCCGGAGGAGTGCGGGAAGATAGTGGATTATCTTCGGTCATCCAATTAGACACACTGCCATATTATTGCAGTAGAGTCTGCTTTATTTGTCACGTGAAACCAATAGACACAGTATATGACACTTTCTGAATTACTCCTCAAGGTCTCGTTCGACGAGCTCATACCCACTCTGAAAGGGGTATATGACGTGAAGGACATCTACTCCTACAGGGAGGCGTTCGATGAGCTTATGCTAAATGAAGCCGCCGGACAGAGCGACGGAGTGATAGAACTGAGCAGGGACGAGGACGATGAGAACTGGATACACGTTACAGGTTGTCATGATTGCTGGAGTGAAGTCCTCGCGAGCAGGATACAGATAGAAGACGGACTGAGATTCAGTGATGCGGAGCTTGCAGCGCGTATTCTTTGGGAGATGACCTACTGGGGTTTCTCTGAGGATGAGACCCCTTCATTTATGGAGAGGCCGGACAACAAATACAGGCGCAAATGGTCCGAGGTACATTCCCGCCAAAAGGTGATGTATGCCAGGGGGCGTAAGGAGAAAAGGGAATGCTTCCGGGAAGCAATGTCCTGGGACATCTGCAAGCGGATATGGGAGAGGGAGGAGAGGCGCAACCGCGCCAAGAGGATGCGTGATGCCCGTATGGACAGGGCGATGGCCCGGCTGGACAGGATGTCCAAGGTCGAGGAGTGCATCAAGGACATGATGCGCATCTGTCCGGAGCTGGGCAGGGGAGAGCTGGAGTACCTCTTCGACACGAAGATTGTCCACGAGACCCGTTTCCGTCAGCACAAGGGTGACGGAAAGTACTCCCCGGCCACTCTCGAGACTCTCATCAGGGATTACAGCGAGGTGCCTGAGGATGAATATGACAGCATCGTCCTCGTGCTCTACTCGGACTCCCGGGAGAATGTCTCCGAGGAGACGGTATCCGCCATAAGGGATATTTTCATCACCGGCCGCACCCTCAAGCGGGCAGTCCTCAAGGTTTCAGAATATGCTGACATGAAAAGCGGGGACATCTTCCTGAAGGTCGTCCACAGCAAGGATGACGGTGCCAAGAGTAGGAGGGCAAAGCACGGAAAAGGCAAGAGGGGAGGCAGTGCAAGAACAGGAAAAAGAATGAGCAGGAAATGGCTGACACGATCAGAATGACTCTCCGGGCAATCAACTGGACCGAGGGGAAGTGGGGCACGTCCACCTGAGGATGCGTCCCGGGGAATGCCGCGTGGACTGGGGCGACGGGAGGAGCGAGATGATAAGGGCAACGGCTGAGGACTGGTACTATGTACATCACGTCTACAGGGAGAGCTGCAAGGAAACGGAGGAGTTGTTCCACATCTCCATTACGGCTTTCGGAGACGGACTCATCACGGGCTTTGTCGCCGGCAGCGGGGACATGATGGTCGCGGACGTGGACCTTTCCGGAAGCCCCGCTCTGGAGTACCTCAAGGCGGACTGGCTGATAGAGAGGCTGGATGTCACGACCAATCCAGGCATCAAGGAAATGGATCTTGGTGGCGATGCCGCCTCACTTGTGGACCTGAGCTGTTCCCGTGACCTTGAGAAGCTCGAAGTAAGATGCAGCAAGCTCAAGAAGTTGAACCTGTCCCGTTGCGACAGCCTTCAGGAACTGACGCTGCTGTGCAATCTCGACCTGACCCACGTGTCAGTGAGCAACCGCAGCAGCTTGAAATTCCTCAAACTCATTGATACACCCCTCCTGAGTGAGAAATGCCTTGAGTACCTTGACAGGACCCTGGAAAGGAACGGAGGTACGAAGGAAGTGAGTTCTGAGCTTGAAATTGATTAACTTTACGCCATGGAATTGAGAATCCTGCATATATCCGACACCCACGGTGTCCACCGCCGCCTGAGGGACCTCCCTGAGGCGGATATCCTCGTGCACAGCGGGGACTTCACGATGTCGGGCTCCGAGGCAGAAACACTTGATTTCCTTGAGTAGCTCTGTGACCTTCCCTACAGGCACAAGGTGCTGGTCGCAGGCAACCACGACGCCTGCCTTTACGGTGCTCGTCTGGACGGTCTTGATGACAATGTCCATTACCTCTGCGGGAGCGGGGTGGAGATAGAGGGCCTGAAGTTCTGGGGCGTGCCGATGTTCATGGAGGACTGCGTGAGCGGAAATCAGGAGCAGTTCTACGCCGCCATTCCGGATGACACTGACGTTCTTGTCACCCATACCCCTCCATATGGCATCCTTGACAGAGACGGAAGCATCCTCTACGGCTCAAGGGAGTTGCTCGAAAGGGTACGCACCATCCGTCCCCGCCTTCACCTCTTCGGCCACATCCACAAGGCCCACGGGACAACTAATGACGGGATTACCGTCTTTTCCAATGCCGCTATAATGGATGAAGGGTATGACAGCCTTAACGGGCCGAACATGCTTCAGATATCAAAAGAGCAATGAAGACAAAGTACATTTTCCTCAATCCGGGAGGCGTTATCAGGCCGGGCCGCAACGGACAGTGCTGGGATCCGAAATGCGTCGAGAACCTCTGTATTGTCATCGGAACGACGGGAGCCTTTATAGTGCTGACGGCAGACATGAAGGAGTCCCCTTCAGTAACGGAAATGCCCTTCGGGGACAGGGTGGTCGGATGCATACAACAACCTAATAGTCGCACCCTCAGCGATAGGATTGCGGCCTTTCTTGAAGAGCACCCCTGCAAGGAATATGTCATCATCGACACCGCTGGGCACTTTCCGTCGGAGGAGGACCCTCACCTGGTTCTCTGCGACCCTGCAAAGGGCCTCTCGGGTGATGAGGTGGACAAGGCCACGGAGATCCTCGGGCTTCCCGAAAACAGAAGCGGCAACGAGGATTTCGTATGGGACATAGACGTGTCCTCCTGGTGTCCATCCCAGATCCATTACCGTTTCCACGACACCCGAGGGAAGCGTTGGATGATATTCCTGCGTTGGAGGTATTCCGACCCCTGGTCGGCGGAACTCCTGCGCTGCGATGAAGAAGGGTGGCGGTTCCCTGCCGGGGAGGATGAATGGCAGGACCTTCTGGAGGAGGAGGTTCATGTTCCCGGCACCATTACCCACTATTACAGGGACTGTGAGTTCGCCTTCCTGATGGAATATGCCTTGGATAAGGTCAGGGAGATGTTCCCTGATGTCAAGTTTCCGGAGCAGTGGCGGTAGCATGAGAAAAGCCGCCGCGACATCGCGTCGGGGCGGCAAGCAAGCAAGAAATAGAACCTCCGGGGAGCATGGACGACCGTCCTGCAAGAGACCCGGAGGAGAATGTCGGCGGCCCCCTTTCCGGAGACCGCCATTGTTTTCAGATTGTGTCTGTCATTTTCCGAACTCAGTCACGCATTCGTCAGCGAAGGAGTACCATCTGCCGTCGGAGATGATTATATGATCCAGTAAAGAAATCTCAAGCAGGTCCAGTGCCTTCTTCAGGGACTCCGTTGCCTTGATGTCGGCCCTCCCCGGAGTGGGGCTTCCCGACGGGTGGTTGTGGTAGATGATTACTCCTGAAGCCTTCTTCAGTATTGCCGTGCGGAGTATCTTGGTGTTGTCAATCACAGTGCTCGTCATTGACCCCGTGGTCATCATGGCCGTGTCGATGACGATGTTCGCCCGGTTCAGGAATGCCACCCACAGTTCCTCGTGGTCCAGTCCGCGGAGGCTGCCGGCCAGGAGGGCAGCCGCATCGGTGCTGTTCCTGATGCACCTGCCGGGCTCCTTCGACAGGTCTTCCCGGTATTCTTCTATGAAAGTCCGCAGCAGGGCCAGTTTCCTGGTCCCCGCCTTGGTCAGTCCGTATCCTGCGCAGTCGAAGCCCTCGTCAAGGAGCACCCTTGCGTCCACGTCCCCGATGTTGAGCCCGAGGGCCATGAGTGTAGTTCCTTTCATGGTCACGCCTCCTCCTTTACCTGGTTGAACTGAAGGAGCGGATAGGTGCAGAACCCGCTGACGGTTCTCACTCCGGTGTCCTCGGCAATGCCGTTCTCTACAAGCCACCTGTCTATCTCAGGAATGTTGTTCGTGTCAACGTATGCCATCTGTCCGTCCTGCAGACCGGAGCAGAGGTTCACGGATACGACGTCGTAGTCGCATTCCATCTCACCGTCAATGTAGTTCATCAGTACCGCGAGTGTTCCGGTCGTCCTGTAGGTGGTGTACGAGATGGTCACCCTGTGGCCTCTGTACTCGTAGCATTTCTTGCTTGCTGTCATGTCTTTGTTCTTTTGAATTGTCCTGTCCCCGGGCCTGCCCCGGAGTTCTGATGGCAGGCGATGCGAAGCCTCAAGGGAGAAAGAACGGTTCAAAAAGGCACTTTTTGAGGCCGCACCCGACTAGGGCTGCCTCCGGCAGGTCTTTCGGGATGGGCGAAGCATACCTTAGCCGGAAGAACACACAGGGCAGGTCCGCAGACATGACTTCATCCCGGCTGTCCGCGTTGTTCTTTCAGTATCGACTTGGTGTTTGTGTTGGTGTTAAAGATTGTCCTCCTCAGGAATGGCGAGCCGCTCCTTCAGGCGGGTGTTGCGCTTCTGCACCGTCAGGTTGCGCACCGCATAGGAAAGAGCCTTGAGCTGTCCGATGAGAACGCACACCTTCTTTGCGCGTGTGATGCCGGTATAGATGAGATTGCGCTGGAGCATCACGAAGTGGTTCATCATCACGGGTATCACCACCACAGGGTACTCCGACCCCTGGGCCTTGTGTATCGTCGTGGCATAGGCAAGGGAGAGCTCGTCCAGCTCGGAGGAGTCATATTCGGTCTCCCGTCCGTCGAAGTCCACCTTGAGTACCCTGTCCTCCAGGTTGACCTCCGTGATGTATCCGAGGTCCCCGTTGAAGACCTCCTTGTCGTAGTCGTTCCTGAGCTGCATCACGCGGTCCCCCTTCCGGAAGGTGTACCCTCCCCGCGAGAGCGAGTCGCCGTTCCCGTTCAGGGACTGCTGGAGGGCGATGTTAAGGCTCGCCGCACCGACGACACCCCTCTGCATGGGCGTGAGCACCTGTATGGAATCCGCACCGATCCCGTATGCTCCCGGCAGCCTCCTGCCCACCAGGCCGACGATCGACTCCGCCACCTTCTCCGGGTCATCCTCCCTGAGGAAGAAGAAGTCCGTGTCCCTTCCGTTGCTCAAGTCCGGAAGCCTGCCGGCGTTGACCGCATGGGCACTCATCACGATGCGGCTGGACTGCGCCTGCCGGAATATCCTCGTGAGACGGATGACAGGCACCGCTCCGGAGTCGATGATATCCCTGAGTACGTTCCCGGCGCCGACACTCGGCAGCTGGTCGATATCCCCGACAAGGATGAGCCTCATTCCGTCCGGCACGGCCTTGAGCAGGTTATTCATCAGCAGGATGTCAATCATCGAGCACTCGTCCACTATGAGGGCATCTCCCGAGAGGGGATTATCTGCGTTGCGCTGGTATCCGTCCTTGGGGTTGTACTCGAGCATCCTGTGGATGGTCCTGGCCTCCATCCCCGTGGCCTCGCTCATCCTCTTCGACGCACGTCCCGTGGGAGCTGCCAGAAGCACCTTCATCCCACAGGAGCGAAGCGCACCGATGATGGCCTTCGTGGTGGTCGTCTTCCCTGTGCCGGGGCCTCCGGTCAGCACCATCACCTTCGATTTAAGGGCCATCCTCACGGCCTCCAGCTGTGTCTCGTCATAGACAATGCCATCCCCTCCAGGCAGTTCGGGTTCCGGTTCGGAGAAGAGAGAGCCGTTTCCGTTTCTCAGGGCGAGAAGCCTCCTCGCCACTCCGCATTCGGAATGGAAGAACGGAGGAAGATAGATGGCTTCCCCGTCGGTTAGCACGTCATCCGCTCCGGACATATCGGCAAGCACTGCCCCTATGGCCTCCTGCCCGACATCAAGGAGTTCGGATGCCGTCCCCAGGAGCTGCTCTCCGGTTGCAAAGCAGTGCCCCTCGTCGGCGAGCTGGCCGAGGGTGTAGAGGATTCCGCTGCGAACTCTGCGAGGGTCATCCTTGCCGTATCCCATCTTCGAGGCTATGCCGTCGGCAGTCTTGAAACCGATTCCCCAGATGTCGTCGGCCAGACGGTACGGGTTCTCCTGGACCTTGCCGATGCTCTCCTTGCCGTACTCACGGTAGATCTTCGCCGCGAATGCGGTGCTCACCCCGTGTCCCTGGAGGAAGAGCATCACGTTCTTGATGTCCTTCTGCTTCTCCCAGCTCTCGCGTATCTTGGCAATCCTCTTCGGGCCTATCCCGTGGACCTCGTTCAGGCGTTCTATGTCCGTCTCGATGACATCGATGGTCCCGGTACCGAAGCGGTCAACGATGAGCCTTGCGAACTTGGGGCCTATGCCCTTGACCAGACCGCTGCCGAGGTACTTCTCGATGCCGTAGGCAGTGGCCGGCATCACCTCCTCCCAGGTAGAGCACTGGAACTGCTGCCCGTACTTCCTGTCCACCCTCCATTCGCCCTGGCACAGCAGGACCGAACCCGCAGGGACGTCCAGCAGGTTGCCCACGAGGGTCACGAGGTCGTCATACCCCTTGACCTTCACACGGAACACCGAATAGCCGTTTTCCGGGTTCTGGTATGTGATGCGTTCAACTACACAACGGATCTGTGCCATGTGGGAGTATAAATATTGGATATATCGTGCTCACAAAAGGCAAAATGACCTTCCAGGAAGTAATATATCTCAGTAGTCTGCATTCAGTCCTTCAGGCATTCTATTGGCACCACATATACCCCATCCTCACGCCTATAGGCATATGTTCCTATTCCGACCAATACCATCATAAACGATGGCGCTTTCATTCTTTCTGTGTCAATCTTGCCAGACAGCTTCAATAATGCTTGCGCACCTTCTCCAATTAAAACATCACCTCCTAACTTCACTTCCACTAACCCATATCGACCATCTCGCAAGTGAACGACAGCATCGCACTCCAACCCGTTTTTGTCTCGGAAATGGTATACCTTTCCGTTAAGAGCCTCAGCGTATACTCGTAAGTCACGCACAGCCAGTGTTTCAAACAATAGTCCAAATGTGTTCAAATCATTTACGAGATCATTAGGACCGATACCCAATGCTGCAGCAGCAATTGACGGATCAGTGAAATATCTGGTATCGCTTGTTCTAATGGCTGTTTTACTACGAAGATTCGGATTCCACGCCTCGCTGTCTTCTACCACAAATATCTCTTTCAACGCTTTGATATACGAGGAGATCGTATCCTCTGACAATGAATCGGCTTCATTTGCTTCCATGTCCGCACGAATCGTTCCAAGCGAAGCCTGACTGCCCTGATTCCTTGCTAATGAGCGCAGAAGACGATGTACTCGAACAGGGTCACGTTCCACACAGTCAACCTTTGAGATATCTCGCTTCTCTACAGCCTCAATATAGTCAAATGCTTGATCCAGAGCAACCTCTCGGTCCATATCAACTGCTAGAGGCCATCCGCCACGGCAAACAAGGAATGCCAACTGTTCGATATCAATTCTATTGATACCACTAACTTGATCAGGGGAAGCAAACAGTTCGCCAAGGGAGACCTCTCCCGTCGATTCCTGAGACTCCCAGAGGCTCATTGGACGCATTCTTAACCATCCGATACGCCCAGTCCCGGAATGAACAACGTTACTCATATCAGCCGGAACAGATGACCCGGTCAAAATAAACTGTCCTAATGGACCATGGTCGGATTCAAAACGCACACTATCCCACAATTGGGGAGCAATCTGCCATTCATCTATAAGGCGAGGCTTTTCCCCTCTCAATAATAGTTTGGGATTCAATGAAGCCACACTCCTGTTCTGCTCCACCATTCCAGTCTCCGACATATAGAGTATGCTCTTGGCAATCTGTTCCGCCGTAGTTGTCTTTCCACACCATTTTGCACCTTCTATGAGCACAGCACCCTTTCCGGCCAACTTGCGCAGTAATAGACCATCAGCTATCCTCTTTCTATAAACTTTTTCCATATGATACCTATGTTTCGCTTTACAAAGATAAATAATTACTTGTGCATTCCCCCATTTGGCTGGATTTTATTCCATCATTTGGCCAAATATTATTCACCCATTCGGCCAAAACATTTCGAACCATATGGCCAGATTCCCTCAGTTGGCCAAATCATTTCGAATCAATGTCTCAAGTTCTGGAACCAATCCCGGATTTCAGTGTCTTCGGACGGCGCAGTCTTCCTGTCCGGGCACCGTCCCCTTGCTGCGGCCCAAGGCGACCCCGCTGCGGTCAGTACCGACAGGAGCTCCCTACAGCTCTTCCACGAGCACTTCGTCACGGTGTCCTCCATGTCCATAGCCACTTCCGGATAACTTGTGACCAGTGCCTCATACTCGGTCCTGTATCCGTCATCCGATGTGTCCTTGAGCTTCGAATATACCCTAGGGAACACCGGCCCATACTCCCACATCTGAGGATGTTCGGTCGTGAGTCTCGCCCCGCACCTCGCGAGGTGCTTTCCGTAAAGGATGTACATAATCGTCTGCACCTGGTTGCGGTACAGGACGTGTCCCTGCTCCTTCGAGCGGAAGCATACCGCCTTGGCAAGGTCTAGCGAGTCAATTCCCGTCTCCGTGAACCCAGTGCCTACATCCGCGCCGGTGGAGGCGGCAAGCTGCCGGTTCTCTTCCCGCAGCCTCTCCAGTTCTGCCTTCAGACGGGAGAGTTCGTCCTCCTTCTCCATAAGTGCCATATTGGCCTTCGCCCGTTCTCCCTGCGCCTCACGAATCTGGTACGCCATCTTGTTGACCAGGTCCCTTGTGAGGTTGAAGAGGTCGCAGATGGCCTTGCGGCTCGGAATGGCCCCGTTCTCGTCCAGCAGGTATCCCTTCAGTTCGCCGATTTCCTTCTCGGAAAAGAGGGAAGTGCGGACCGTAACCATCGTCTGG
Source organism: Candidatus Cryptobacteroides sp. (assembly GCA_051869955.1). GTDB lineage: Bacteria > Bacteroidota > Bacteroidia > Bacteroidales > UBA932 > Cryptobacteroides. The sequence continues at coordinate 23,857 of JBJEBJ010000088.1, forward strand.
TGGAACTCCTTCAGGGACAGGGAACCTGACCCGGGCTGTTCCAATGCCCGGGCCATCCCTGTGTTCGCGCCTACCATGGCAGGTCGTCCTCCGGTCCGTTGACTGTCCCCTGCGGGAGGTCCTGCTGCGGCTCGGCGGCAGCTGCCGCTGCCTGCACGGCCTTCAGGTTGCCGAGGATAGGCGTCATCGCCTTGAGCTCCTCCTTGGAGTAGCCGCCCCGGCGGGACGAGCCGATGTTGGCCCTCACGTAGTGGGTGTGCCCGTACTGGCTGTCCGGTGTCTCCACCACGGAGATGTCGAGGTACACTCCCTTCTTGCCCACGAAGAGGGCGGGGTTGTCGTCGATCGGGATTACGAGGCAGTTCTTGCCCTTGAGTGTCACGGTTGCTGCGTTGACGAGGAGGCTCAGGTTGAGTCCTCCGTTGACTGATGATTTCTGTGTCATGATGATTGTTGTTTTTAAAGGTTTGTGAATGAATGTCGTTATCTGATTATGAACCGTCTTGAACCCGGTGTCATCACCTGGTACTTCCGGTAGATCTCAGGCTGTTCCTTCTGGAAGGTCTTGGAGTCGAACTTGAGTGTCTCCTTTGCGCTCTTCCATGATGAGAGTGTGGTTCCGTCGGAGGATACCAGTGTCTCCGCGTCGCCCATGCTCTGCTTGATGAGTCCCTCGAGGATGTCCTTCTGCGTCTCAAGGTCGGTGAGCTCGTCCTTGACGCGGTGCAGGTGCTTCCATGCGTCGTACACCTCCTCGTCGGCGGTTGCCGTCTTCCCCTCCTCGCTCCTCGGGTAGCGGAGCAGGGTGTCATCGGCGTTCTGGTCGTCGGGTGCTACCCCTCCCAGCACGTTCTCGTTCCAGAAGCGGTCGAGCTCGGCGGTCATGCTCTCGTAGAACCCCGGGTTGAAGTCCATCTCCATGTAGTCGAAGTGGAGCCTCGGCGAGGTCGATATCCACGCGACGGATGCCTTCCGGATGCCGAGCACTCCCATCTGGTACTGCACCTGGCATCTCCAGTAGAGGGGGATGTTCTCCGGGTCGATGACCTGCGAGGTGGTCTTGCACTCGAGTATGCGCCAGTTGGCACGTGTGCGCTTCTTTCCTGCGGGGATGTACACCCTGTCCGGGGACACCCTCAGCCACGGTCTTTCGTCGTCCACGGCGATCCAGTCTCCCGCACTGTTCTTCACGACCCAGTTGCCGGTAATCTCTTCGAATCGCTGCGCCACTGCCGGCTCCAGCAGGTGTCCCATCTCCATGGCCTCGTTGCTCTCTACGGGCCCGTCGATGCCGACTTTCCTTCTCCAGAGCTTGTACGGGGTGTCGAAATGGTTCACACCCATTATCGTCCCGACCTCGGACGAGCCGATGCCCTTGGACCTCTCTTCAAGCCACTCCTCGTGGGTGGCGGGTTTCAGTATTGTGTAGCTCATGATATGTGTGGTTTGATGTTAAGACTGTCTTCCTGCGGCCTTGCAGAGGGCATTGAAGTCCTCCTCGGTGATGTTGTAGTTGGCCTTTACCGCCTGAGGGTCCTTCCTCAGGTCGGAGAGCCAGGCGATGGTCTCCTTCCAGCCCGGTTTGCCCGGCTTCAGGGTCTTCTTCGACGGAGCGGATGCCGAAGGGGCGGCGGTGGCTGCCGATACTGAAGCGGGAACAGTCTCATCTGCCGTGTACTTGGTCTTGTCCTTCTCGTAGTAGACGTCCGCGGCTATTCCGAGAGCCTTGCAGGCCACGCTCAGCGCATCCGTGTAGGCCATCTTGTAAGCCTCGTCGGACAGGAAGAGCGATGTGGACGGCTCTGAAGCACCCCTCGAGTACTTCTTCTCGATGCTCACCAGCTTGCTTCCTCCGGTGCCGAAGATCGGCTTGGACCATTCTCCGTCAACCTTCACGTAGAGGTTGATGTCAACGAATGCCGCCACGCTTCCGTCGATGTTCTGTTCGGTGTAGCGGTCCTTCACCTCAGTAAACCAGCCTATCCCGGCAGGCCCGAATAGGCTCGTGAGCGTCTTGATCCTCCACATAGGATTGACATCCGTACCCTTGAACCGTCCCGTGTCGAATGCCTTCTTGGCCTCTTCCGGCACGCTCCTCCCCTCATTGTAGAGCGAGAGGTTCTTTTCGATTGTCTTCTTTTCCATATTCCTTTCTTTTTGGATTGTTCCTTATTCCCTTTTCCCCCTTCAGGGGAATAGCTTCCTCCGGCGGTCTCCCGCCGTTACGTTCGCCGGGCAGTGGGGATAAGGGCGCAGAGTGCAAGGAATGACGAGGAAACCGATGCGCATTTGCGTGTCGGGCTTCTGAAGTCATATGTTCGACAGGGGAGAACGGTCCTTGGAATCAAGCCGCCCCACTACCTTTGCGAAAAGGAACAAGGGTGGACCGTCAGGAAGGGCAAATTTGTCAGTCTGTCTGTGTGTCAGTCTGTCTGTTCAATGGTATTCGGACCATCTGATATGGATTTTCTGCCATTTTGTCAGAAGGGAGTAATTTGATATAAAATGTTCATTTGATATCAAATTATAGTTTTTAATTATGTGATATTCAATTACTTAAAATGTCTATCTTTGGCAACGTAATTGTTAAGAAACAAGGCGTAATCCCGCTGACAGATGGCTATGCGGGGCCTGAAAAGGCAGGAAGTCCATCGTAAGTTCAACTAAAATTTGTAAGAGTTATGTGTATTACTAAAACACAATCTTTAAACTACAACATTAATTTTAAAAATGGAATCGCCAAGGCCTTCAGAGACCTCGCCAATCTCCAAAACGACTCCCGTCTGCCTGATGCTCAGCTCTTCAGATACCTGGAGAACCGCTTCTATCTTGCCTTGACCAAGTATGCCTTGCAAACAGAAGGCGATTGGACAACCTTTGATACTGGACTGACCAATCGCTGGTACCAGCCAATCTATGCCCTTCTTAAGAAAAACGAGGGCCCGCACCCGCAGAAGTACCAGTTCGTGTGTTGGGCTGTTCCAGGGGAGGGAACGAAAATTAATTCCATCTTCACGTCTCTGCCGGGGCTTCCTCGTCTATTTGACAGCTTCGACGACCTGCACTATGACCTGAGGCTGGGTACACCTACCATCTCCGTGGAGCATGCGCTCGAACGGATCGACCGATTCCCGAAGCAGTTCCTTAACCGTATCTGCGGAGTAAGCAAAGATTTGACCCCTGAAGAGTACCGGGCAGCAATAAACGCATCTCCTTTTGCTATGAACCTATTCCGCAGCTCGCTTGAGTCCGCTGTCTCAACTGCTGTCAGAAGAGTGTCCACGGACCTTTTCACGGCGGTTCCGACATACTACTTCCGCGAGCAGCGGATCTCGCTCCTTCTGCCCTTGAGCCTTTCCGGTCAGGACGTAGTCGACCTCGCCCTTGTTGTCGTGAAGAACGAGCAGGGTACAGCCTATGTCGGTCGTACCGTCTTCACGCTGGATCAGGCATATTCCACAGCGCGCGTACTGGGCCGTGTCGGAAACTGGCTCGCAGCATAGCAAATCCTTTAATACACAATACTTTATGATTATTTTATCTCAGGTTCTTCCGCAGAACACCGGCAAGGCCGTGGTTCGAGTTCTCGTACAGGTTCTGGACAAGCCTACTACCTATGCTGCAGAGCAGCTCAGCAAGGCTATTGACAAGTTCGTAGATTTATTCACCAAAAACTACTAATCATGAGCACATCAACCATCATCAAGGCCGGCCTCAAGGTCGTTGCTTCTATCTTCCTCATCGAAACCGGTAGGAAATTGTTTAACCTAATATAGTAATCGTTATGTACTACGACCCTCTTCAGATCCTCAGAATCCTTTTGAAGTATCCTTGGCTCAGGAAGGCCAAGATCTTCTTCTAGGCTGTTCCTGCAAGGAACACTCTGCATCAACCATCCGGGTTCGGCTACCAATAACCCGGATTAGCGACACGAAAGCAGGCTGGCACCGGGAGGTACCAGCCTGCTTCCATATCTGAGAAGTATCAATGCAATCTCACTCCTCGTAGTCATCTTCCCTTCTTATGAAGTTCTCCCAGAGAAAACACCGGAATTCCCCCTTCTCAAGGTCGAAGTAGGCCGAGGATGTGGGCCTTGCACTCTTCCGGTAACCCTTTGGCGTCCCGCTCTTCTTCTCAAGATACCTGTCCATGATGTCCCTTGAAAGAGTTCCCGTGGCACGTCTGACCACGCCGTCCTTCTTCCTGTAGGAGAACAGGCAAACGCCTTTCTTCAGTTCAGTGATGAGCCCTGCGAGCTCTTCGGAGAGTGCATTGGGGTCTTTCGTCGTGCGGAACCCCCTGTCCGCCCTTATGGTCGCCAGAATGGTCTTCTGGAGCATTATTGTGTCTGTTGTCATGTGGCTTTGTGATTTAGATTACGTGAGTTTTGATCTTTGATGAGAGTGCCTTGGCGATCTCCCTGCCGAGGTCCCTTGCCAGCGTGCCGAGATTCTCCATCTTGATGAAGTGGCGGAACATCAAGGCGGGGTCGTAGCTGGCGTTGATGCATATCTGCACTATCCTGAACCCCATCGCCTCGGCCTTCTCGACGCACTCCTTCGTGTGACCGATGGCTCTCATCCCGAAGTAGTTCTCCGCAGCGGGTTCCCCGTCGGAAATGATGAACATCAGCACTTCCTCCTTAGTCTGCTTCCTGACCCGGAGAGCAGTCTCAAGGATTGCCAGTCCGTCCCTGTTGTTCGAACGGGGCTCAAGGGACCCGAGAGCGTACTTCGGTGCATAGCCCTTCTCCCTGTAGATGTTCAGTTCAGTGACTCCCGAGCGTTCACAGTCGGCAGTGTGCCCGTAGATGAACAGCTCGATGTTCGGAATGGATGACAGGGCCTCATTGAGCAGCACGGCTGTCTTCCTTGCAGCCAGCATCCTCCCGTGGCGGTACATCGATCCGCTCTCGTCCACCAGCATGCAGACGCAGGCTCGGTCGCTGTGGACTTCTCCCCGCCTCTTGTACACCGTCGGCACTCCCTGCACGGCCTCTGCGAGCTTCCCGGTGTCCAGGACGCCGCTGCGCATTCCCAGATGCGTCAGGCTGTATTCAACGCACCGTCCCTTGACGACCCTCCTGACGGCGGGAACGTACTGCTTCACATCCTCGAGGGCGGACATGTATCCGTCCCTGTACTCTCCCTGCCGCAAGAAGATGACATCCTTCGATGACCCTGTATCGACTTCACCCTCGCATATCTTAGCCAGGAGTTCGCGGTCAGTCTTCACCGCCTCGGCCCTTCGGTCATCACGCAGGGTGGAGCAACCATCGATGTCAGGCTGGACCGGCCCCCCGGCCACTTCCTCCAGTGCATCGGCAATCTTCTCGAGATCCTTTTCCATAGCCTTCACACTCTCCTCCCTGCTTCTCTCCGAAGGTCGGTCTTCTCCGGTGTCTTCTGCGTTCTCTTCACCGCTGTCACTCTCTGAATCAGTTCCTTCTCCGGATTCTCCGGCATCGCTTCCGTCGGTGCTGTCATCACTTTTTTCTGGGGAAGGACTTTCCTTTTCGCTTTCCTCCTGTGATGCTTTCCCCTCTCCGGAGTCCTCTTTCCCGCTTCCGCTTTCACGGGCGTACTCTTTGATGATGAGTTCGAATATTTTTTCCGCTGCCCTCTCGGCTGATGCAGTGGAGTCAGGATACGGGGTGAGGATCTTCTCCACCTTCAGCAGCAGCTCCCCGAACTCAACCATCTCCTCCTCCCGGAGCAGGCGAGGGTAGCGTATGATCCCGAGTATGCAGTTCAGTATCTTCTGCAGGGGGGACGCATCCTCTGATCCCTCGGTCATGCCGGAGTACCTGCCGAAATAGTGCCTCTTTACGGCTTTGAGGTAGTTGGCAAGTCCGGGCTTGTCCTCACCCAGGTTCCTCTCGATGCGCTCGTCCTCGATTATGTTCAGCAGCTTTGCGCACAGCGGGTGCACCCCGGTGGCCTTCTTCATCACAGGGAACTCCGTGTACAGCAGGTGGCTTCCCTCGTGGGCCGTGAGCCCGAGGAAGATGTCCAGCTTCTCCCCGGTAGCCAGAGCATCGTCATCAAAGTAGTCGGTTGCAACGTACACGTTGCGCCCTTCGGTGCAGGAACCCCCTCCGCCGAGCCTCACGGTCACTTTCGACGGGATATCCATCGCCGAGATGGTGTTCCTTGCCAGGGCATAGGCCCGTTTTATCAGTTCCTCCATGGAGGGGGACTCCAGAAGGTACGAGGAGTACGGAGTCCCTTCCTTCAGGGATTCCTCCCATCCGAGCCTTCCTTTGGTGCGTATCTTCACGAAGGACTCTCCGTCCCTCTCAAGCCAGTCTTTGGAGAGCTTCTCGATGAGCTCGCTCCCGGTCTTGGAAATAGTTCTGTTCTTTTTCATGATATGGTTTCTTATTGTTGGTTACTATGACGGAGGCCCGTGCTACGTGGCATTCAATCTCCGTCCCTTGTTGTTACAAGGCAATAGGAGGAGTGACGTTGTGAGCAGAAGACAATGACGGAGTTCTCATTATCCGCAGGGATCATGAGGTGTCATTGGATTCTGCGCCGCCACTCCAAATTCGCCGACGGAACATAAAGGGATGGAGATTTACGCAGGATAGACATTCAGAAAGCAAAAAGGCCAGCCAGAAAACCCGGCAGGCCTTTTTGAAAGTCTATGGAATTGCATTCTCTTGGTATTTCTCAGCTTTGTGTATGGATGGAAATCTAGACGAAAAGGTCGTCAAGCACCACCTGGGACTGGACGCTGTTGCTGTACATGTTTCTCTTGACACCGTATGTCGTTATCATAGTCAGATGAAGCGCCTTCCGTGTCTTTGTCTCATCCCTGAAGACCTGTATCTTGTTGCGAAGACTTTTGTCGTATTCGCTGTCGATGGTGAACTCGTTGATCGAGTATTTCATCTCACAGATGTTGATGACGCGGTCCCTTCTGTCTATCAGAAGATCAATCTGGGCGCCTCGTTTGCCTTCCTCACCTTTGCTGAACCATGCGGAAGTCTCGCACTGAACGGCGTAGATCCCGATGCTCCTGCGGATCTGCTCCAGATGATGCAGGCAGAGCTGCTCAAATGTATAACCTGCCCAACTCCTGCGCAGGGGCAAATCGACGCTGTTGGTCCAGAAATTCTCGTCACGTCCGTAATTGTCCTTGATGTACGAGAAGTAGAACATTGTGTAGAAATCGGAGAGCTGGTAGATGGTATCCCGCTTCTTGTTCCCGAAATAGTTGTACGGGCGTATGAATTCGTTGTCGACCAGGTTCTTCAGTACCTTTCCGAAGTCTCCGTTATCAGAGATGCCGGTTTCCTTCACGAGCTCTTTCCTTGTCATTCCCATACGTTTGCCGGCAAGAGCTTCAACTACGGCAATATATGTGTCTGCATTCCTGAATAGGGTATTGTAAAGATGGTCGAACTCGTCCCAAAGCAATCCCTTCTCCTTGAAGAACATCATGTCGATATTCTTCGCAAGTGTCCATCGGGGATTCATCTGCTTCAGGTAAAACGGAATGCCTCCCATTATCATGTAGCACTCCGCAATATCATATCTGGTCAGCTCGAATCCGCGAGTCCTGAGATACTCCTCAGTCTCTTTCAGATTGAATGGCCGAAGGAATATGCGTGTCGCAGACCTGTTGAACAACCCGCCCTTGTCTCCAAGGAGTTTGTCGGTCATCCACGAAGTCGCACTTCCGCAAGCCACGAGGATGATGTCATCCTCGGCGGACGCCCAGCCGTTCCAGAACGACTCCAGTGCCGACACGAAGTCGGAGTCCACAGTGTCCAGCCACGGCATCTCGTCTATGAAAACGACTTTCTTCTCCGATTTGACGGTGCGCAGATATGACTTCAGCATGTCAAACGCCTTGTACCAGTTCTCGGGAACGGCGACTGTCTCCCCGGAGTAGTCTTCAAGAGAGGCCGCAAAACGTTCCAGCTGTGTCCGGGTGCTTTTGTTGAACACTCCGGTATGCTTGAACGCATACGTGTTGTCAAAGAACTTGTTGACCAGGAATGTCTTCCCCACACGCCTTCTTCCATACACGATGACCATTTCGGATTCACCTGACTTCATCACCTCGTCAAGCAAATCCCATTCGTATTGTCTTCCAACTAGTTTCTGTTCCATACCTTCGTTAAAAATATTGTCACAAAGATAATCATTTTCTCATTTGTTTCCTCATTATCTCGATATTATTATAGATATAATGAGGATTTAACACTTCTCGTTTAATCATTATCTCTATTCATAATGGCACATAAGGATAAAGGGAGACCATCGGACATCCTCTAGTGCGACCGGATTATCTGCTGAGTATTATCTGCATAACAACGGCCCTCTCGCCCTCGACCTTCGTCCCCTCGAAGAGAGGGAGGAAGGTCAGTTCCATTGCCTTCTGCGCGCTCCAGCCGTCTGAGATGAGGCGAGCTGCCATCAGGGTCTCCCTGGTGGAAAGCGAGCTTGACAGCTCGGTCGCATTGTATTTGCTCCTGACGGTGGATGCCACCGCGACGATGTTTTCAGCATCGGTGTCGCTTATTCCGTACCGGTTCACAAGGACCTTCTTCTCCTCGTCCTTCTCGACATATCCGAGTTCCAGAGGGAAGAACCGTCCCACGAGGGCCCTGTCCATGGATATCGTCCCGGTGTACTCGCTTCCGACGTTGGCCGTGGCCACGAAGACGCATTTGGGATGGAGATGGATGATCCTGAGGTCATCTCCTCCGGCCATGTCCACTGGGAGCGTCCTTCTTGAGTCGAGGCACGGGAAGAGGACGTTATTGGTGGTGACCGGTGCCCTTGAGAGCTCGTCGAGGAGGATCACTCCCGGCTTCTGCACGTCCCGTGCGAACTTGGCATAGTCGAAGGTGGAGCTGCCGCCCACCAGACGGTGCACTCCGAGCAGCTCCGAGATGGGGTCGAAGATCGTTCCCATGTTGTAGACGTTGCACTCCAGGCCCAGCTTCCGGCAGGCTAGCATAACAAGTTCAGTCTTACCTGTTCCGGTTGGTCCTATCATCATCGTGTTCGTTCCGGTGAGGATGTTCCTCAGGAGCAGCCTCCAGTTGTCGTCGCTGATGCTGAACCCGTCGGAGTCGACGGTCGGAGTCGCATAACGGCTCTCGCTGCTGAGCATCTCCAGCATGCTGAACGCCTTCGGAGGTTCCGGTGTCCCTGATTCGTCCTCAATCGGCATCCCTGCGGCGGAGAAGAGGTCGGCCGGGGCCTCCTCCATCGACTTGAACTCCCTGTAAGCCCTGACCATGTCCGGGGTAGGCATATGACTCGCATTGAGGTAGTCCCCGAGGTTGATGTCCATCGGGAAGAGGTCCCCGGCGGAATAGTATCCGCCCTGCTGCTCGCACACCTTCGAGCAGAAGACCGTCCCTATCGGGTAGCTTTCCCTCATGCGCTTGCTGCCCTTGGTGTTGAAGTTGGGATTGATGGCCGACCCGTCATGCGCGGTCTGTCCTGCCAGCGGGCGGAGCCTCTCGCGGCTCCCGTCCCTCACTGTCCTGAAGAAGTAGTACTTTTCCATATTCCTGCTTTGTTGATTGTATTTGCTTGCACTCCGCTCCCCTCCGGGGAAACGACGTCTACCGCCTTGTCCGGGCGGTTGACAGGCAAGCAAGGAGTACGGGAACGGCTCCGCACCGGAAACGCAGGAAGAATTGACCGGAGCAGGCGAAGGTAAGCGAAGCGCCATTGTTCCGAGGATTATGGGGCGGACGCCGGGTCCAGGGGACACCGTACTAACTTTGCCGCATCAAACGACTCGATGCTGCTCTCGAAAAAGTAGACACGGGAAGGTAGAAAAAGATTGAATGTTGTAC
>JBJEBJ010000089.1:0-6957 GCA_051869955.1 Candidatus Cryptobacteroides sp.
CTATGGTCCCTTTTTCAATTATTTTGGTGGTGGAATTTTGCGGTACTATTTACACGATCCGGACATAATGATTTTTGCGGCAACGTTGTCCGATGTCGATCCTTCGTCATTCGGGGCAGCAGATGAATTCAGGGCATTGCCATAAAAATAGATTGAAAATGAAACCGAACAATAAAAATATCGATGGTATGAAAGTACTGAAAATGCTGATGGCAGCCTTCTGCTGCTTCGCTGTCGCGGCTTCATGCTCGGACGGGCTTGATGAGTCCGTGACTGCGAGAATCGAAGGTTTTGTCCGGAACGATTTGGACAAGCCTGTCAATGGAGCCGTGATCTCGCTCGAGGGAACTGGCTACAGGACTGTCGCTGACGAGACGGGATTCTATTCTCTACCTGGCGTCCCGGTGCAGGATTATACTGTGAAAGTCGAGGCTGAAGGCTATTCTTCCGTAACCAAGAAGATGTTCTCGACTCTCTTTGTGCGCGGTGTCGCCTATGTGGACATCGTATGTGCGGAGACCGTATCCCTCATAGGATATGTATATGATTCCGGCACGGTTTATTCGGAGACTGAAAAGGTGCCGCTTGCCGGAGCCAAGGTCAGGCTCGGATCCAGGGAAACGACTACTGCGGAAGATGGAAGTTACTCATTTACAGGACTTTCTGTCAAGACATACACGTTGACTTTCGAGGCGGAAGGATACAAGGATTATTCGAAGGAAGTCACTGTGGGAATGTTCCGCAACGGCGACGGGACAGCAATCGTACCTGACATGATATTCTGGCGCAAGCTTTTCCCGGGATTCTCTTTTGAAGACCTGAAGGAATTGGACTGCTGGTATGCTGACGAGTATCGCGGAGGAAGACAGAACAGCACTGCCGTAGAGAGCATGTATCATTCATTCATGTCGGCAATGGACATCCGCGGAACATGGGAGAACCAGACCGAGGGTACGACGCTCCGCAGCGTGGCGGACAATTCCAAGCCTGTAAACCGTGATGATTTCGAGTCATATCTCATAGGTCGCAAGCGCATATGTGAGGGCAACCGGATTCTCACCCTGCGCTGCCGTACCCACAATGCATCGGAAAGCGACCCTGTGGTATTCGGTGTACAGATTGTTGATCTGGATTCATCCGCCCCGATGAACACAGTCGTTGGCGAGAAGAACATAACCCTGAACAACAATACTTCGAACTATTCCGACATATCGTTTGACCTTTCTGAATATGTGGGTCATGAAATAGCGATTTCCATCGGAATTTTTCGCACTTCCAATGCCACGAAGCAGTTCGTGATCCGCAAAATCACATTCGCCCCTAAGGCTGTCAGTGGTGCGGCGTCTTATGCCGGTGATGCCGGAACCGCAATTGAAGGCCTCGAAGGCTGGCACATCTCCAAGGAGATGGTGGCCTCGATGATGGTGAACGACAATGTCTGCTTCACTGCCCTCCCGGGTTCTCTTCCTTCTGATGCTGCCGGAGACAATGTCATCAAGAATACGGCTGACGGCTACAAGGCATGGCGCCAGGACAAGGATCATTTCATGCACAGCTGGGCTTTCAACTATGTCAGCTGGGTACCTCAGCCTTATGCCGGCGCGGGATTCATAATGAGGACCAAGCACGGCGGTACGGTGGACAAGAAGATACCGGTGTCCTACGTCTATACGAAGTTCCCGGTCGCACAAGGTCAGGACAGATTGCATTTCGTGATGCGTACCGTACAGAGGGACAAGAACATGGCGAATCCTGCCTATCTGAAATTCGTCGCCGTCACGGAGGACGGAGTTGCGAAGACCCTGTATCCAGCCGAAGGTTCCAAAGGATTCGAGCAGGATCCGGTATACCGATTCGAAAGGGACGGGGACAGCGACCTGTTCGTGATCAATAGCAACAATACCGGCGGCGCCGAGAATTATGCTAACGTATATTATGACTTGTCCGAGTTCGACGGCAGGAATGTAGTGGTCATCCTAGCGATGTTCCACGGAGAGAATGTGGATGACAAGGCCGCTGACGGAGCACGTATGGCTATTAGAAATATAACATTGGAGTAATGAAAAGATTATTTGGATCAAAAAGTCTTCTCGTATTGCCGGCCCTTGTGATGTTTTCCGGGTGCTCCGACAATGAAACGGGATATGTGGAGACCGGTACGGTTTCCGGCATCGTCAGGGATTTCCTCGGAAATCCGGTATCCGACGCTATGGTAGTCGTAGGGGAGACTGGTCAGACCGGTGTGACGGATGCTGACGGCATATATATGATAGAGGATGTGGCCGCAGGGACGGGCCTGACTGTCACGGCAAGTTCCGACTACTATCCTTCCAAGACCAAGAGCATCAGCTCTGTCACTTTCGACAGGGGGCTGGCATATTGCGACTTCTGCCTCGATGTCGTGGCTGATCTTGAGGGAAACGTATATTATGTTCCAGAACAGGAAGGGGATGCCGAACCGTCGTCCATGCCTATGGAGGGTGCCGAAGTTACCTATTGCGGGATGACGTCAAGGACTGATGCAGCCGGGCATTTCCTGATCAAAGGCGTGACTATAGGGGAATCGCCTGTCACGGTTACGGGAGCCGGTTATCCGTCCCGGGAAATTATCGTGAAGAAGGACATGTTCTCTGTCGGACAGGGCGTGGCCCGGATACCGGATGTGGTCTTTACATCCGGACATCTGTTCAAGGGACTTGACATGGAGACAATCCGGAATTCCGTCCTCTGGAGATACGATGAGTACCGTGGAGGAAGAAATACCAAATGGACAGACGTTACGAGTTCATCCTACATGTCATGTCTGGATTTCTACAATGCATGGAATGAGGATGCAAACGCCGGGACGGTCCTGAAGAAGCCTGACAATGGCCCGGTACCGGCCGACGGGGATGATTTCTATTCCTACATGTACGGACGGAAATACATTACGGAAGACAACAGGTATCTTACCCTCAATCTCAAGGCGGCAGGTGCAAAGAACGAAGACGGGACCATAGGCATGACTTTCGGTGTCCAGGTACTTGACCTCGGATTTGAACATTCATCGTTGGAATACGTGGGAGACAAGCACAGGGTGTGCGACAATGAGAAGGCATATACTGATTATGTGTTCGACCTCGGAAAATACGTGGGCAAGGAAATTGCCATCGCAGTCGGCATCTATTGCATAGATGAAGGCGAACATGCATGGAAACAGATGCAGATCCGCAAGATGACATTCTCTCCGAAACCGGGCGCCGGACTTGGCGGAGGATTTGCCTCACAATTGGGTTCGGGTGACATTGAGGGGCTTGATGGCTGGCATTTCTCAGAAGAGATGCGCCGCTCTACGGAATGCTGCGACGTGCTTGACCTGACGGGTCTCCCTGCTCCGATAGCGGGCGATTATGCCCAGACGGACGGTTATCACAAGCTCCCGGCAAATCACATTGTCAGGAACTGGGCTGTGCAATATGTCGGGATATCTCCGGAGCCTCTCGTGGGATCAGGATTCCTGATGAAATGCAACTCTCTGGTACAGACTAATTTCTCAGTGCCGCAGAACTATATCTATGCTAAATATGCCATCACCCCTGAATGCAGGAAGATGACAGTGTCGGTAGGCGCCGTATATGCGGCCGGTGGAAAGCAGGACCCTGCATATTTCAGGGTGACCGTACTTGATGCTGAAGGAAAAGTGCATCATATAGTTCCTGACTCGATGTATTCAGGTGCCAAAACAGTGGAAAATGAATTTGTGCAGTTGCCTTGCTCATCCAAGGGGGATGTCTCTTTCGACCTGTCGCAATTCGAAGGCCAGGAGATAGTGATATTCATAGGTATATATCAGGGATATGAATCTTCTACTAACGGGCAGCACAGATTCAGCGTGGCCTCCGTTAAATTTAATTAATTGGCAGTTAATAATATGAAGAACAGGATACTATTTTTTTCAATCACGGCAGCAGTGTGCGCATTGCTTCATTCGTGTGCAAATCCGGACTGCCATGAGAATAAATACGTGCAGTGGAAACATTATCAGGTTCCGGAGACCGGCATTTTATGGCCTTCGGGACAGATACTGCCTTCATTCGCAAGTATCTCGGACAGTCTCGATGCCATATTCACGGACCGTCCGGCATTGACGGAGACGGAATGTGTCATGCTTGCCACACTCCAGGGTACTGTAAACAGGACAAAGCCGAGAATAATCCTCTTTTCGTCCGGGAGAGGCGGAGCATCGGAATGGGCCGACAGACTCGGACTGGGCTACAGGATTCATCCTGCATCAGAGCTATATGGACTTGTCAGCAAATATGAGAAGGAACTTGCCGGTGTAGTTCTTTATGACTCCTCCGCCAGCCCTCATTATGTAAATCTTGCCACTACTGCTGCCGCAGTCCGGGGAGCTTTGGCCATGACTGGGGACGAATACCGGAAATCGCAGGATGCCGGAGTGCAGTTGCCTGTCATTGAAGATTTTACTGGTCTTGAGATGACAGATGCCGTATCCATATACGAGTACATGTATGACAATATATGGCCTAAATGTACGAGGCGAATGTTGCTCAGCCTCAGCCCGGGAGTCCGAACGGATATCCGTGACATGGCCGTGGCAACCGGTTCCGCTACAATATGGCTTGATCCGAGGAAAGAGGAAGAGAAGGCAGTGGCTGAAAAATTCATCGCCGACATGAAGGCAGGGGAGAGCATCATCTTGGGATGGTGGCCTGAGGAGCGCTCAGGAATAGGCCTGGGAACGTCATTCGGCATTTCCACGATTCCTTCGGATTTTTATGACAACTCTACTGTATATGCCGGAGATCCGCATTTTATTGACCATGCTCCCGTGCCGAAGAAGCCGGCCCTTGAGAACAAGGTATATGTAGCCCTCTTCCTGAGTGACGGGGACAATGTACAATATTGCGAACATACCATGCCGAAGCTCTGGTCCAATGAAGACAGGGGAATCGTTCCGATTAACTGGACTGTCAGTCCAGGCCTTGTGGACCTTGGTCCCGGCCTGCTGAACTACTACCACAGAACAGCTTCCCATAACGACTGTATCGGCTCGGGTCCGTCAGGACTCGGATATGCTCTGATATATGACGCATTCAATGAGAAATGGTATGCATCGGGCAGGGAAAGGCTCGAACCTTACATAAAGATTACCGGACAATATCTTGAGAAATCCGGCATGAGAACCATTACGATATGGGATGAAGTCGATGAAAGCCAGATGGATGCATATGCCGATGACTGCCGTTTCCTGTATGGACTGACCCAGCAGGACTGGGAGCGTCAGCGCAATGGGAAAAAGGCTCCTGCTGTCAAGTCTTGTCATAAGGCCGGCAGGATGGCTTTCCTTCCGAACAGACCATGCTATGCCGGAAACATAGATGACATCGTACGACATTGGCAGGATACATTGTCGTCATACGACGGACGTTCCCCTATGTTCCTGACAGCCCAGGGAGTGTCATGGAGGATGGGCCCGAAGGAGCTTCTGGAACTTGAGTCCAGACTTTCAGCTTTCGCTCCGGGTCAGGTAGTGCTCTGCCGCGCGGATCATTTCTTCGCTTTGTACAATGAGGCGAACGGGCTGGATTACAATCTAATGCTCTCTCCGGATACGGAAATATCGGCATCGTCGTCTTCTTCCGCTGCAGCCCTGCTTGGAGACGGCTCCTCCGCTCAGGCATGCAGGTGGACCGCTTCTGGGAAGGGCCGTCAGGAGATTACAGTGAAGTTTGACAGGCCATATGTCATCGACAGATATGTCGTGCGTCACGCCGGATACTCCGGAGAGGATGTGCAGGAGAATACGCGCCGGTTCAAGGTAGAGTATAGCATGGACGGTAAGGACTGGCATCTGGCTGATGTCCAGGTACGCAACAGGAGCGATGTTTCGGATGTCGACATAGATCCTGTTGAAGCCCGTTTCTGCCGTATTACCGTACTTAAGCCCGGAAAGTCCGGTTTCGCTTCAATCGGGGATATAGAAATATTTGGAAAATGAAACGAATATGAAAATGCAGTACGAATTCTTGCCGAAACCCAAGGGGATTTTCAATATCAAGAAAGAATCAATTGACAATATCAATGTTCCATGGCATGTCCATTCCGAGTATGAACTGACCTATATAGGCATGGTGAGCGGAAGCGAACATGTCGGAAGCCATTTTGGAGTGATCGATTCGGATGAAGTTCTGCTGATTGGGCCATATCTGCCTCACAATTGGCAAAAGACCAGGAATGGTGCAGTATCTGTGCCGCATTTCGGTGACGATTATCAGATTTGCATTCATTTCAGTTCTGATCTTTTCGGTAAAGAATTCTTCAAGCTGCCTCCTTTTCATGAAATAAGCGAACTTCTGAATAAAGCTCAATACGGACTTTCGTTCAAAGGCGAAGGGATATGCGCAGTTAAGGAAATGATGAACAGGATTCTGAATTCGGACGAGTTCAACAAATGTCTCGGCCTGGTGAACTTGTTGAAATATTTGTCCGGATTCAGGAGCCCGGAGTCACTTTCTGTATATGGCTTCAAGGATGATGATAATCCGGAGAAGGTCCAGAGGATGGAACGGGTAATTCAGTACATTACTGACAATTGTAGTGGGGATATTCCTATACAGTTTCTGGCTGACATTGCCAAGATGACCCCACAGGCATTTTGTTCCTATTTCAGAAAACGTACAGGGAAGGCCCCGAAGGCTTTCATCAACGAGATGAGAATCGCGAATGCGTGCATGATGCTTCACAATGAGTCGACAAGCATAACTAAAATTTGCTTCAATGCCGGATTCAATACTCTCAGCAGTTTCAACCGTCAGTTCAAGAAGGTCACAGGAGTTACGCCGCAGGCATTCAGGAAAAACCTTCTGCTGGAGACCTGATTCTGACAATCATGCAGGCCGGTGTTATCGGCAAGCAAAAGTGCAGTGATTTCGGCAAGATGATATGCAGTAAGAT
>JBJEBJ010000090.1:0-6789 GCA_051869955.1 Candidatus Cryptobacteroides sp.
GGCGGATCATGTAGTATTCTCCGAATCTCTCAAGTTTTTCTCCGTCTCCGGAATCCACGAGTTCGTAGTCCTTCCAGAACTTTCCGGGATATTCAATACTCATATCTTCACACGTTTCCGCAAAGTTAATCCTAACTGCGCAGAAATCCAACCCGGAATCGCATTGATCAGTCAGCTTCAGGATCCGTGTCCTCGTATTTTATCTGCAGTCTGTGGAGTTCTTCTTTCATTTTCTCCCTTACAGATCTATATCCTGGCATGTCATAGACGTTTTCCAGTTCACAAGGATCTTTCTTCAGGTCAAATAGTTCCCAACTGTCAGCATCTCCGTAGAAACGGATGAGCTTGTATCTTCCGTTACGTACGCCATAATGCTTGTTGACTTCATGTGGGAGAGGATATTCGTAATAATGATAATACACCGCATCCCTGATTTTCCTTTTCCTGCCTGTCAGCACAGGTTTCATGGATTCGCCCTGGATATCAGAAGGAATGGCGACTCCTGCGAAATCGAGGAGGGTAGGAGCAATGTCAATATTCTGCGTGAAGCAGTCCAATTCCTTTCCTCCCTTTCGGATTTCTGCCGGGTACGATATTAGGAAAGGCGTGTGGAAGGACTCCTCGTACATGAATCTCTTGTCGAACCATCCGTGTTCGCCCATATAGAAGCCCTGGTCGGAGGTGTAGATAACGATTGTATTCTCGAGCAGACCTTCCTTCTCAAGGTAGTCGAGCATCTCTCCTACGGCATCATCTACTGACGAGATCACTTTGCAGTAGTCCCTCATGTAACGCTGGTATTTCCACTCGGCGAGATCCTTGCCCTGAAGATTCCTTGAGTTGAAATCCTCGGTAATAGGATTATAAACGCTGTCGAAAATTTCACGTTGTCCGGGAGTCATCCGCGATAGCTCCGTATTTATGTTCATGCCCTTTCCCGGAGGCGTAATTCCGCTGAGTTTCAGATCCCAGTCGAGCCTCATGTCCTTGTCAATCGACATTTTCTGCATTCCGGCAGCCTTTCTCCCGCTATAATCATCATAGAAAGTTTCCGGCAGCCTGAATTCCACATCTTCGAACTCGGACATCTTGTCCGGAGCCGGCATCCAGTTTCTGTGAGGGGCCTTGAAATGCATCATGAGGCAGAACGGCTCATCCTTGTCCACTGAGTCTATCCAATCGATTGACTTGCGGACAGTTAGATGTGTCGAATATTCTCCTTCGTAGGTGTGTTTTCCGTCCGGCTCTATCATGACAGGACTGTAATATGTGCCCTGGCCCACATGAATGCAATAATAGTCGAATCCTGTAGGAGTCGAACCGAGATGCCATTTGCCGATCATGGCAGTGTTGTATCCCGCCTCATGGAGCAGTTTCGGGAAAGTCTGCTGTGAACCGTCGAATATGGTTTTAGGCTGATTGTCCTTGAATCCGTTCTTGTGGCTGAATTTTCCTGTCATCACCACGGCGCGGCATGGACCGCTGATTGCATTTGTCACGAAATTATTCCTGAGAAGGACGCCGTTTTCCGCAATCCTGTCTATGTTCGGAGTCTCGTTGAGCCCATATCCATATGAACTGATAGTCTGCATAGAATGGTCATCGGACATGATGTAGACAATATTCGGCCTGCTCTTTTCCTGATTTCCGGATTCGGCCTGTGCCTGCTGTCCGGTGGTGACGGCTGTGGCAGAAGCAAGTGCCGTCGAAACGATTATTCTAGAATCCATACTATTGATTTTTGCTATATTTGAAAAACCATTCCAGGAAGTCCGGCTCTTTGAAAGCCTTGTCCCAGCAGTTGTGGGGCACTCCCTCATAAAGGGTATATCTGAAATCGGCTTCTGTCTTTTTCAATTCTGATATTATCCTTTCGTCGTTTTCCGGGGTTACGATGGTATCAGCTAGACCATGAACAATCCATACTGGCACTTTACCTGCCCAGTTTTTCATCAATCTGATATCTGCGCCACCTCCCATAGGTGCGGCAGCAGCGAACATTTCGGGGAACTCTGATATCAGATGATATGTGGAGTATGCTCCCATCGAGGAACCTGCAAGATATATTCTGTCCGGATCAATGGCCTTGTCATGTATCAATTCACGTATCAGCCCGATGACCATTTTACCGTAAGCCGAAATCTCGGTTGTAGTTTCAGCCATCTCAGGAGAATCAAGGTTTTTTGACCACATGCTGAAGCCTCCTTTGTTCTTTCCGTTGCGGGTCACGAGTTCCACGAATGTCTCCGGAGTCTGCGGATATAGCACGAAGCACGGATATTTCTCCCTGTTCTGGTCGTTTACGAAGACGTGTGCCCCTATTGTTAACTGCTGTTCGTTGTCTGTCCCTCTTCGGCCCATTCCGTGCAGGACAACGAACAATGGATATTTCACACCTTTTTCCATTTTTGCAGGAGACAGTAGCCTGTAAGGCATCTCTTTTCCTTCCGGGCTTGTCTTCACGTGTTTTGCGAATGAAGAAAAGTCTTGGGCCGCCATGATGGTGCTTGTCAGGGCTATCGCACTGAGTAGAACAATGATTTTACGCATGGTTACTTTGTTTTTACTAAAAATATGGCATCTGCCGGACCCAATGTGATGCTGGACCTGACTTCCGAGCCGTCATTTACAGAAGAATTACCCTGTATTCTGCGGTATCCGGCATTTTTGTCGATTTGATTCATGTCAAAAGAATATTCATGCAGGGATGGGTTAACAAGAATCAGTCCGTTCTCGAATTTCCTGTAGAAAGTACCCGAAGATGAAATCATTCTGAAATCTTTCATCTGGAATTCGCCGGGCCCTTCGGCTTCAATCACGAACGTGAGCTCACATCCGGCAACATTCCGGTAAAGAAATGACTGGCTGACATATCCTTTGTTGTCAAAGAGACCCCACATAGTGTTGTACATCTCGTTGTTTCTCGGGTTGTTCTCGTAGACCGGAAGTCCTTCCGCCTTGACTCTTACATATCTCGGTATTTCCGGCGTAAGTCCGTCAATCCCGTCCTTCGATTTGATTGAGAAGGATATGACAATGTCATTCACGTTTTCAGGTACTGTTATCGTCTTTGTCCTGATGCTGCAATAGAAGTCTTTCCTGTTCTGGTCTTTACCCCTTGCGCTGAGGATGTTCCTCTCTGTTTCAAGATGACAGTTGTCGGAAATGAAATTCAGGTCAAATCCGTTTCCGGAACTGTAGCGCCCTTCCAGAAGATCAGGATTGCACTCATCCATGAATACGATTTCTCCATCAGGACTTCCGAGCCAGTACAGCTTGTGTTCAGAGCCACAGTCCAGTTCGTCCGGCAACTCCTCTTCAGGCCTGCGAGGGGCTATGTTCAATGCGGCCTCAAGGCATGTAGAAGTAGCCATGCACAGCCTGACATATTGCTCCTTATGCGGCATGTCGATCGGGTTATTGACTTTCGGTACTACTGTCTTCAATTTGTATTTCAATGGATTGCGAAGATTCCAGTAAGAGAATACATTCATGGTCTTCGAGAATCCTCTGAATGCGTCATTATGCTTTACGAGACCTTCGGACTCGATTCCGTTGAATATGCCCAAAGCTTTCTGGTCCTTGTAGTTGTAGCCGTCGTTGATCAGTATGAAATCGTCTCCGAAATGTCTGCGGAGACGCTGCTGGAAGTCGAAAGCTCCCGCTCTCCACAGATTTTCGCCTGTCTCCGGATCAATGGCTCCGTCACCGATGCCGTCCGAGTCGGAGTCTAGCAGGGCAGCATTAGTCACCGGAGGGTCCCAGTTCAGGACATCGAAAGAGATTCCGTCCAATTTCCTGAGCAGCCCTTTCTGCGGGTTGAACAGAGAAATCAGCTCCTTCAGCTGGACATCCGCCGCATTGTCCCCGTTCTTGTCGCGGGGACATTTTGTGGAATAGTTGAACATGAAAAGATGTTCGGAGCTGAGATAGGTCAGAATCGGGGCAATCCGGCTTCCCTTCCTGAATGCGGATGCCTTTGAAAGCGCATGACCTCTCCTCACCAGCAGATACGACTCGGTTTCATTAACGTCATCCACCGCAACGTATTCATAATTATCCCAATCCGGATGGTTGTCCTGATTTAATGAAACAAGCAGCAGTACAGGATATTCCCATCTTGATCTCGCCTTGACATTTTTCGTCTTTGATGTAAAATAATCTATATCGGCGACATAAATCTTGTCATCTTCCGGCAGGCAGTCCCGTGTCAGATATGAAGCCCGCAATGTGGCCCAATGCCCCGGAAAATATTTCGATGAGGACTTCTCCATCATGTTGACATGCTCCTCCGCATCCCAATGCAGCAGGACCATCTTTTCTGGATTCCTATCAAGATATGCCGACGCATAGCCGGACCCTTTCAGTGAATCTATCTTGTATAGCTCGTCGTAGGGCACGTACTTCTGTATGTAGCCGGCACCGTCTGCCCCGGATAATATGAAATTCTTGTACGAGGAGTTCACAACGTTATCATATTCTCCCCTGAAAACGAAAAATTTGGGATACAGGTCGTTGAATATTTCCTTCTTTGACAGGGAATTGTCCTTACCGTCCTTCTTGCCGGATGCGCATGCAGCCGTTATGGCTGCGCTTATGCACATCAGCGGGATTATGTATCTGAATATCTTCTGCATGTCTCAACTAGTTTAATCGGATTCGGTCGCAAGAATTTCAGGAGCGATATCAGTTTCCTTCCAGAATGGGAACATGGACATACGCAGTTCCGTGCTTCCGTATGGCACAAGTGTAATCGCTTCCGGCTGGAGTTTCCTCAGCACGAATATCATGGCTCCTCTTGCAGGCATCGGCGGAGTCATAGGGGCATAGACTGCCTCCCCGTTTCCCTCGACTTTGTGATATTGCTCTTTCCATGAAGGATCCTTGTATGCAGGGACTTTGATGGTGATGGCCTGATTAATGTCGCTCCACGGATTGTCCGGATTCTCCACCGGTCTCGTCTCCACCTTGATCATTGAATTGTCTTTCCCGTCCACGCCGAGGATATAGTTCCAGTCAGATAGCGGTGTTTTCCTATAGGACCTGTAAGAATTGCATTTGAATGCCGGGTTGCCGATCCTTTCCTCTTCAGTCGCAGCCTCTACAGGGAGAGCGAAAAGGAGAGGGCCGTAATTTACTGTCATGGATTCGTAATTGTCCCAGTTGACAAATTCTGCTTCTTTCGGGAATTCCAGTTCCACGATGTCCCCGGCATTCCATTTTCTCCGTATCCTGAAGAATTCTCCGGGCGTCGCTCCGGAAAGGACTTTCCCGTTCAGCTTCACGGAAGGAGTCCTGCACCATCCCGGAATCCTGACATATAGAGGAAATTCTGCCTCGTCTCCTGAGATTGATAGCATTATCCTGTCAGAATATGGATAAACGGATTCTTCGGAAACGGTCACCTGCCTGTCTCCTACATGATGTGTGACGGAGCCTGGGCCGTATAATGCCTTGTAGAGAGCATTGTCCTTTCCCTTGAGCCATTGTGTTCCCACGAATACTGGGAACATCCTCGTGACATTTCCTGTGCAGCAAGGCGGTTTGTGTGCAAGCCTGTATGCCAGGCGGCTGTCTTCATATGTGAGGATATGACTTGAATGATCATCGCAGAATACCTGGTTCGGGCATGAATAATATTGGTGGGCATCAAAATTCTTGGTGATTGCACCCATTCCGGCGTTGAACAGGGCTCGTTCCATCCTGTCCGCCCATTCTGTCTCAGCAGTGGTCTTCAACATGTAGGAACACGTCCACATATAGTCTATGATGTCGCATGTTTCATGAGCATTGCGTGAACTCTTCCCTGAAACGCCCTCCTCGCTGCTGTTCACACCGTCAGGGAGCATGTGGAATCTGTCAAGATTGGCGAATCCTGCCCTCGCCTCATCGAGGAATTTCTTGTCTCCGGTAAGGTTGTACATGATTATCGGTAGTTTCAGCATTTCATTGTAGGTCACACCGTGGACTTCTTTCTTCACGCCGTCGGTGAAGCTTCCTGACATATCCTCCTTGAATGTGCTGTTGCCCGGGTTTCCGTACATGTCGAGTATTTTGTCATAAAGATTCTTGTTTCCGGTCTCCTTATAGACCCATGCCATTGTCTCGATATTGCAAAGGTCTCTGCCGGAAAGCCGGACAGTATCATTGAGGAAATGCTTTTCAAGGGTGTTGATGATGTTCCTGTCACCGGTCGTCTCATACAGTGCTCGCCAGGCCCTGAAGAAGACAGCATGAGGCCATCTGCTTCTTTCCTCGCCGCAAAGTACGGATTCAATGATTCCGTTTTCCGACACATTTCCGATCGTGGCATAAATTGTATTCCCGGCTTTCTCAATGAGAGAAGAGTCGTTCAGAATCAATCCGCATCGAAGGACCCCGTCATTGAAATATGCGCTCTGCTCATAAGGAACCCAGAAACCGGTTGTCCCGTTCCGTGTCTTCTTGAGAAAGGGCTCCGTTCCCCATCCGTTCTGGGTAAACGGATATATCAGGGAGTCGAGCTCTGCAATAAATTCCTTTTCGTTTATCAGCATTGTCTCAAGCCACCCTGACGCTCCGATTTCCGACAGGCTGATATTGTCAAGAGGCCTGCCTCCGGTCGAACAGGAGGCGGCAAGCGCGGCGCATATCATCGGCGCGATGATACTCGTTCTAAAAACAAAGTTCATTTTCTGTAGATGTTTGATTTCCGTTGCAAATATAAATTTACGTCATGCACGGCGGTATAAGCATGTAGATAGTAACGTAGATTTCCCCCAGATAGTAATTGAAAAAGGGGCCACGAAA
>JBJEBJ010000091.1:0-6776 GCA_051869955.1 Candidatus Cryptobacteroides sp.
ATACCACAAAGGTAACTAGACTTATTTTATCAACCTACTTTTTTCGTTGATCCGTTGATTTGCATTTTTTGTGCGTCCGAGGCACAAAGCAAGCGGAGCAGCCCTTGTGCTGAGCTGCGCAGCTTGCTTTGAGCAGCCGGCCAGCGTATTTGCCGGCTGCGGTGCCATGCGTCACACTAAACCCCTTCTATATCGTTGAACAAGGGCTATTTGTGAACGAGTGTCTTCTATTGAACGGGGTCGATCACTCCAGGATGGGTTGTGGCGCATATCACTCTTCATCTCAAATACTCCAGCAATTCATCGAGCGAGCAAATCGCCGTTTTACGCCATATATCTGCGTTTTACTCGCGCGATGCCATCAATTTCATGTCATCTGCCGTTTTTCAAAAATCTTTATCATTGATTATTAATGAGTTATGATTTTAACACCCGCGCGATGAATTGCACGAAGTTTCTGCGAAAACTCCGCCCTATGTCATCTCGAGCGTAGCACTTGTGCGGAGTCGAGAGATCTCTCCACGCGCTTCGCTTGGTCGAGATGACAGTTCAGATAATTATAAAGGGATCCATTGTACGAATTGCAGATAATCAATCTTAAACTTCATTCGACCAGAAAGATTCTTATATTTGCAGAACCTGCGGACAGACCATAGCCGCAGGCATGAGCTCAGTATGAAGAATATTTCATTCCACACATTTCTTTCAGGGTTCTCCAAGGCTTTCCGGAGATTCCCCGCAGCGGCATTCTTCTTCGGACTGCTCACAATCTTCGCCATTTATGCTTTGCATGAGTCGCCAGATGACGAGGCCCTCTTCATGATGCTATATTATCCGGCCACTGCAGCCGTCCTGAACATAGTACTCAGGCTTCTGGCCGAATCCCGGAAGAACATCCAGCTCAGAATCACCAACTATTTGATCGACGCATCCGTAAACGTCCTCTGGTTCGCTGCAGCCTTGCTGTTCAGGTCGCATTTCCCTTTGGACATTGCCTGGACCATATCTGCGGCAGTCATTGCCTTTACCATCTGCATCCTCATTTTCTTGATTCCATTCTGCTCCTGGAAACCTGACGACCTCGGATTCTGGAATCACTCGGTGGACACGGTAGTTGCCGTTCTGATATCAGGCATCTCAGGTGGAATATTGGCAGCCGGCCTTGCCATCCTCCTGTCAGCTCTCCATATACTCTTCGACGTTGAAATCAATGACGAACTTTTCTTTGACGTTGTCATTTTCTGCTTCACCTTCATTGCCCCGATGATTTTCCTCCAGCTCTGCCCGGACCCGGCACGAGAATCCCTCGACAGGACAGACAGGCCAGGTAGCAACGGACTGAGACTCATCAATTTCCTCTTCATCCCGCTCGTTGCGGCCTATCTCCTGACACTATATGCCTATGCCGCCAGGATTGCAATCCAGGCACAACTCCCGCGCGGATGGGTTTCCGTGCTCGTGACTATTTCGATGGCATGCATGCTTCTCCTGCTATTCTTCCTGTTTCCGGTCCAGTTCAGGAAAGGAGCCCCGAAGATTGACAAGCAGGTATTGAAATACCTTCCGGCAGTCTTCCTGCCCCTCCTTGTATTGATGTCCATTGGCATTGCAAGGCGCCTTCACGACTACGGGGTGACCATCGAAAGACTTTATCTGCTGGTTTTCAATATCTGGTGCTATGCAGTATGTATCTACCTGACTGTCAGCCGCTCACGACATATCTGGATCGTGCCGGCATCATTCGTTGCTATACTCTTCCTCGCATCTGTCGGTCCCCAGAACATCTCGTCGGTTACAAGAAGGATTCTTGTCAGGGAAGTCGCCTCTGACATAGCCAGAAACAATCCAGACGGGCTATCTATTCCATTGGAAAGGGACTCTTTCGACTCCGTCATCCAGTCGGCGGATTCGTTATCAGCCCGCAGAATCACATCCAAGCTGCTCTATCTGATGGATACATACCAGGAAGATGCCGTATCAGGCCTGATAGACAATACCGTGACCAGAAGTATTGTCCACAATGCCAGCCTCAAATCCGCCGGAAACAATCCGAAGGACGTCCCGTCCCATTCGTATTTTTTCAGTATTCCGTCCGACACTCCGGTACCCGTTCCTGAGAACAGTTCTTCCGTCCGGAACATCGATATCCATGCCTCCGGCGTAATGTCAGATACTCTCCTTGTTGACCGCCCGTTGAAATTCAGCATCCCTGCAGACCGACTCAAAGCTCTCGACGGAACTGCAGAACCTTTTTGGATTGACACCGAAGAAGGCAAACTCTGCGTCCTCTCGATGTCCCTGACCATTTCCGCCGACTACCACCTCTCGCTGACCGGCCTGCTGTTCGGAAATCAGGGCGAAGAAGCGAGTGATTTATAAGGATTTTTGTTTGAAACCATGCAAGAATTCCGTAATATTGCATTTCAGTTGTATGAGTGGCGGCATTGAAACGGGCCGCACAGGTCATACAATAATATTATTAGATTGAACATGAAAATTTCCACTTTCATCAGCGGCGTTTCGGCCGCGCTTGTCGCCGTGTCCTGCATGAACAACGGCAGTTTCAAGTCATCTTACAATGACTATTTCCCATTCGAGTCCGACAACGTCTCCAACTATACCAGCGACAGCCTCTACTTCAAGGGAGACTTCATCCAGAGTTCTTCGGGCCAGACACTTATCTTCCACGGCAAGAGGGCGGTAGAGGACATTGAGGACGTAGCCGATTTCAAGGGCGGATTCATGCTTTCCCTGCTCAGGGACACACTGGTCGAGGAAGGACATCTTTCCAAGGGCATCTACCGGTCCACTTATGCCACCGTTGCCGATACCACCGGTGCCGACAATTCCAAAGGCTTCGCCATCTTTCGTTACAACCCTGGCAACATGCCTGAGCACTGTGTGACATTCCCTCATACGGCATACGGCTCATGCCGTCCGCAGCTCGTCAGCGTATGCAATACAAACCTCGTGGCCAATGCTGTCAAATACGGATACGGCAGCTGCCGCGCCTTCCAGCCGGGAGACTACATGAAGTTGGTCATCACATCGGTTCTCAACGGCTATCCTTCCGCTAACGTGGAAATCATGCTCGCTGAATATACCGATTCAGGACTCAAAATGATAGACAGCTGGAAACGCTTCGACCTGACCAAACTCGGGGACTTCGACTACCTTGAATTCAGCATCCTCTCCAATGTGGATGATGTCCCTCTCTACTGCTGCATAGACGGTATGGTCGTCAGCGTGGACCTCGAAGGATAATATAACCAATCATATGACAAATCAGGATTATAAAAATTCAGCTCTGAAATCCCTTTCCGGGAATTGGGCACAGGCGCTGGTCGCCGTCGTAATTTTCATGATTGCCTCATATTTAGTCATGGGGCCGAGTCTGGCGGAGCAGTTCGGAATGCCTCTTCCTGCGGCATTGGGCTACGGCTCATCTCTCGTGTATATGCTTGTGCTCTATCCGTTTGCAGTTGGTATGCAAAATGCGTTCAGGCTGCTGCATGAGACCGGAGATGACAGGCTCCTGAACAATTCCCTCTCCCTCGGATTCGGAAACTGGCCTCATCTCGTATGGGGACTGATCCTGATGAGCATATTTGAATTCCTCTGGACCCTGCTCTTCATTATCCCCGGCATCATCAAGGCATTCTCCTATGCGATGACACCTTACATCCTCGTGGAACATCCCGAGATGTCCGCGAACCAGGCCATCAACGAGAGCATGAGACTCATGAAAGGACACAAATTCGATTTGTTCTACCTCTATCTGAGCTTCATCGGATGGGGAATTCTGTCTGTGATGACTTTAGGAATAGGATTTCTGTGGCTGATACCTTATATGGAGACTTCGCAAGCTGCCTTCTATGCTGATGTGAAAGCCTCTGCAATGATGCAGGCGGAAGCCCAATAGAAGCCAGAGAGTAGAATTATAACAAACCGTCCGGAATCGCCATCCGGATCCTGCGGTTTTCACTGTCGACGGACAGGACCAGATCTTCGTGGAACGGAATCATGGCCTGTCCGTCAGGCGTTTCCACGTACAGGCAAGGATTGCCCGGGATGTCCTCGAATCCGCTTATGACACCGGCCTCGTGCCCGTCTTCGTGGAGCAAAGTCCATCCCTCTATGCCTGAAAGGTCATCTTCCGCCTCGTCCTCATATCCGGAGGCGTCGGCGAATACATCTTTCCCGGTGAGTTCTTCGGCATCCTCCAGGGAGTCCACCCCGTAGAAATGCACCAGGGCCTTGTCATTGCCCCTGGCCTTGAATGATTCCATGAAAAAAGGAACCGGCAGTCCGTCCATGCGGATGAACACCGGTTCCTCAGCGTCAATGTCCCCGGGAAGGATACCGCGGAAGCCCATAAGGACCTCACCATCAGTGCCGTTGGACTTCAGAATCCTGGCAATCTGAATCATATCCATCTCCCCGGACACGGCTTCATCGA
Source organism: Candidatus Cryptobacteroides sp. (assembly GCA_051869955.1). Taxonomy (GTDB): domain Bacteria; phylum Bacteroidota; class Bacteroidia; order Bacteroidales; family UBA932; genus Cryptobacteroides. The sequence goes on from JBJEBJ010000091.1 coordinate 4,460, forward strand.
GATTAAGCCTCTGCAGGAGCTTCTGCTGTGGCAGCCTCTTCAGCAGCCTTTGCTGCAGCTGCCTCTTCTGCTGCCTTCCTTGCAGCTTCCTCAGCCTCGGCCTTCTTCTTGGCGAGAGCCTCAGCCCTTGCCTCGTTTACCTTGGCCTCTGCCTCGATAGCTGCCTTGGCCTTGTCGGCTGCAGCCTTGCTCAGGCCCTGCTTCTTGGCCTCGATCTTGGCGTCTCTCTGAGCTTTCCAGTCAGCGTACTTCTTGTCAGCCTGCTCCTGGGTGAGTGCACCTTTGGCAACACCGCCGTCAAGATGCTTCCTGAGGAGTACACCCTCGTAAGAGAGAATGCGGCGGGCAACAAGTGTAGGCTCTGCACCGACTTTCAGCCATGCAAGTGCGCGCTCTCCGTTGAGAACGATGGTTGCAGGATTGGTGTTCGGGTTGTAGGAGCCGAGCTGCTCGATGTAACGACCGTCGCGTGGTGCGCGTGCGTCTGCCACTACAATGTGGAAGAATGCAAAATTCTTCTTTCCGTGGCGCTGGAGTCTGATTTTAACAGCCATTGTGAATCTGTTTTAATAAATTAATAAAATTGCCTGTGCCATCCAACTCGTGGATAGCGGCTGCAAAATTAGTGATTATCACCGAGAAATACAATATTGCACCATATTTTTGCCATAAATACGATAAAATTTCCCAGAAAAATTTTGCAATTCAGAATTTACTGCGTATATTTGCAGTCCCGAATGAGGAAAACATCTACCTCACGTGATTTGCGGACGTGGTGAAATGGTAGACACGCTACTTTGAGGGGGTAGTGGGCGTTGGCCTGTGTGAGTTCGAGTCTCACCGTCCGCACTGAAAGCTCCGGAGCATTGCTCCGGGGCTTTTTCGTATTTCTATTAATATTTTTATATTTGTGGTACAAAACGCACTGCCATGATACAGAGTAAACTTCCTATTGGAATTCAAAGCTTCCGCGACTTGCGACAGAAGGGATATAAATATGTGGACAAGACACATATCCTGTATGATATTGTCAACAGGGGGAAGTATTTCTTCCTGTCCCGGCCGAGGCGGTTCGGAAAGAGTCTATTCCTGTCAACATTGGAAGCTTACTTCCTCGGGCAGAGAGAGTTGTTCCGGGGGCTTGCCATTGAGAATCTTGAAAAGGATTGGAGCCAATACCCAGTCATGCATCTCGACCTCAATGCCCAAAATTACGACAGGGTGGATGCGTTGAATTATGTCCTGGCCGAGTTCCTGCGCAGGGAAGAAACCAAGTACGGAATAACCTCGGACAGTACTTACTACGGACCACGATTCTCCTCACTTATCCAGAAAGCTTATGAGACGACCGGAAGGCAGGTGGTCATTCTCGTGGACGAATATGACAAGCCCATCCTCCAGGCAATAGGAAACGACGAACTCCAGGACGGATTCCGTGCGGTGCTCAAGAGCTTCTATGCCGCTCTCAAATCATGTGATGCCTACATTCAGTTCGCATTCGTGACCGGAGTCACCAAATTCGGGAAAGTGAGTGTATTCAGTGACCTGAATCATCTGAACGACATATCGATGGACGCTCCGTACCATGCTATCTGCGGAATCACGGAACAGGAACTCAAGGACAATTTCCAGGACGACATCGCAAATCTCGCTTCAGCTTCCGGCAAGACCGTGGAAGAGACGTTGCAGGAATTGAAGGTCAATTATGACGGTTATCATTTCTGCGAAGACGCTTTGCCGGGGATATATAACCCTTTCAGTCTCCTGAATGCTTTCTTCAAGCTGAAACTTGGCTCTTACTGGTTCGAGACAGGTACCCCAACCTATCTCGTGGAACTCCTCAAGAAGCACCGCTATAACCTTTCCAAACTGGAAAAGGAGGTATTGACGGAAGACGAACTCAACAGTGTAGATTCCGCATCGACAAACCCGATTCCGGTCATTTACCAGAGTGGCTATCTCACAATCAAGGAATATAACAAGGAATTCGGCATGTACAAACTCGGATACCCTAACAAGGAGGTGGAAGAAGGATTTGTCAGGTTCCTGATACCTTTCTATACCAATGTGGACAAACCGCATTCAGGGTTTGCCGTCAGCCAGTTTGTAATCTGTCTGCGTGATAAAGACATCGAAGGTTTCATGGAACACCTGCAGGCATTCCTCTCTGCATGCCCATACGAACTCCAGCCGGATCAGGAAAGGCATTTCCAAAGCGTAATGTACATCCTGACAACCCTCTGCGGATTCTATACGGAAGTTGAAGAACATACCAGCAAAGGACGGATGGACATGACCATCAAGACGGACAAATACA
>JBJEBJ010000092.1:0-6717 GCA_051869955.1 Candidatus Cryptobacteroides sp.
AAGTTCCTTGATTTTCACTTTTGGCTGGTCACTGTACTCCGCTGTGTACTTGCCTCCCGAAATCACAACCTTGATTTCCTTGTGGCAGCTCCGACAGTAAAAGTACAGAGTACCCTCGGTGTCGTCTGAAACTCTGCCGAGAAAATGGGGCTTCTTGCCCTTGTTCTCGCATTCCTTGCAAAATATGTTTATCATAAAGCAGTGTTTATACCGCACAAATCTAATCAATTATCCTCTTATTTCAAAACATTTTCGTTACATTTGCATTATGTTTGAATTGATTACGAAAGACGCTCCGTTCCCGAAACTCTATCCGGGAGTGACAAGAAAGCCGCCTACTGTCACCGACAAAGGTTGGGACAAAGTGGGTGGATATACCTTGCGTGAAAAAGTGGACTATATGCCGCAGGCAGGAATGCAGGAGAGGGTCGTGGCCTGCCAATCAAACCTCATATTCCTCTGCGGAGAGTCACAGATGGGGAAGGCGCAACCGTATGATGCGAAAGTCCTTACACCGGACGGCTTCGTAAGAATGGGGGATATTAAGGTCGGTGACGTGATATGCGGCTCAAACGGAGGGACGCAGAGAGTTCTACGTATCTACGAACAAGGAGAGAAAGAAGTTGTTCGCTTTACTATGAGTGATGGTTCGTCAGCCGAGTCAAGCCTTGACCATCTTTGGAAGATAGACTGCACCGTTATTCAGGGGGAGCATATAAGCGGCCTCTATACGACCTCCGAAATTGTGGATATGTTCAATAGTCGGAGCAGGCGCAAAGGAAGCATAAGGAATATCTGTTTCCCTATATGCGGCCCGGTTGACCTTAATTCAAAAAAGGAATTGAAGATTGAGCCGTATCTGCTTGGCGTCCTGCTTGGTGATGGCCATCTTAGTGCAAAATCTTTGATAAGAATATGCAATCCCAAGACAGAGATAATTGATATAGCACGTTCTATGGGCTATGAGTGCTATCTTCCGCCAAGCGCAAAACTTGAATATCGCATAAGGGGCAAGAATCTTCGTGAAAACCTTTACGAAATGGATCTGCTCGGCAAACTGAGCTATGAAAAGTTCATCCCGGAGGAATACCTCTATGCTTCAAGAGAGGAACGTATGGAACTGCTTCGTGGATTGCTTGATACTGACGGAAGCTCCGATATACAGCACGGAGGAATAGAATATTCGACATCGAGCGAAAGGCTTGCTAATGATGTAAAATTCCTCGTGAACTCTCTTGGCTATGCCTGCAAGATGAGTAAAAGAATACCTCGTTTTACCTATAAAGGCGAAAGGAAAGCCGGAAGGACATCTTATAGGATATACATTTACTATGATGAGAACGGGTCGAATTTCTTCAAAATCCCGTCAAGAAAGAAGAATTGCAAGGAGCATAGGGAAAGACGGTCTTTGAGGCTGCTCCATTACCTTGAATCCGTGGAAGATGTCGGCAAGAAGAATTGCAGATGCCTGCTCGTTTCAAACGATGACCATCTGTACATTACTGATGATTTCCTTGTGACCCACAATACCTATTCAATGTTCCTAAAGGCCCTTAACGGTGTTGGAAAACAAGGATATACGGGCCGTTTCATATCAGTCCGCTTACAGGATTCCAAGAAAGGTTCCTCAATCTTCCGTGACGCAGTGGAGGTAATGGGAAACTTCGGAGGTTGCCAATACAGTTCAGCCGATTATCCTACATTCAACTGGCCGCAATGGAACAACTCTGTTCAGCTCATACATTCCAACTTTAATGTGGAGAATCCGTCCGAATGGGACGATTTCAAGGACTATGCAAAGAAGAATCAGGCTTCGTACATAGGAATAGACGAAGCCACGGAAATGAAGTCCTTCAAGATGTTCTCCTATTGGTTCTCACGTAACAGGGACAGTTCCGGAATGACCCCGTGCATGGTCATGTCATTCAACTTTGAGCACGAGCACTTCACGACCACCATGCTCAAGGATGCAGGCTATATCGGTGACGATTGGTACTTCCGTCCGGAAATGAACGGCAAGACAAGGTATTTCTACATAAAGGGCGATTCGGAACACGACATCCTTTGGGGCGACACACCGGAGGAGGTAGCTGAAAGGGCGAACATATCCATAACGGAAAAGGAGAAGGAGGCTGGAATCACAATCAATCAGATTGTCAAGTCATTCACGGCATTCACCGGAGAAAGTGCGGACAACCTCAAGCTCATATCGGCCACAAAAGGGCAGAACATCGGAAACCTGCACAATACCGGAGCAACACAAAGGGCAATCCTCAAATGTGGATACGCAGGCCCTGTGGATAACGAGATTGTCGAGGTATCGAGGAATATGATTCATCAGCTTTGGGAGAACCCTTGGGACGGGGACGAGAATATGTACGCCCTTATGGACGTCTCCGGAGGTGATACCGAGAGCGATGACTGCCCTATGGCCATAATGAGGGGTAACCAGTGCATCGCTCTGAAGTTCTTCCGTGGAGACCCGAAAGAGCTTGTTGATTTCATTGACAGGACTCTTGATGAATACAAGGTCCCGGTGGAGCACTTCGCATTCGATGCTACCGGAATTGGATATTACCTCAAGGCATATACAAGCGGATTCCCTGTCACGACCAACAGAAGGCCTATTCAGGAGTTGGATTCTAACGGCAATCCGGTTATGGTTGACAACTATTTCAACCTGCGCTCACAGCTTCTCGGCAAGATGAAAGTTATGTTCGAGAAAGGTGAGATTTCTATGGCTATTGACAAGAATATGATTATTCCTTATGGCAAAAAAGGCCGGACAAGAAAGCTTCTTGACGTGTTCTTTGATGAGATAAACGTATTCATCAGCACTACGAGGAACAAGAAGATTTATTACCGTTCAAAAGACGAATATAAGGCCAAATTCCACTCCTCTCCTAACCTTATGGATACTTTATGCCTGTTCTCGGTATTCAGGCTCGATGCAAGGCCTAAAAAGCAGCCTGAGCCGGAAGTCGAGGATGACGCATACTACGGACTATACAATACACCTACGTTCAACGGAAATATATGGTAGATTATGAATATTTCAGAGAAACTTTACAAGAACTATTGGAGGCGCAGGATTAATCCTGACTCCCCGTTACAGATTCCTTCCAATGTGGCAGGTTACAGAACGCAGATAAGCGGAGGCTTCGGCTCTTGCTACCGGAATCTTACGCAGGATGACTTCCTGAACGAGATTTCCTCGTTTGCCCACAAGATTAACTCTAAGTATATGTCAAGAAGAGCCATATACAAGCCGAGCGCAACTGAAAAGGACTCTAACGGCAACCCAAAATGGGAGATAGCCGGATATGATGATGTCGAGGTCGTATGCACCGGGATACAGCAGGAGCTGGCCGAGCGCAAGTCCTCTTTCTTTGCAGCTGACGGATTCAATATTTCCAACGAGAGCAAGGGGAAAGACGAGGCTTACGATATGCTGCTATCTATGAGGGATGAATGCGGATTGCAGGTCGCCTATCTTGAAGTAGTCGAGAGTTGTTTCAAGACAGGAGACGGAGCAATATATCTGTATCAGACTCCTGACGGAACGATTGATTACGAGGTATTCTCTTTCCTCAAAGGGGATATTCTATATCCGGGAATTGATGATGACGGAAACGAGGTGCTTTACAGGAAGTATTCGCTTCAGGGCAGGACTGCTGTTGATATATTCTCGACAAACTCAGTGGAGACCTGGGTCAAGGTAAATGACGATGACGAGGATGGAATCAGCCTTGTAGAAAGGTTGAGAAGATGGGTCAAGAATCAGTCCGGCAGAGAAAGGAGCGAGGACGGATTCACCCTTCTGTCAAGAAAGGAGAATCAGGCCGGGAACGATATGATTCAGACTGTGTATTTTCGTGTGGACGATATACCGTCCGGCCCTGTTCAGCAGTCAATCGAATCCTACGAGAAACTGCTCTCATACGTTGCCGAAGAGGTGCGCTCCACAGCATTCCCTATGCTTTTTATTAAGTCCGAGAAAGTGGTGAGCTTACCTCCTATTGGCGGAAATGGCAAATTAGTTGGCGTAAAAGGCAATTCCGAGACAGTCAAGAACTCCGATGCAAAGTTCCTTACACCTCCTGACGCAAGCAATATTGTGGAGATTCAGCAGAAAGCTCTTGAAAGCAATATCCTACACAACTCCCTGTCGGTACGCATTGACCCGGAGATACTGAAGTCCGGTGCTGATTCATCCACTACAATCAAGATTATGTTTGCCCCGGAGATTCAATGGTGCCAGACAAGATGGCCGCAGATTTTCGGCAGTGTCAAGAAGCTCACAAGGCTTTTCAAGCGGCTTGCAGGAAAGGCCGAGCGCAATATGGCAGAGTTTGAGAGCCTGCGCTGCTCCGTTTGGCAGAATATATGGATTCCGCAGAACGAGTCAGAGCTTGTCAAGTTGCAGACCGACCAAGTTTATGCGAGAATCAAGTCACGCAAGGCCGCTATGCAGGATGTCGGCAATCCACATCTTGATGACGAGCAGCAGATTATGAAGGAATGGGAGGAGGAGCTGATAATGAAACAAAAGTACAGCGGAAGCTCCGAGGAATCCAATCCAAATGCCCCGGCAATAGACAACAATGCTCCGGGTGCTACGATAACGGAATAAAAATTGGGGTGGCTTTCGGCCACCCCTTTTCTTTTCTACCACGCTGTCGGCATATCTTGTGGTGCCGCAGGAGATGGTTCAGGTGCAGGAGACGGAGCTTGTGCTTGTGCGGCATAAGGCACCCAGTTGAAGCACGTGCACTGCGTGTAGTATCTTCCCTGATACTCCCTTGAGGACGGCTCGAAATAGAAAGTGTAGAATCCTCCTACGGTGAGTTTCGAGAAATCCTCCGCCTTACTCATATTGTCAAGAGCAAGAGTGTTGAAATAATTGCCTGACTTGTACTCAATGACGACAGTGGCCCTGGACCACGGCCCTCTTTGGCTTGTTCCACTCTGAAGCGGAAGAATAGCCTTGACTTTTCCTAAAATTTCCATAAAATTACGTAATTATTTGTTGTTAATCTTCTGTTTCCTTGCAGTTCTCCTCAATCCATTTCTTGTATCTGCAATCGTTACAGCTCTCCGGAAGATACCTCCTCGGCTGCTCGTATATCTCCTCCAAATTCAGCATATTCAGCTTGTCTGCAAGTTTCAGAACAGTCTCCGGGTCATTGGAGTTCTTAATATCCTGAAGGAGCTCAAGAATATAATCCTTGGCATTGTCGATTGCGGCGAGCTGCGCTCTTTGCTTGTCCTCCTCGTTCATCTTGCTTACAGCCGACTGACTGTTCAGGAAACGTTCAATCGTCTCCGTATAGCTCTTGATGTAATCAATGACTTCCTTGTCATCGAAATACATCTCCGTAGCCTTTTTTAGTGCGGTCTTCGAAAGCTGCAGCTCCGGATGCAGAAATTTCGCATAGACGAAGTCCTTTGCCGCACCGAACACCACGTAATAGGACAATGCATCCTTTTCAATCTCTTTCAATCCGCTTTTGTCCGGAAGCGGCCTTGTTGGTATCGTTCTTTTCTTACCCATTGTCGAAAATATATTCTGTGATGCAGGTCTTGAACTCCTCAAGGCTACGAATTACCTGATAATCATAACCCTGCTCCGTGACTTTCTTCTGCCATTCCTTCTGCTTGTCGCTCTGTCTTCCGTCCTCGGTCTTCATCTCTATACAGAGTCCGTGACATCTGTGTCTTGGCAGCATAAGTATCAGGTCGGAAACTCCGGCCACGATTCCAAGGGCTTTCCTGCGACCTCCGTCAATAATCGAGTTTCTGTTACCCTCCGAAGGCACGTGGAACAACAGCCCCCTATACTCCGGATAGGTGTTCCAGAACCAAGCGAAACACTCGGCCTGAATGCGACCCTCCGGCTCGCTGTGCGTTCTCTTTTTCGGTTGCTCTCCTGCTTCTGTAATCATAATCCCAATGTATTTTCTTTCGGTACGCTCCTCTTGTGCTTCATCTTATCCCATATCTGATGCTTGAACACGTACCAATATTTCATAGCATCGTTAATGTCCTTTTTCGGATTCAGAACCTTGTAAGCCTCAATGAAAGCTTTTCTTTCCTGTCCTGCGTTCTTGAGGCACACCTGAACCATTATTCTTGCCGTGCTCCATCCCTCAAGCCTTTTCTGCGCCACCATTCCGGCTATCGTCTCCGCTGCGTTGCTCTCCGTCACCTCCTCCAAATGGAGCTGATATTCGTACTGCTCCGTCCTGAAAACATATCCGCAGGCAGGACAGACCTTGACAGTAGCCGGGACGAGCTGACCGCATCCGAACTTGCCGTTTATATCCTTCTTGGTCGTGTCGCACTCCTTCATAGCCATAACTCCTCCTGACTTGTGTTCATCGTGCCAAAGGCAGAACTTGCGGTCGGCCTCATAAACCCCGAACTTGGATACGTTGCATCCTGCGTCAAGAACGTAGAAGTCGTGCTTCGTATCGGTAATCCTGCTACCTCGCCCAACAGCCTGAAGATACTTTGACAGACTGACCGTAGCGAAATTCAGTATCACTACCTCTATATCCCTCTGGTCGAATCCGGCTGTGCAGACCGATACGTTCACAAGCACCTCGAACTCATTGTTCTTGAAAGCCTCGAACACCTCGTCACGTTTTCCGCTGTATGTCGCATCCTCGTCAAAACTGCCCGAAAGCACGTATCTTGCGCTCACGCCCCGGTCAT
>JBJEBJ010000093.1:0-32210 GCA_051869955.1 Candidatus Cryptobacteroides sp.
ATTATCCATTTTCATTCTCGTGGACGGCTTGAAAAAGTCATGGGTGTTTCATATTATTTCAATTTTAAGAAACTTTCAATATTACACATTGTTATTCTGCGCTCTCCCCGAATATCTCCGGGCCAAGTCCGAGCAACTGCATCTGTCGGCGGATCTTCGGAACCACATTCTCCAGGAAATCCTTCTTGCGCAGGGCGGTCACCTTCTCTTTCGCGTCAGGCGAAATGAAATAGCCGAGTCCCCTCTTGTTATAAATGATGCCGTCGGATGTCAGAATCTCGTAGGTCCTCATTATCGTATTCGGGTTCACGCCGAGCTGCGCCCCGTACTCACGCACGGAAGGAATCCTTCCGTCCGCCTCGAGAGTGCCGTCGAGAATCTTTTCGCAGATAGTATCTGAAATCTGCAGATAAATCGGCCTGTTTGAATCAAATTCCATAATCTAATGCTTTATTGTCTTCAATCTGTAATATGCAGCGCCCGCGAACAGCGATATGAAAATAAGGTTGAACATTGCGGACAATGCATTGAACCAAGTAATCAGCGAGCCGAGATTGCCACCGGCCATCACTTTCTCGATGAACTCCACGACTATGCTCTCATCTATGAAGAAATACTTGAACACCACACCGGCCAGAAGGCTGAAAGCCATGTTGATGCCTATCAGGATGAGAATCGGATAGAATATCTTGTGCTTCTTGAAGCAGATGGCGCAAATCAGGAAATACAGGATTGATATACCGAAATTCAGATATACCCAGAACAGGCTGATTGATGCAGGAGCCATTCCCTCCTCGAACGAATCCCCGAAATCCACCAGGAAATCTATCGCATCGTGTGAGGAAGCTATCAAAGACATTCCGCACCTACCGTCAATTGCACAAATCAAGGCATCTGCCCCTGCATAGACCAGGAAAAACACTACAGGCACCACCACGAGAACATTGAGCATCATGGAGAGAAACTTCTCGAGTGTGGATGCAGGAATCATCAGGTAATCAGATCCGGCCTGCTTGTCGGTCAAGAACCCGTAAACACTTGCAGGATAAGTGATGAACAGTACTGCCGCGGTAAAGCCCAGGACGATGGCCCTGGAAACAACCTCTGGAGCAGCCCAATGAGCATCGAAGACAAGTGAGAATGCGCCAACTATGAAATATACTATTACCGGCATCAGGCACGTGGTGAGGAAGGCCGGGCCGTATGAGTATGCCCACCTCTTCAGGTCGAAGAGGAAAAATCTGCCGAAACGGCTGAATGAAAATGTATTGTTGTTCATGGCAATAACTATCTTGATTCGTTGAACAATTCTTTCACGATGTCCTTGTGACGGTGAACGGCATTGAACAGAGCCTCGATGTTCACCTTGCTCTCGACACCTTCAGTATTAGGATAGACCTGTATGAATCCACCCGGCAGTTGCTCGCTGTACAATGAGCCCGGATGCAGAGTCGTACCGTAGTCGAAGAACAGCTTGGAGGAAATCTCCTCGACACTGGCATTCAGCAGCACATCCTGACGGTCCAGGATGATGATAGGATCTATAATGTTCTCAAGGTCGCGCACCTGATGTGTGGAAATGACAATGGTACCGTCCTCCGGGGTGTATTTCATGAGAGCACTGCGGAACTGCGCCTTGGACGGAATGTCAAGCCCGTTGGTCGGCTCGTCGAGATACAGATACTTAGTGCCGAGAGACAGCGCGAATGATATATAGGTCTTCTTGAGCTGGCCTGTGGACATAGCATTCATCTTCATCGACGGGTCGGTCTCGAAAAGGGACATTATCTCCATGAACTTGTCCATCTCGAACTCCGGCCAGAAGGCACCGGCTCCCTGCGCGAAGGCGGAAGCCTTCATGGATACCTTGCGGAGATCGTCAGCGAGATAATATTGTGAAGCCAGCATTTCAGGTTCACGGGCGAAAGGATCGTGCCCGTCCACGGAAATGCTGCCGGACATAGCCTTCTTCAGGCCACACAGCAGGGTCAGCAGAGTCGTCTTTCCGACCCCGTTCTCTCCCAGAAGCCCGTATATCCTGCCGGGCTCGAGGTCCATCGTAATATTCTTCAGTACAGGCACCGAGCCGTAGCTGAAACCCAGATTTTCTATTCGAATCATAGTGTATGAGTTTATTAATACACTGCAAATGTACAACTAATTTTCGAATCTGCAAGCATTTTGTAAAAAATTTATACAATTTTCGTCATTCATGCCAATTTCCTGAAAAACGCCAGAATTCCCGACTTTTTGGACAACATTCTCGCACAGACTTTGTAAATAATTATTATATTTGTAGAATAAGCACTAAAAGGATACAGATTAACATCAAAATACTGATATGGACAACAAATTGCAAGAACTGACCGACAGGCTCTACAACCAGGGACTGTCCAAGGGAAAGGAAGAGGGCGAGGCCCTTCTCGCCAAAGCCAGGAGCGAAGCCGCCGCAATTGTGGAAGAAGCCCGCAAGGAAGCAGCGGCAATAATCGCAAAAGCGGAGAAAGATGCCAGGGATTATACTGCCAAAGTGACAGGTGACCTGAAAATGGCAGCGTCACAGAGCATCCAGGCCACCAAAAAGGACATCGAGAATCTTCTCGTCGCCAAGATGAGCGGAGCTGCAGTCGAAAAGGCATTGACAGAAGAGGAATTTGTGAAAGGCATCATAGAGGCCGTTGCAGGCAAATTCAACGCAGCTGAGCCGCAGGATCTTGAGCTCGTCCTTCCGGAGTCCCTGAAGAAAGGGCTCGAGCCGTTCGTGAAGTCGGAACTCTCCAAGACCCTCGGGGCAGGCGTCACCGCATCATTCTCGAAGAAGGTTTCAGGAGGATTCACCATCGGCCCGAAGGACGGAAGCTACTTCATCAGCTTCACTGACGAGACATTCAAGGAGCTTGTCTCCGAGTACCTGAGGCCGGCCACGAAGAAGCTCCTTTTCGGAGAATAATCCATACACATCCCGATGAACAATTACGAATATATAATAGCAAGTCTTCCTGACATCACCCAGGACTGGAAAGAGTCCGAGGACATGCCGGCAGACTCCATTGTCTCCTGGATCAAGGAGAACTGTTCCGCAAGGGACAGGGAGCTGATAGGTTTCCTCGAGAATGGCTTCAGCCCCGAGAGTCTCGACATGGAATTCTACCGGGAGGCGCTTTCGCACAGGAACGCTTTCCTCAGGGAATATTTCCGTTTCGACCTGAATGTCCGCAATGCCAAGGTCAGCTATCTGAACAAGGCTCTCGGACGTCCTGCGGAAACCGACATATTCCTCAGGGACGGGGAAGAATTCGAAGAGGAGGCAAAGACCGATGCCGTTCTCGCCACGGATGACATCCTTGCGAGGGAACGCGGAATCGATGACCTCATGTGGGAGAAAATAGACAATCTGACCACATTCGACTATTTCGACATCGAAGCCATCCTCGGGTTCATCGCCAAGCTGCAGATAGTGATGCGCTGGCGCAAGCTTGACCCGCAGACCGGAAGGGAGATGTTCTCAAGGCTCGTGAATGAAGTCAGAGGCTCATATATAGGAGTCAGGGAAGCGGCGGACGCAGCTGTGAGATAGCGCCCGCGTATTAATTGGAATACAAGAAAACAGGATAAAAATGAAAACAACAGGAAAAGTAACGGGCATCGTTTCAAACCTCGTCACCGTCGAAGTGAACGGACCGGTGGCGGAAAACGAGCTTTGCTACATCACCATAGGAGACACCAAGCTTCTTGCCGAGGTCATCAAGGTGAAAGGCAAAAATGCTTCAGTACAGGTCTTTGAAAGCACCCGAGGACTTAAAAACGGGGATTCTGTGGAGTTCGAGGGCAGAATGCTCGAAGTGACTCTCGGACCGGGCCTGATGTCCAGCGTCTATGACGGACTGCAGAACAACCTCGCCACGATGGAAAGCGTGTTCCTCAAGAGGGGCGAATACACCTCCCCGCTGGACCACGATAAACTCTGGGACTTCACCCCGATTGCAAAACCGGGAGACAAGGTCATCGCTGCCGACTGGCTCGGTGAAGTGAAGGAAGGATGGCTGCCTCATAAGATCATGGTTCCGTTCTCATTCAAGGGAGACTATACCGTGAAATCGGTAGCTGCCGCAGGGCAGTACAATATTGACCATACCATCGCGGTCCTCACATCCGCTGACGGAGAGGAAGTTCCAGTGACAATGGTCCAGAAATGGCCTGTCAAAGTGGCTGTCAAGGCATACAGGGAGAAACCGAGGCCGAACAAGATAATGGAGACCGGCGTCAGGGTGATTGACACTCTCGACCCTATCGCAGAAGGCGGAACAGGATTCATCCCGGGTCCTTTCGGATGCGGCAAGACAGTGCTCCAGCACGCCATTGCAAAGCAGGGTGACGCCGACGTCATCGTGATGGCAGCCTGCGGAGAACGTGCCAACGAGGTCGTTGAAATCTTCACCGAATTCCCTGAGCTCATCGACCCTCATACAGGACGTCACCTCATGGAGAGGACCACAATCATCTGCAACACATCCAACATGCCTGTGGCTGCACGTGAGGCATCCGTATATACGGCAATGACCATCTGCGAGTATTACAGGGCAATGGGTCTCAAATGTCTCCTCCTCGCCGACTCCACATCCCGCTGGGCACAGGCCCTCAGGGAAATGTCCAACCGTATGGAAGAGCTCCCTGGAGCAGACGCATTCCCTGTGGACCTCTCGTCCATCATCTCCAACTTCTATGCAAGGGCCGGAATGGTCGTGCTGAACAACGGACAGACCGGAGCTGTGACCTTCATCGGTACCGTGTCACCTTCAGGAGGTAACCTCAAGGAGCCTGTGACAGAGTCCACCAAGAAGGCAGCGAGATGCTTCTACGCTCTCGAGCAGAACCGCGCCGACCAGAAGAGATATCCGGCTGTCAACCCTATCGACTCCTATTCCAAATATCTCGAGTATCCGGAAATCCGCGAATACCTCGACGAGAAAGTGGAGAAAGGATGGGTGGACAAGGTCAATCTCGCCAAGAACATCATCCGCCAGGGACGCGACGCATCCGAACAGATCAACATCCTCGGAGACGACGGAGTTCCTATCAGCTACCACGAGACATTCTGGAAATCCGAGCTGCTCGACTTCGTGTTCCTGCAGCAGGACGCTTTCGATGCAGTGGACAGCCTCTGCCCTATCGAGCGCCAGAGATATATGCTGAACCTCATTCTCGACATCTGCGGACGCAGCTTTGATTTCAAGGACTTCGAAGAATGCCGCAATTTCTTCAAGGAACTCATCAATGACCTCCGCCAGATGAACTACACGGAATTCCAAAGCGAGGAATTCGGGAAATATCAGGCACAACTTTCTAAACTTCTGGAAGAAAATGGCAAATAAGGCATTCAAAAGAACATATACGCAGCTCGACGCCATCACCAAGGCGACCGTCGCCCTGAAAGCCACGGGAGTTGCCAATGACGAGCTCGCCACCGTAGGAGGACGTCTTGCCCAGGTGGTAAAGACGAAAGGCGATGCCGTCACACTTCAGGTATTCGCCGGAACGGAAGGCATTCCTACCGACGCCGAGGTATCGTTCCTCGGAGCCCCTCCGACATTGAAAGTGAGCGACCAGCTCTCGGGAAGATTCTTCAACGCTTACGGAAAACCTATTGACGGCGGCCCGGAGGTGGAAGGAGAAGAGAGGGAAATCGGAGGACCGTCCGTGAACCCTTACAAGAGAAGACAACCTTCCGAGCTGATTCCTACCGGTATCGCAGGCATCGACCTGAACAATACCATCGTATCAGGACAGAAGATTCCGTTCTTCGCCGACCCTGACCAGCCTTACAACCAGGTGATGTCCGACGTGGCTCTCCGTGCCGACGTGGACAAGATCATCCTCGGTGGTATGGGTCTGTCCAACGACGACTACCTCTTCTTCAAGCACGCATTCGAGTCTGCAGGTGCTCTCGACAAGATCATCAGTTTCGTGAACACGACCGAGGAATCCCCTGTCGAGCGTCTCCTTATCCCTGACATGGCCCTGACCGCAGCGGAATATTTCGCAGTGGACAAGAACGAGAAAGTGCTCGTCCTCCTGACCGACATGACCCTCTATGCGGATGCCCTGAGTATCGTGTCGAACCGTATGGACCAGATTCCTTCCAAGGATTCCATGCCGGGTTCGCTCTACTCCGACCTCGCCAAAATCTACGAGAAGGCCGTGCAGCTTCCTTCAGGCGGTTCCATCACCATCATTGCCGTGACTACCCTGAATGACGGAGACATCACCCACGCCATCCCTGACAACACGGGATACATCACCGAGGGCCAGCTCTATCTCCGTGCCGACGCGGATTCAGGCAAGATCATCATTGACCCGTTCCGCTCCCTCTCACGACTCAAGCAGCTCGTGCAGGGCAAGAAGACTCGCGAGGACCACAGCCAGGTGATGAACGCAGGCGTGCGTCTCTATGCGGATGCACAGAATGCCAAGACCAAGCTGGAGAACGGTTTCGACCTCAGCGACTATGACCACAGATGTCTCGCATACGCCAAGGATTATGCGACCAGGCTTCTGTCCATCGATGTCAACATCACCATCGAGGAGATGCTCGACACTGCATGGGAGTTGTTCGCCAAACATTTCACCAAGGCGGAAACCGGTATCAAGCAGGCACTTATCGACAAGTACTGGAAATGAGTAATCTTCAAATTACTAAATATTTAATTTATGGCTATTAAATTCCAATACAATAAGACTTCCCTGAACAACCTCGGCAAGCAGCTGAAGATGCGTCAGAAGGCCCTTCCTACGCTTCAGAACAAGGAGTCGGCCCTGCGCCTCGAGGTGCGCAAAGCCAAGGAAAAGTCAGAGAAACTTATTGAGGAACTGGATGCCGCAATGAAGAAGTACGACTACCTTGCCGCGCTTTGGAACGAGTTCGAGCCGGGACTGATATCCATAACGGATGTGGACTTGGTCACCGCGAAACTCGCCGGAGTGAAGACTCCGGAGCTGAAGGAGATCCATTATGAGATCCATCCTTTCAATGCTTTCGTCAAGCCGGCCTGGTATGCTGACGGAGTGGCTATTCTCAAGGAATTGTCACGCCTCGGCATCGAGTCGGAAGTATATCAGGAAAAGAGCAGGATTCTCGATTACCAGAGGAAGAAGACCACCCAGAAGGTGAACCTCTACGAGAAGGTGCAGATTCCCGGTTATCAGGAGGCTATCCGGAAAATCAAACGATATATGGAGGATGAGGACAACCTTAGCAAGGCCTCGTCCAAGATCGTGAAGAGCCGTCACGAGGAAGAAGAAGCTATGGAGGAGCTGCAGAATGATTAGTCAGATGACCAAATACTCCTTTATCCTTCTGGCAGAAGGACAGGAGAAATTCCTGAAGGATCTCCAGGAGCTCGGCGTGGTGGACATATCACGTTCGACCAAACCGGTGGATGACAGGTCTTCGGCCCTGCTTGCTGAAGCCGGAGAATTCAGGAGTGCCCTGAACAAGCTTACCAAGGCTGACTGGAGCAAGGACCCTGACAATGCCGAGATATTGAAACGCGCGGAAGGATTCTCATTCAGTGACGCAGACGCAAATGACATCGTCCGCATTACCGCAAGGACATTCTCCGAGCTCGACGAACTCTCGGCCCAGCTCCAGTCCGCAAGGAAGGAGATGAACCTGAGGATGCCTTGGGGCGAATTCGACATCAATGCGATAGATACACTGAAAGGGTTGGGATATGATTTCCATTTCTATGCCCTTCCAGTGAAATCCTTCGAGGCCATTGAAACGGGCGGAAAAGCCGTCCAGGTAATCTCGAATGACGGACAGAAGGTATATTTCGTCGTGGTATCCCCTACTGACGAGGAATACACGTTCCCGGCACAGGAATGCGCAGCGCCCCAGGGCAGCTGGAAGGAATCCGAAGCAGAGGTTGCGAAGCTTGAGGACGCAATCATTACCCGCAAGGCAATGGTCCAGAAGCTCAAGGAAGAGACCGTCAAGGTAGCTTCCGCTCTCAATACCGATCTCGCTGATCTCGACAGATATCTTGCCGGCAATGCCGGGGAACAGGCCGCGGAGAATCTCATTTCCACATTCACCGGATTCGCTCCGGCGGAGGAGGATGCGAGACTCTGCGAGGCGTTCGACAAGATGGACGTATATTATGTCAAGGAAGCAGCCACAGAGCAGGACAATCCTCCTATCAAGCTGAAAAACAACAAGTTCGCCAGCATGTTCGAGGTATTGACCGGAATGTACGGAATGCCGGTATATGGTGAGTTCGACCTCACACCTATACTTGGTCCGTTCTTCATGCTCTTCTTCGCCCTCTGTATGGGAGACGCAGGATACGGCATCATTCTTACACTGTTCGGCACCGCACTGATCCGCAAATGGATACAGGTGGACATGTTCAAGGGACTCGGTCCCCTGATCACCACCCTCGGCGTCGCCACTTTCATTGTCGGAATCTTCCTCGGCACGTTCTTCGGGATCAGCCTTCCTGACGCTGCCTGGGTTCCGGACTGGCTGAAGAGTGTGATGATCACCGGAAACATCGCAGGATTCCCGGCGCAGATGGTACTTGCTGTCGGAATAGGAGTGTTCCATGTATGTCTCGCCATGGTCATCAAGGCGATTGGATATACCAGGCGCTTCGGACTGAAGGCGAACATCAGCACCTGGGGATGGGTACTCCTCATCGTGGGAGGCATTATCCTCGCAGGACTCGGTTTCCTCGAGGTAATGGACGCCGCCATAATGAAGGTCATTGTGATAGTGCTCGGAATCGTATCAGGACTTGCCATCTACGTATTCAACACTCCGGGAAGAAATCCGCTGATGAATATCGGCTCCGGACTCTGGGACACCTACAATATGGCTACCGGACTGCTCGGTGACGTCCTCAGCTACATCAGGCTCTATGCCCTCGGTCTTGCCGGAGGAATGCTTGGCAACGCCTTCAACATTCTCGGATGGCTCGTGCTCGGAGACGGAGGACTGCTCAACTGGCCGTTCTTCCTGCTGATCGTGATTTTCGGCCACGTGCTGAACCTCGCGATGGCCTGCCTCGGCGCTTTCGTCCATCCTCTCCGTCTTACATTCGTGGAGTTCTTCAAGAATTCCGGATACGAGGGACGCGGAAAGGCATACAAGCCGCTGAAGGCAGAATTGGAGAAATAATTGTTTAAAGTATTGATTATTAATTAAAAACTAAAAAATTATAAAACTATGAGTGCAATTTTAGGTTATCTCGGCTGGGGCTTGATGCTCGGCCTTGCAGGAATCGGATCCTGCTACGGAACCACCATCGCAGCCAATGCTGCAGAAGGCGCAATGAAGAAGGATATCGAGAAATCATCAAGCTACATGATTCTCTCCGCCCTTCCTGCAACACAGGGTCTCTACGGATTCGTGGCATTCCTCATCTGGCTGCTCCAGGGCAACCAGTGGCTTATGGACAACTCGGTGCTCTGCTTCGGTGTAGGCCTCGGTGTAGGTCTCGTATGCCTCTTCTCAGGCATCCGCCAGGGCCAGGTCTGCGCAAACGGTATCGTGGGAATGTCCCAGGGTCACGACGTGAT
Source organism: Candidatus Cryptobacteroides sp. (assembly GCA_051869955.1). Lineage (GTDB taxonomy): Bacteria > Bacteroidota > Bacteroidia > Bacteroidales > UBA932 > Cryptobacteroides. The sequence goes on from JBJEBJ010000093.1 coordinate 9,580, forward strand.
GACATACACCCTCATCTACGCCGCTCTTCCTGAGTTCTACGCCATCCTCGGTCTCGTAGGAGGTCTTCTCCCGGTATTCCTTATGTAAGAGGACACTCTGACATTTGACGAGTCCTGTCAGAACGATGACTGCACAATGCAAAGTCGTGATGACAGGACTTTCCTGATTATACTTGACTTATAAAATTGACTTTCAATAAATTGCCCGGCAAATATCCGCTCAGGTCCCATACGTCGGTCCTCGTTCTCATAATAATAATTCTGACCTGCCTGCCGCAGACCGCAAGATCCCAGAACAGCTTTCTCAGGGGAAGGGTCTGTGACAGTCTTTCGTTGTCACCTATGCCGGGAGTCATCGTGGAACTTGCAGCCGCGGACGGATCCACATTGCACTACACGGAAAGCGGCGAGGACGGAGGATTCAGTTTCCGCAACATCAGCCGGGAGGTGAGAGTGATCAGGTTTTCCATACTCGGCTACAGGACGAAGACTATCAGATCAGACTGGAACGAAAACGAACTCGGCACAGTCCTGCTGCAGGAGGAAGCCGTATCCATCGAAGCGGCAGTCCACAGCGAACAGGCCTTCCGAAGCTCACAGAACGGAGACACGCTAATATACAATGCGGCGGCATACAGGACGATGATGGGCTCTACAAGCGAGAACCTGATCGCAAAGATGCCTGGCATATCTGTGTCCTCAGGCAACGTGGAGGCCAACGGGAAAAAGGTGAACAAGATATACGTGGACGGCAAAGAGTATTTCGACGACGATGTGATGACCGCCCTGAAAAACATCCCGGCCGATCTCGTGAGCCAAATCGAAGTGATGGACAAACGGAGCGATGAAGCCGAACTGACCGGTATGGACGACGGCGACGAGTTCACTGCCATCAATATTGTGACGAAGACCAAAGGGAAGACGATGACATCCGGAAGGCTTTACGGAGGTTATGGACTGCCGGACAAATATATAGCAGGAGGAAGCCTGAACCGGCTCGGCCGTGACAGGAGCCTGACAGTGCTGGGAATGGCGGACAACATCAGCAAATACAACTTCGTGTCGGACGACCTTGTAAGCGCTTCGGCATCGGACGGGAGTTCCTCCAATGACGCGAATTTCGCCGTCAAGTCGCTTTCCGGAATCTCGGATGTCCAGTCCGTCGGGACGAACTACGCGAACCGATGGTTCAACGGAAGCTATATGTTCAACCGTATCGGGAACTCCAACGAATCCGGAAGCCTCAGGACAAGGCCGGTCAGTGAAGGTGTGACGCAGCTGACAGGAACATCCAGCGATTACGATGCGGACAACAACACCCACAAGTTCTCGTCGAAAATATCCGTCAGTCCCCAAGGCCGGCATTCTCTTGTCATCAGGCCTTCAGTCACTTACCAGAAGATCGAGGACTCGAGATATCAGGAGACAGGGCTGCGCAATGTGATCGGTACGGACGTGGACCTGCCGGACACCGTGTTCATCAGGAACAGGAGCAACCTGTCGGACAATGACAGATGGACGGTGAACGCCAGGCTTTCATCTTCTTACAGATACAAGTTCAGCAAGCCCGGAAGGTCGCTGAGCGCATCACTCGGCGGCAGCTATTACATATATTCGGGGCTTGAGCATTTCACGCAACACACTTTCAACAAAGAGGAGAACGGATTCGACATCTCATTGGCTGACAATTACTCCAGGCAGAAAAAGGACCGCCTCTCCGAGAGATACGGCATCAACTTCGGCGTCACGTACACAGAGCCATCGGGCAAGCGCTCGAGGATAGCCATAGACTACAAATACTCGCTAAGCAACAGTTCGGCTGACACCAGGGCATACCTGTTCGACAAGAATGCGGAAGAATACAGGACAGAGCCGGACAACAGGCAGTCCGCGCTGAACGGGAGCGTGTTCTCCACGCACGTGGCAGGAGCGAGGTACAATTTCAAGAACAAGAAATTGCAGGTCACCGGAAGCCTGTCATATCAGGCGGTGCATTACAGCGGTTCAGCCGAGATACCGTCCGCATACGAGACTACGAGGAATTTCGGCAACATCCTCTACAATCTGGTGGGCAACATTTATTTCAACCGGCAGAACACTGTCCGGATCTCGGCGAGAAGCAGCACCACCAATCCTACGGTGACGATGCTGCAAAGCACGGTGAACCTGAACAATCTCAGCTACATACGTGCAGGCAATCCGGAACTCGAACCGTCCTGCAACCATAACGTGGAGACACGTTACATACATACAGACAAGAAAAAGGGGCTGACCCTGTCGATGTCCCTGCATTACACCGGATGCTCCGGCTACATAGGTGATTCGCTGGTGGTGGACTCTCCTGATTTCCAGGTGACTGAAGGAGTAAGGCTCGGAGAGGGGAACCAGTACAGCAAACCCGTGAACCTGTCCGGTTACAGGAAGATCTCAGGGAAATTCTCATTCGGATGCCCCCTGAAATTCATTTCCAGCAACCTGAACCTGAACGGATCGGCCACGGCCACATCAGTTCCGGGAATGATAAACGGGGACAAGGTGCCAGTCCACCGGAACAATTATTCAGCAGGATGCAGGATCGACAGCAATGTCAGCGACCGGATAGATTTCACCCTCGGATACAACTGGCAGTATTCCCAGAACGAGTATTCAGGCAGGACCGGCATCACGAAAAACAATTATTTCACGCAGCACGCAAGAGGCAGCCTGAAATGCATCATCTGGAAAGGACTGACATTCACAGGCTCAGTACACTATATGCAGAACAAAAGCTGCAAAGGGGCGTACGATGACCGGCTGACCTACTGCGACATTTTCCTCGGGAAGAAACTGTTCCGGAACCGTCTCGGCGAGATTGGAGTCGGTGTCAATGACCTGTTTGACGCGACGAGCCGGAATTACCGGCACACGATCAGCTCCAACGGTACCACCGACAGCGTGGACTCCGGAATCGGAAGGTATTTCTCCGTCCAGCTGGTCTATCATCTGAGAAACAGGTCCGGCGAGAGAAATATCTGAGCCCACTGAGGCAGGACTATCCCCTCTTGCGGTAGGACAGGGTGGCTATGGTGCAGAACAGGACGGCGAAGCCTCCGAGAGCCGCATAATCAGTCCACAGGTCCGCCATGGTAGCACCCTTGAGATACACGGCTCTCATTATCCTCACCATATACGAAGGTGGAAGCAGATACGTGATTTTCCTGGCCCATTCAGGCATGGATTCCACCGGAGTCATCATTCCGCTCATCAATATGAACGAAAGGATGAAGAAAATCATCAGGAACATGGTCTGCTGCATCGTGTCGGAGATATTGGCAATGCTCACACCGAGAGCGGACATCACCATTATGAACGGGACTGCCGCCAGTATCACGGCCCAGGCCGACCCCATGAAATGCAGTCCGTACACAAAGCGGGCAAGGAGCATGCAGACAACGAGTTCAAATGAACATATCACCCAGTACGGAATCAGTTTGGACAGGGTGAAAGCCATCTTGCTCACAGGGCTTACATTGATCTGCTCAATCCTGCCGTTTTCCTTCTCCGTCACGAGATTAAGTGCAGGGAGAACACCTCCGATGACGACTAAAACCATTATAAGAAGGGCAGGAATCATATAGAGTTTGTAATCCATCTCCGGATTGTACATATTCGTCACCACTACGGATTCCCCAGGCAGAGGACAACCTGTTTCCGAACGATATGATTTCAGGAAATGCGAAACGGTCTGCAGAAGGTATTGGGCACCGAGACTCCCCTTCACGGCATTGACTCCGTTCGCACTGATATTCAGCTTCTTAGGCATTGCAGCAAGGCTCTCTCCGAATCCTCGCGGAATCTCCATGAAAGCGTCTATGTGTCCTTCCTCAACAGCCTTGAGAGCCGAAGAATAATCCGGATATATTCCCTCAAGCGACAGATAATCGGATGCATCCACGCAGGAGGCAATTCGTGCCGATATGTCACTCCGGTCACAGTCCACTACAGCGACATTGATATCACGCACGTCCATCGTCGTTATCCACGGCATGACAAGAACTATCACCAAAGGATAGGCGACGATGAGCTTCGGCATGAATGCATTTCTGCGAAGCTGCCTTATTTCTTTTATTATCAATGATTTCAGTGCTCCCATATTCTACTCAAGTCTGTCATTGAACTTCATGGACGCCACCTTCAATATCCCGGCTGCCATTATCACGAGGATTGCCGCCTCCTTCCATACCTGCAACAGTCCCAGACCCTCTATCATCATCTTCCGTATGGCATCAATATACCAGCGGGCCGGAATAATATACGAGAAAGGTTTCAGGACGACAGGAAGATTCTCCACCGGAAATAGCATCCCGGAGAACATCATAACAGGCAGCATCAGCACGATTCCGGATATCAGAAGGGCCACTATCTGCTTGTCAGTCACCGTGGAAACGAGAAGTCCGAATCCGAGGGACAAGATTACGTACACCAAGGATACGAGGATGATTCCGGCAATACTCCCCTCCATCGGCACCCCGAGGGCGTATTTGGCCACAACAAGAACGGAAGCCAGATTCACGCAGCTCAGGATGAAATACGGAATCATCTTGGCAATGATAATCACCGAAGGACCGGCTGGGGACACTAAAAGGACCTCCATAGTGCCCGTCTCCTTCTCCCTGACTATCGATATGGATGTCATCATCGCGCAGATTATGATGAAAATCAGGCCGAGAATTCCAGGCACGAAATTGTATGCGCTCTTCATCTGGGGATTGTACAGGATGTGTGTCTCGAACATTTCCGGAGCCGTTCCTGACCGGAGAGAAGCCGAGAGATAGACAGCAGCGGAAGACGCAACATTCGGGTTCGAACCGTCAAGCACGATCTGGACTGCCTTCTTGTCGGGTCTCCTGCCCGAGACGACCTGGTCATAATCGTCACTGAACACGACCACCGCGCCGGCCCGGCCGCTCCTGAGGACCTCATCTATCTCGTTCTGGGAAACGTATCCGACAAATGTGAAGAAACCGTTGTTGTCAATGTCAGCGACTGCCTTCCTGATGGAGGAAGAACCGTGAGGTGCACAGACAGCCACATTGATATTGTCCACGTCAGTGGATATCGCGAATCCGAAGAGCAGGGTCAGCAGTATGGGAATCCCGATGACCACGAGGATTGTCCTCAGGTCACGCAGGATGTGCAGCGACTCCTTCTTGACAAAATGGGCAAAACTATTCATTTCTTTCTGATTTTCTGGCCAATAGCCTGAACACATCATCCATTGAGGACACCCCGTATTTCTCCATGAGAGCAGCCGGCGTATCGAGAGCCATTATCTTTCCGTCCACCATAATGGAGACCCTGTCGCAATGTCCGGCCTCGTCCATGTAATGTGTTGTGACGAAAACTGTAGTCCCCTCGGAGGCCGCCCTCCTGATCATGTCCCAGAACTGGCGTCTCGTCAGGGGGTCCACTCCCCCGGTCGGCTCATCGAGGAAAATCACTGCCGGACGATGAAGATTGGCCACGGTGAATGCAAGTTTCTGCCTCCAGCCTGCCGGAATTGAGCGGACCAGGTCATCACGATGCTCCCAGAACTCAAGTTCCTTCAACATGTCTTCTGAACGATTGCGGATATCCTTGCCGGACATCCCGTAAATCCCACCGAACAGTTCCATGTTCTCTTTCACAGTAAGGTCTTCATACAGAGAGAATTTCTGACACATATAACCTATTCTGGACTTTATCTTCTCGTTTTGGGAGACGATATCGCAACCAGCCACCGAACCACTGCCGGAAGTCGGTCTGCTCAGCCCGCAGAGAATCCTGATGGCAGTAGTCTTGCCTGCACCATTGGCCCCGAGAAATCCGAATATCTCCCCTTTCGCCACATCGAAAGATATGTCGTCAACGGCCGTGAAATTCCCGAAACGTTTAGTCAAATGCCTGACTGTTATTATGTTTTCCGCGTTCATCCTGAATAAGCCTGATAAATGTGTCTTCCAATGTACTGCCCGGATCCGCTATGCTTTGAGGAGTGTCGATTTTCAATATCTTTCCCTCGTTCATCAGAGCCACCCTGCTGCAGCGTCCTGCCTCGTCCATATACGGAGTTGATACAATGATGGTTATTCCGTATTCGCCGAGTCCCTTGAGCATGTCCCAGAATTCGCTTCTGCTCACCGCATCCACGCCCGTCGTAGGCTCGTCGAGGAAAAGCACCTGCGGACGGTGGACAAGAGCGCAGCTCAGGGCAAGTTTCTGCTTCATTCCTCCTGACAGTTTCCCGGCACGGCGACTGCTGAACTTCTCAATCTGACTGTACACAGGGGCAATCAGGTCCCGGCTTTCATCGGTGGAGACTCCGAAAAGGGATGCGAAAAATTCCAGATTCTCCGCCACTGTGAGATCCTGGTAAAGGGAGAATCTTCCCGGCATATAGCCCACTCTCCTGCGTATCTGATGATAATCCTTCACCGTATCCAGGCCGGACACTGACGCAGTCCCGGAATCCGGGAGAAGGAGAGTCGTGAGAATGCGGAAAAGCGTGGTCTTGCCGGCTCCGTCAGGGCCGATGATGCCGAACAGTTCACCCGGACGGACATCGAAGGAGATTCCGCCAAGGGCCCTGACTTCACCATAGGATTTGGCCAAATCATGCACTGATACCGCGAATGCTTCCGGATAGGACATAAGTTAAAGATTTACAGTTCCGTACATTCCGAGCTTTATCCTGCCGTCGTTCTTAACGGCAATCTTCACGGCATAAACAAGGCTCTCCCTCGTGTCGCGGGTCTGGATAGCCTTAGGAGTAAATTCGCTCTCCTGCGATATCCACGATATCCGGCCTTCATACTGATATTGCCTGTCACCTCCGAAATCCGCGGTCACGGTCACTGTGTCCCCAAGCTTGATTTCAGCTATCTGCCCTGACGTGAAATAAGCCCTGAGATACACTGACTCAAGGTCTGCTACCCTTATAAGCGGAGTCCCCTGCGTCACAAGTTCCCCGGCACTCACATATTTGGAAAGGACGGTCCCGCTGACAGGAGAAACTATCGAGCAACGTGCAATGCGGTCATCTACAATGGCAATCTGCGCATCGAGTGACACGGCATTATGATCTATGGAAGAAGCGTTTTTCGACAATGATGAAAATTGTGCATCAAGCTGGTCTTCAAGCACTTTGATTTCAGAGACAATATCGTCCAACTGCTTGGAAGGAGCCGCACCCCGTGCCACGAGACGTTCTATCCTCTCCTTCTCGGTTTTCTGGGTGGCAATCCGGCTTTTGAGCCAGGACACCTGCTTTCCGATATCCGGCCTGGAGCTGAGAACGGATTTCATCTGGGCCTGGAGCTGCACTTTCTGCAGATGAAGCTGTACTGTGTCCACCAGCCCTACATAGTCTCCTTTGGAGAGCAATGCCCCCTCCTCTGCATTGAACCACATCAACTGGCCAGCGCCCTGGCTTGATACCAGAACTTCATCGGCCTCGAAGGTTCCGCAGGCATCGAACCGGGTCTCATTTGCGCATGATGCCGCAAGAAATGCGGCCAGAGCCGCCGGCAATATTAATAGATGTTTCATTATATTGGGATTGATTAATTTGTCTGATTTGAAATAATAGGACTAATTGTTCAACGTGTGCCTGAGATCATACAGAGCTTTCACGAGCTCTATTTCACGGGTATTCCTCGCTATCTCCGAATCCGCCTCGTCGCTGATCCTGTCAAGCAGGTCCTTCACATTCAGGACACCTTCCCGGAGTCGTGCTTCGGCATTTTCCCTCATCCTTGTGCGGAGCTCCACTATCTTGCTGTCCGAGTCGAGAGCCTCCCGGATCCGTGCTATCTCCGCATTCTCCTGCTCGGCCTGAAGCGCATTGTTGAACGAAAATACGTCCCGGGCAACCTCAACCTGTGCCATGGAATCCTTTATGAGACGGCGGTTGTTTTTCGCGGTATAGAATCCTCCGATGTTCCAGCTGAGTTTGACTCCGGCAATACCGTTCAAGGACCAGTCGTGGTTCATCATGTTCTCGAACATGTTCAGTCCCGGATAACCGTAATAGCCCTGTGCAAAGAGACTTATTCTCGGCATAAGCGACACATCCACAGCCTTTTCACGCGCATTGAGGAGATTCGCACGGGCATCGAACAGGAGCATTTCCGGTCTTCCCGGACTGTCATTATGCGGCATCTGCGATGAAGGAAGAACCAATGGAGCATCCCCTGCCGGTTCCCCGATGAAAAGACCGAGCATGGTCCGGTAGCTGCGTTCCATCGCATTGACCTGCGTCATTTCCTGGCCGGCCGACAATATGCGGACCATCACCGCATCGGCATCGTCCTGCATGGCCACCCCATTGTCTATCAATGCATTGACATATTCAAGATTGTTCCGGAGCCTATGGGTCATCTCCCCGATCATCCGCCTGCGTTCCTGCAGGAGAAGGATTCCGAAATAGATTTCCTCCACACGGCTTTCGACCTCATAGAGTTCCACGTCCACGCTGCGTCTCTCCTGCTCGGCCTCCGACTCGGTAATGAGCTTGTCTGAACGGCTTTTTCCACCGTCCCAAAGGGATTGCTGCAGATCGAGCTGGATACGGTACTGGTCTTTCTGCAAACCAGTCATTTTAAGTCCCTGTGCAGCAAGCATTTGTTCGAATGTCTCCGGCCAGTGCACGACATCGGACTGGACAGTGGCCTGGGCGGAGAACGCAACCTGCGGCAGCCAGGCACGGGATGCATTTGCCAGATTGAAGGCCTCGCTGCTTTCAATGAGGCCGTATTTCTTTATTGACGGATAATGTGATTGAGCTTTTCTGAGACATTCTTCGAGACTTGGCTGCGCATAGGCCACCGCTGAAGCGGCTGCCAGGAGCAAAGCCAGCAGAGTTCTTTTCATCATTGGTTTCATGTTAAAGTCAGTGCAATATGGTTTTGCAAATATCGTGAAGAGAAGTGAGAATATTGTTTTCCGTATATTGCCAAAAATGTCCTATATTTAATTAAATATCGTTTCAACAAAGGAAATTCATGATATTTTATTATCTTTGTTTCAATCAGAATATGATTTCACATGGACCAGAAGAAAACCTTCAAACCGATGGATATCGGTATAGCCGCAGATATGTTCAGGGAAATCGGCATACCTTCCGAAAGACTGATTATCCGTGAGAGATTAGCAATAAACCTCGACATGGAGAAAAGGAAGGTAAGCCCGGAAATACTCCATATTTTATCCACTCCATATCATATTGCCGACAACAGAATCCTCAGAGTGCTTTCAGGCTCCGTAACCATTGAAATCAACCTTAATGACTGCATCCTGTCACAGGGTGACTTACTGCTCATGAAGGAGGATACCTATTATGAAATGAAATATCTCAGCGAAGACACCAGGATGGAGATGGTAGTATTCACTCCTGACAAATACCCTACCAATCTGCCCTATTGGCTGCACGGTGCATCTGCAATTCATCCGGAAAAGGAGGAATGGGAGCGTACAGGCAGGCTGATTCACACCATCTATTCTTTCGCAAAGGAAGAACCTTACAGGAAAGATGTGGTGGAGCCTTTGGTTACAGCGCTCCTGAACTATGTCCTGGAACTCGCACGTGAGGAGAATTCCGGGAGAGCAGCATCCGGGATGGAATTCCTGTTCAGCCGTTTCATGGCGGAGCTCAACCGCAGCGGCACGGGCAAGCTGCCTGTCAGCCATTATGCGGAGAAACTCTGCGTCAGCCCGCAGTATCTCAGCAAGGCAGTGTCGCAGACGAGCGGAAAGACTGTGTCCCAATGGATAAACAAGGCCGTTATCACCAAGGCGAAGGTTCTCCTCCGCGACCGTTCACGAACCGTCTCGGAGATTTCCGAAGCCCTCTCCTTCCCCAACGACTCATTCTTCTGCCGCTTCTTCAAGCGGGAGACCGGGATGACACCGACACAGTACCGGAAAAGCCAGACATGATGTCAAACGGGAGCATGATACAATAGCGGTTGCAATATATCTGCCGATATGCTATATTTGCAACAATAATTAACCTCAATCGGATTTTTATGAAAAAATTCATCTTCTGCGCTGCGCTCGCAATGTTGCTCCCGGTAATGGCAAAAGCACAATTCGGCATTGAAGGCGGATACGGGCATTCCGGACTGACAGAGAAAGTAAGTTCGATAAGCCAGACTGTGGCATTCGACGGAGTTTACGTTCTTGCCGACTACACATTCCCGATATTGAACCATTTCAGCATATCTCCGGGACTCCAGTATGAATTTCTTACGGAAAACATGGAGAAACTTACTGATACTGAATGCAGATGGAACGAGCACTACATTGATATCCCGGTAAGGTTCAATTACGACTTCGACGTCAGCAGAAGAGTCAGCCTGGGGGCTTATGCAGCACCTACATTGAGTTTCGGCGCCGCATCGAAACTGAATACCAAAACGCCGATCAAGACCTCCATAAACTACTACGAACTCTTCCAGGACAATTCCGAAGCGAATTACGGCAGGTTCGACTTCATGCTCGGTCTCGGCATTTTGTGCCATGTAGACAACATCAGATTCCGTTTCGGATTCGACTACGGACTGGTGAACCGGGTAGGCGGCGTGGAGGAAGAAACTTGCCACCGCAGCAGAGTCCAGCTCGGCATCGGATATATGTTCTGACGTCAGATGGTCATGAGTGTCATCTTGTAGCCGAGAGACTTGAGCCGCATTGCCATGCCCATAAGATACAGCTGGTGAAGGACAGAAACGAAGGCGTTGAATGCTGCTGTAGTACCGGGTTCGATCTGCTGGCGGATAAGTATGGAATTCGACCGGGCGGCACATTCGGCCACTATGGAGGAGACGCGGGCGGCTTGCTTCGGGTCCAGATGCAAGACGTCCTCGAGAATGTATTCGTCCATATAGTCGTAGCCGCGGCTGTCCCTGAGTTTTTCGTAAATGGCATTGTCTTCTCGATATTTCTCCCAGTCCTCGTCCCAGAACTCAGCCACAGCCATCCCGATGAACATCATCCATCCGAGTGCCGCCACCGGGGCCGAGTTGAATTCCCTTATCCCGTCCGGCATGTAGGCCTTGGCGATTTCCTCCCATTTCTCCTCAACATCAATGCATTCCGGCAGCCTGGAGTCCACTGCTCCGGCCGCTTCGAGATAAGAATGGAGGTCAGCCCTCACTATGTTTCCGATAATATCCATATTCCTTGTACGCCGGAATCTGTTCTCCGGCGCACAAAGATAGGAAATTGGTAAGAATTGCCATAAAATTGGTAAGGGATTATGGAATATTGTGCGTATTTTTGCGAAGCAAACAATAACACGACAACATCATGACAGGCAATTTCACATTTCACAACCCTACCAAACTATATTTCGGCGAAAAAGCCATTGAGAATCTCAGCAAGGAACTTGAAAATTACGGCAATAAGGTCATGCTAGTCTATGGTGGCGGCTCCATCAAGAGGAACGGCATCTATGAAGCCGTGAAAAAGGAGCTGGAGAAGGCCGGCAAGACAGTAGTCGAACTGGGAGGAGTGATGCCGAACCCGACCATCGACAAGGTACGGGAAGGCATGCGCATGGCCAAGGAGGAGGCAGTGGACTTCATTCTTGCAGTCGGCTGAGGCTCCACGATCGATTACTGCAAGGCAGTAGCAGGCTCAACCTATTGTGAAGCAGACCCTTGGGAATATTATTTCAATGAATGGGGCGAGATGACCTGCCGGTGGATTCCTCTCGGATGTGTCCTCACGATGGCCGGGACTGGTTCTGAAATGAACAGTGGATCAGTGATCTCGAACCACAGTGAGAACCGCAAGAAATTCTATTATTTCCGCAATCCTGACTTTGCCATTCTCAATCCTGTATATACTTACACAGTTCCACAGTATCAGACAGTTGCCGGCATTTACGACATCATGTCACACATCCTCGAGCAATATCTTTCGGGCAATGATGACAACACCTCGGACTATATTGCCGAAGGTCTGATGCGTTCTCTCATAGTCAGTTCCCACAAAGTACTGGTTAATCCCGAGGACTATGAGGCAAGGAGCAACATCATGTGGACTGCAACCTGGGCATTGAACGGGCTTATTGAATGCGGCAAGCCTACCGACTGGATGGTCCACATGCTGGGCCAGGCCGTTGCGGCATATACTGACGCCACTCACGGGCACACTCTCTCTGCCGTAAGCGGAGCCTATTACAGGCTGCTGATCAACCGTTCAGAGGATGCCGTGAATAAGTTCTGCCGGTTGGCGCAGAATGTTTGGGATGTACGCCCTAAAGGCAAGAGCGCAAAGGATGTGGCCCTGGAAGGACTCGAAAGGATGGAAGACTGGATGCGTGGCTTGGGAATGGCAATGAACATCACAGACTGCGGTGCCGACGAGTCCATGCTCGAAGGAATTGCCGATGCCTGCCCTATCAACGAGAGCGGCTACGTTGTACTCTCCCGCGCCGATGTCATCGACGTACTGCGGAAGAGCCTGTAAATAATACAATTAACATGAACGCCTTATACAGAATACCCGCTGCTTTCTGGATAGCTGTCATCGGATTGGCAGCCGAGGGGCAGGCCATGGCCCAGGCTCATGAGGAGGCCGCGAAACGCGAGATAACGGTCACGGGTACGGTCCGCGACAGGGAAACGCGCAAGAAGATGGAGAATGTGACGGTGGTAGTGACCGGCACTACAATCGGTACTGTGACCAATGCAGAAGGCTTTTTCGCGTTGAAGATTCCGCGTCAGGGAGGCACGGCCCAGCTGGAGCTGTCGCACCTCGGCTACAATAACACACGATTCTCCGCTTCAGCTCCGGACAATGCGGAAGACATTGAAGCGGAAATCTGGATGACGCCTGTCGCAAGCCTTCTTGATGAAGCAGTAATCTATGGAGGAGATGCGAGGCGTATCGTGGAAGAGGCTCTGAGAAAAATCCCGGAGAATTATCCGCCATCCGAGACCATGATGAGCGCATTCTACCGCGAAACCGTACAGAAAGGCCAGCAATACATCGCCGTGTCCGAGGCGATGATGGATGTATTCAAGACCTCCTACACGCGACGAATCGTCGATTTCGACAAAATACAGCTTGCCAGGGCCCGCCGCCTCATGAGCCAGAAAAAGGCAGATACGCTGGCTGTCAAGGTGGCCGGAGGACCGAATCTGACCCTATACATGGACGTGGTCAAGAATCCGGACGCATTGTTCGATGCACAGACTCTGGACTACTACACATTCTCCCAGGAGCCTTCCGAGATGCTGGATGACCGGCTTCAATATGTCATAAGTTTCCGTCCCCGCGTCATCGTAAGCTACGCCCTGTTCGAAGGCCGGATATTCATAGACCGCGAGAGCCTTTCCTTTACGAGGGCCGAGTTCTCGCTCGACCTCTCAGACCGGGAGAAGGCCACGGAGGCGGTGCTCCAGAAAAAGCCGGCTGGCCTGGTCTTCCGCCCTTTGGAAATAAGTTTCCTCGTCACGTACCGCCAGCATGACGGATTGACATTCCTGAACTATTTCCGGAACGACATCCGATTCAAATGCGACTGGAAACGCAGGCTCTTCTCATCTTCTTTCACCGCCCGTTCCGAGATGGTCGTCGTGGAGCACGAAGAAAATCCGGAGATTGTCATTGATCGCAGCAACGCATTCAAGCCGAGACAGATATTCTACGATGTCGTCGATGACTACTGGAACGTCGACTTCTGGAAGGACTACAACATAATCGAACCTACTGAATCCCTCGAAAACGCAGTCAAAAGACTCCGCAGGCAGTGAATTGCACCGTCAAACCACTTCTTGCGCTCCATCAGAAGATAAAGCGCCTAACAATTCTCAAGGATATTCTCAATCAGAGGTTTAAGAGATGGGATGTCCCTGTCAATTGTATTCCAAAGTTGATCAGGCTCTATTTGATAATAGCCATGCACAAGGACATGACGCATACCCTCAATGACATCCCACTCGACCTCAGGATGAGCTGATCTGAATTCTTTGCTGAGCATATATACTGCCTCACCTATAATCTCCACGTGCTTGACAAAACCAAAGTAGATAATTGGATCATCTACATCTTCTGATGAGGAATATTTTGCACGGCTCTGTTCGATAGTATTGATAGCATACAGAATATGCTGAAGGCGTTCCTTATCTCTAATTTGCTCTCTCATAGACTAGTATTTTATCTCGATTGGCACTCTCAACAGCGAACGGCAACAGTCTCCCGTCCTCAACCAAATCAACCTTAATACCAAGAGCCGTGCTAAGTTCAACCATGATACGGGAGATATCCATTAGAGACATATGGCTTCCATTATCGTACTGAACCAAGATATCTACATCGCTTTGTGGAGTTTCCTCACCACGGGAATAGGAGCCGAAAATCCATGCTCGAGTTACAGGCTTTCCTGACAGGACAGCCCTTATCTTCGGAACCATTGTATTAATATGTGCAGTTACCATATATCGACAAAAATAATGATTTTATGTGAATTCTTTACAAATCCCATACTTATTTATCTTCAAGCATCTGTCTTGCAGGGCAAAATTTCAGAAAAGAATTCATCCCAGCCCCGAATTCGCGAGCCATAAAGTAAAGTTTACTGCATATAATGTAAAATAAACTTGATATTTTGAAAAATATACTTACCTTTGCATCATGATATTAATACAATATTGTCATGATCAAGAATTTTTTACTCCCCTACAAGTTCAAGACAGTCGGACTCTGGCTGTTCTTCCCGTTTCTGGCACTGTGTTTATGGCTGCTGTTATTCGGCGACTGGGATTGCGATTTACTCTCATGGCCGGCCTTTGCAATATCCATAGAGGACATTACCAGCAAAGAAGCATTCACCATTATCAGGAACGACCCGGTCAACGAGTTTGCGATGCTCGGACTTCTCGTCTCGGTATGCTTCATCGCCCTTGCCAAGGAGAAAGATGAAGATGAAATGACCGGGCAGATCCGCATGCAGACATTCGTCTGGAGTTTCTGGGTGACAGCTGCAATACTTGCATTCGGAATACTGTTCTTCTACGGATTCTCATTCCTCAACTTCGCGTTGGCTGCACTGTTCCTGGCGTTCATCATCTACATTATGAAATTCAATCTCACGATGTGCAAGATCAGGAGGGCCGGAAAATGAAGAATTCTTTGAGAGTGGAACGGGCGATTTTAGACATCACGCAGCAGAATCTGGCTACCGCACTCGGCGTTAGCCGCCAGACCATAAACTCCATCGAATCTGGCAAATATGTCCCGTCAACGGTATTGTCGCTCAAGATAGCACGCTTTTTCAACAAACCGGTAGAATCAATCTTCCAACTTGAAGAGGACGATTAGCGATTCTCGAATCCCTTGATTATATTTGCATCAGGATTGTTCACTCCGACCAATGCGAACTCTATTACTATCATAGGGACATGAAAACACTGTTATCTTTCATCCTAAGTATCATTTGTTTATGCCAGTTCATCGCAACGGCACAGCCGGCGGAGACGGTAAAGGACAGGAAGGCTGTCATTGACGAAGCCAGATATCTCAAGAGCATTTACAAGACAGACAAGGCCATCGAACTACTGTCCGGCTTGTTGAGCCCGGAGCGGTTTGATGAAGAGGTATTGAATGAACTTGCCGACTGCCACATCCAGGCCGGCGATATCGAATCTGCAGCCAACACGTATTCGACTCTGCTGATGATGAATCCCGAAAGCATTCTGTACCGGATCAGGATGATGAACATTGCATACAGGTCAAAGGATTACAAGGCGAGCGCTGAAATGGGGCTCTCCATAATCCGGAGGGATACAATACCTGCAATAATCTCACTTACAGCGGATTCATTCAATATGGCGGAAATGCCGGATTCTGCCCTTGCCTATTACGAAATGTATATGCGCCTGAATCCGGCCAATCCTGCCGTGGTCAGCAAGGCTGCAAAGATTCATCTCGGGAGAAAGGAATATGTCATTGTCCTCGATATGGCTGAAAACTTCCTTCAGATTGATTCCACCGACATGGACATAAGGGGGCTTCAAGGCCTGGCATATTTCCAGCTGGGGGATTTCGTGAAATCCGAGGAGGTATTCCAGAAAATGGAGGACGACGGGAATGACAGCTACAGCGTACATATTTACCTCGGGCAGAACCAGTGGCGCAACAAAAAACATATCAGCGCATTGAAAGAATTGCAGGCCGCCTGGCAGATAGATTCCGGAGATGTCAATCTGGCTTACAGCATCGGCACTATAATGGGAGAATGCGGCATGGGCATAAAAAAAGCCAAGCCATGGTTTGACAGGGCCCTTGATCTTATTACACCCGATCCGGAAATACTCGGCAAGATTCAGAGAGAATACGCACTGGGATATATGAAAGCCGAGCAATTCGGCAATGCCCTCGATTATTACCTGAAATCCTGGGAGACGGACAAGAGCAAGTATTCGGTACTCAGCAACATAGGCTATTGCTACGAACGGCTCAAGGACTGGAAGAAAGCCGAGCAATATTATCTCCAATACCTGAAGTACGGGAAACCGGGTTCGGGCGGATACAAATATGTAGAAGAGAGTCTGGAATACGTCCGACAGCAGCTTTTCATGGAAGAGTGATGCAGTAATATTTTGTTTAATGTTTCCAAATGATTATCTTTGGTATAAACATACATTCAATATGAAAAGAAATATTACCACAATTCTGACCGTCGCAGCTGCCGGATTGTTGTTCGCAAGCTGCTGCAACAGAGCGAACAGCACCTCCGAGGAGGCTGTTTCCAAGGAGGTCCAGGCCGCTCTTGACGCCTACAGGTTTGAACTTGACACCACCATCAAGACCCCTGCGTTCGACCCTTACGAACTTGGCGAGGAACCGGTATTCGACATGGTGACTACAGCCGGCACCATCCGCTTCAAGTTTTACAGGCAAACCCCTCTACACAGGGCCGTTTACACCAAACTCATTGCAGGACATTTCTTCGACGGAATCCTCTTCCACAGGGTTGTCGACGGATTCATGATTCAAGGCGGGGACCCGTTCACCAAGGATCCTTGCAGAAGTATGGACCAGTGGGGTTCCGGAGACCTCGGATTCTGGATTCCGAATGAATGCACTCCTGAGCTGACACATAAGCGCGGATGTCTCGCAGGTGCACATGAACCGGACTATGCAAACCCGAAGAAGGCATCCTCAAGCACCCAGTTCTATTTCGTGCAGAGCGAAGAAGGATGCAAACACCTGGACGGCAACTATACCGTTTTCGGTGAGACCATTTCCGGACTAGAAGTTATTGACGCCATAGCAGCCTCCCCTACCGGTCTTCTCCGTCCTGAACTTCCAGACTCTCCTGTAAGGATTCTCCACGTGGATCTCGTTGATGCCGGGAAATAAGAACTGAAATAGTTATGGCAAAAGAAAACATTTATCTTGCATCCAAGCCACGTTACGAAATCCTGGACGGGCTTCGCGGTGTTGCCGCACTGATGGTAATCCTGTTCCATTGTTTCGAAACTTATATACCGGTATTCGGGACGCAGATTGTGAACCACGGCTATCTGGCCGTGGATTTCTTCTTCGTACTGAGTGGTTTTGTCATCGGATATGCATACGATGACCGTTGGGATAAAATGACGACCTGGGGCTTTTTCAAACGCCGTCTCACACGTCTGCATCCTATGGTCGTTGCCGGCACACTCATTGGTGCTGCATTGTTCTTCTTCGCCGGAGCCGCTTTCCCGAAAACATTGGAGGTTGAAGGCTGGAAGTTCGCCTTGTGCCTTGTGATGGGCCTGCTTATACTCCCCTGCCCCAACAGCCTTGACATACGCGGATGGGGCGAGTTCAATTCCTTCAACGGGCCTCAATGGTCGCTGACCTTCGAGTACATTGGCAATATACTTTATGCATTCATTTTCAGGCATTTGCCAAAGATTGCGATAGCCTTGCTGTGCGTTGTCTGCGCCTTCTTCACATTGGATCTCACAATGGGTTGGGATGTGTTCGGACTCTTTCCTGACGGGCCGCAATACACCGTGATCGGAGGCTGGAGCCTCACCCCGCAGCAAATCTATATCGGTTTCACACGACTGCTCTATCCTTTCCTTTGCGGCCTGCTTATTTCACGCATACTTCCATCACGCCGCACAGAAACCAACCCAAGCGGTTCGCCCATTCATCTCAAAGGCGGATTCTGGTGGTGCTCACTGGCGCTCATTGTCATCTTCTCCATTCCATGCATAGGAGGCAGGACAGGTGTTCCGGACGGCATTTATCAGGCAATCTGCATACTGCTGATATTCCCGCTCATAGTCCTTGCCGGTTCGGGTTCTGTAACCACGGACAAGAAGAGCACGGCCGTATGCAAATGGCTGGGCGACCTTTCCTACCCGCTGTACATCACGCATTATCCCATCATGTATATGCAAATGAGCTGGGTAGCCGCGCATCAGGATGCACCTATATGGATTCACATCGCAATGAATACAGGAGTTGTATTCATCTCTATTGTCCTTGCCTGTGGAGTGATGAAAATCTACGATGAACCGGTTCGTGAATGGCTCAAGGAACATTGGCTCAAACGCAGGATTGCAAATTAAAGAATTCCAGCCGGGTTGTAAAGAAATGGGAAGTAATCATCCCTTGCGTCCGTCAAGGAACTCGGAAGGGCTGACCCCTTCCACCTTCTTGAACAGACGGCTCAGATGTCCCGGAAACTCAAAGCCAAGGTCGTATGCGGTCTCTGAGATTGTTTTTCCGCCGACCAGGGCATTCTTTGCCCTCTGGATGACAAAGTTGTGAATATATGCAATGGCTGAGTCTCCGGTGTATCTTTTTACAAGGTCACCCAGATAACCTGCTGACATATAAAGTTTTTCCGCACAATAGGCAACCGTCGGAAGACCAAGACGGAACTGGACTTCACTATCATAATACTCGTCAAGCACTGAATTCAGCTTCTGCAGCACATCGGCATTCTCCACCTTTCTCGTGAGGAATTGCCTCTCATAGAAACGCTTGCAATAGTTCAGAAGCAAACTCACACAGTCCACGACTATTGCATCCTGAACCCCGTCACGCCCGGATTCAAGTTCCGCCTTGATTCTTTTCATAATGGATTCAAGGACAGCATATTCTTCCTTCGAGGTATGCAGGGCCTCATTCACATTGTAATCAAAAAACGAATAATTCCTCATCTCCCTCTCCAGATGAGTGCCGTGAAGCAGGTCCGGATGAAACAGCAAGGCCCAGCCGTCCAAATCCATACGTTCACCGTTATCCTCCTTCCCTCCAATCTGCCCCGGGGCGACACATATTACCGTGCCGCCATTCTGATAGTCATATTTGCCGCATCCATACTGCAGATCAACACTCAGATGCTCGTGCATAAACACGCCATACACCCCGTAACTGTTCAGGCTGTGGCGTATCGGTGACAGCTGCGCATAATCCACAATCCCGACGAGAGGATGCTGCTCCCTCCCTCCGAGATATCCGATGTAGTCTCCGACACTGCGGACCTTGAGTATCTTGCTCATAGAGAATAATTCTTGAACCAGGCAAAAATAATCATTTCTAACCTATATCCGGCATATTCTTCAAAATTGGTATGAAATGCCTTAAAACTGGTAAGTCGTTTTGGAGCCAGGTCGATACTTTTGCATCATCGAAATATGGATAGAAATGAAAACTTGGAAAGACATACGAGAAGCAATGGAAAATGACGATGTGGTCAATTATATAGCCGGGCGGCATCATACCACGGCAGGTCACATCCTTGACATCATATTTCCCAATAATGAAGCGGATGCTACGGAGGACTCAATAATCCTTGAAGACAATGAAATAAACATAATCCGCGACTTGATGGAATTATTCAAAAAAGACTGAATATGGAACGACGAGACTTTTTGAAAATGACTGCAGCAGGAGCAGCATTTGCGGCAACTGAACTCAGCGGAGCATCCAGACTTTTCGCCAGCACCGGCAAAGAGATCCGGACAAAAGGAATACAATCCGTAATTGCAGACAGCAATTATCGCCACTTGATGGGACTTGGAGTGTCGCCCATCGGTCTGGGATGCCTGCCGATGGTCGGATATTATGGAGGCAAATATGACAAAAATGAAATGATTGCCCTCATCCGACGCGCATACGACAAAGGGGTCACATTCTTTGACACTGCAGAGGTATATGGTCCGCACACCAGCGAAGAATGGGTCGGAGAGGCACTCCAGCCTTTCCGCGACAAGGTAAAGATTGCCACCAAATTCGGCTTCGGGGTGGAGGAAGGACGCAACACTCTTCTCAACAGCCGTCCAGACCACATACGTCGCGCCGTTGAAGGTTCTCTTCGTCGGCTTCGCACCGACCACATCGACCTTCTCTATCAGCACAGGGTTGACCCGAATGTTCCGATGGAAGAAGTAGCCGGCACGGTGAAAGACCTGATTGCCGAAGGTAAGGTACTTCATTTCGGAATGTCGGAGGCAAGTGCACGGAGCATACGAAGAGCACACGCAGTCTGCCCCGTAACAGCTGTCCAAAGTGAATATGCCATCTGGTGGCGTGAGCCGGAGACCAAGATATTCCCCACTCTCGAAGAACTGGGCATAGGTTTCGTTCCATATTGCCCGCTCGGAAGGGCCTTCCTGACCGGAGCCATTGATGAGAACAGCCGATTCAAAGAAGGCGACCGCAGATGGAATCTTCCGCAATTCACTCCTGAAGCTCTCAAGCACAATATGCCACTGGTGCATCTTGTCAGGCAGCACGCAGAGCGCAAGGGCATAACTCCGGCACAGTTCGCCCTCGTGTGGATTTTGTCGCGCAAGTCATACATCGTCCCCATTCCGGGCACAACGAATCCGGACCATCTCGACGAACTTCTTGGCGCAGCCAATGTACGCCTCACTCCAGAAGAGTTGGCAGCCTTTGACAATGACTATTCACAAATCCACCTGATGGGACATCGCGCCGATGCATTCACGGAAAGTCAAATCGACAAATAAAACACAAACACAATGAAAAAGTTCTTACTATTACCGCTTTTATTGCTCAGCATCATCTCAACACCTGCCTGCGGAGGCGATAATCCAATCCCTGAACAGCCGGAAACTCCGCAACAACCTGAACAACCGCAGAATCCCGGAGACAATAAGGATGATGATAATCCCGACACACCGGCTCCGGGTGGCAACGGGCGTTATCTGGTACTCTATGCTTCCCGCACCGGCAACACAGAACGAGTTGCAAAACTCATCCAAACCACACTCGACTGCGACATACTTGAAGTTGAGCCGGAAACTCCATACGAAGACGACTACAACGCAATGCTGGAACGCGCCCAGGAAGAATTGGCATCAATCCGCCAGGGCAATTATCCGCCAGTCAAGACCTCAGTGGACAGTTTCGACAGTTATGATATGGTGATTGTAGGCTATCCTATCTGGTACAGCAGCATGGCAACTCCTATGCAGACATTCCTGAAAGACCACGCCACAAAACTTACAGGCAAAAGAATCGCCCTGTTCGCCACCAGCGGAAGCAGCGGAATGTCCACCTCTGTAAGTGAAGCCCGCGGGCTTTGCTCCGATGCAACAATCCTCGATGAAACATTGCTCCTGACATCATCAACCCTTTCACAAATGGACTCCCGCGTCCCTGCCTGGCTTGAAAACATTGGAATCAAACAATGAAACCTGTTATAGTCATACTGTTCCTCTCCCTCTTCCTGCCGTGCGGTCCGCGTCAGGAGGGAGAGAAGAATAAACAAAACAGTACCGAAATGGAAAAGAAGAATATCGGAAGTAAGCTTGCACTCTATCCGGAACCGCTTACAGTTGTCGGTGCAGAAGTAGAGGGCAAGGTCAATTGGCTCATCGTGGCACACACGGGAATCATCGGGCACGACCGAATCCTCGTGAGCATGAGCAAAAGCCACTACACCAATCAAGGCATACGCAAGACAGGAAAACTGTCCGTCAACCTCGTAAGCCGCGAGATGCTCCCTAAGGCAGACTATGTCGGCAGCGTCAGCGGAGCATCAGTTGACAAATCGGATGTGTTCGAATACCATTGGGGAGAAAATGGTACTCCTGTGATAGATGCCTCCCCGCTTACGATGGAATGCAATGTGGAGGATATCTACGAGACAAAAGGCTTCGACAACTTCATCTGCTCCATTGCAAACACCTATGCTTCACCCGAAGTACTTGACAGCAAGGGCAAGCTCGACTACGCACGCCTGAAGCCTGTTTTGTTTGAGTTTCCCACCTATTCCTATCTTACCACCGGCGAAGTAATCGGTAAATGCCTCAATCTGGACAATCAACCCGGGATGTGTCCCAAGGAGACAATGGCGGCTGATGGCATCGTGCGCCTGTCAAAGATTGAGGTCTATCCGCAATACCTCGACGAGTATATGAAATATGCCGTAGGGGTTGGTGAAGTATCTCTGCGCACAGAGCCGGGCGCTCTGACAATGTATGCCATCAGCGACAAGGAGAATCCTTGCCTTGTCACCATCCTCGAAACTTATTCTTCAAAAGAGGCATACGAGAAGCACATTGCCTCAGAACACTTCCAGAAATACAAGCAGGGCACACTGCACATGGTCAAGTCGCTGCAACTCT